>JBGSSS010000065.1:0-45914 GCA_041736895.1 Pirellulales bacterium
TGGTGCCGGCAACACGGTGACCGTGGCAACCAACGGCGGCGACAGCGGCACGAGTGTGGTCACGAACCTGAGCATCAATGCCGCGGGCAAGTTGGACCTCACCAACAACGACCTGGTCGTCGACAACGGCAACCTCGCCACACTCACGGCGCAGCTCGCCTCGGGCTTGGACGTCAACGGCAGCTACGGCAACGGTCCCGGCATCACCAGCAGCGCCTTCGCCAACGATCCCAACTTCAACACGGTGCTCGGCATCGCGGCAAACGTGGAACTGGGTTACACCAGCTTCTCGGGCCAAACCGTTGACGCCAACGATGTGCTGATCAAGTACACCTACTACGGTGATGCCGACTTGAGCGGCTCGGTTGATACGGCGACCGACTTCGACTTGTACATCACGGGTCTGACCAGCGGCGGCAGTCTCGGCGGCTGGTTGTTCGGGGACTTTGACTACAGCGGCACGGTCGATTCGGCGACGGACTTCGACTTGTACATCACCGGCCTGACCAGTCAAGGCGGCCCGCTGTTGACCGCCGGAGGCGGCGGGAACTTGGTGCAAGCGGTGCCGGAACCATCGACGTTCGTCCTTGGCGGACTGGCCTTGCTCGGCTTCGCCGGCGTGGGACTACGTCGCCGCCGCTTGGCAAAGCAACAAGCCTAAGCCTTGCGGCTTGCTAGAAAAAATCTCGTCAACCCAACAAGCCCGGCGGAAACGCCGGGCTTGTTTTCTTTTACGAGCCTGGTGCAAGGACACGAGAGAACGCCCTCGCGCAGAGGTCGAGTGAGGATGGGGATTGGCCCGTATTTCCCATTCCAAGCGGATTCGTGCGGCAAATCCGCCAAAAATATTCGGTTTTTCCGCATAACACCCGATCGCCGTGATTTGCTAAAATAGCCAAGGTCTCTCCCAGTTTAGCGATCCATCATGCAGCTCGAATCAACGAAGCCCACTGAGTTCGCGGCATTGATGCGTCGCTTGCGCGACGGTTCAGAAGAAGCGGCGTGGGAATTGGTGGAGCACTATGGCAGCAGTGTGCAGCGCGTGATCCGCCGCAGTCTCAATGAGCACATGCGCTCGAAATTCGACTCGATCGATTTTGTTCAAGCCGTCTGGTTTTCGTTATTCAAGGAGCGGGAGCGTTTCAATAGCTTCCAAACGCCCGCGCAACTCTCCGCCTTCTTGATGGGCATGGCGCAGAACAAACTGGCCCACGAGCAGCGCCGCCGCCTAGAGACTCAGAAGCACGATCTGCGGCGCGAGGAATCCGCCGACCCGGCGGATCATCATTATCTCGATCCGAACTCGCCGCGGCCGAGTCAGATAGCCCAGGCGCGCGAGCTCTGGCATTCGCTCATGGCCGGCGAGTCGGAGCAAAACCAAGGCATTGTCAAACTGCGCTTGGCGGGCCTAACGTATGACGAGATCGGCTCGACGCTGGGGATCCATGGGCGCACGGCGCGCCGCGTCATCGATCGGCTTTCCAAAGAGGCCGATGAATGACCACGCCCTTCAGCATCGATCCCAATGAGACGCTGCAGAACTTTGACATTCGCGAGCAACTCGCGCACCGTGAAATCTTCAAGGATCTGCTGAATCGTTCCAAGAGCGGCGAGCTCTTGGAATTTCCCAAGATCGTCGAGACGTATCCGCAGTTGCGCGAGTACCGCTCGTATGTCTTGGACCTGGTCTACGAGGACTATTGTCAGCGCGCCGCCGCGGGTGAAATCCGCCGCACCGCGGAATATGCCGGAGTCTTTCCGGAATACGACACGCAAATTCAGGAACTCATCGAAGTCCATCGTTACTTCCATGCCTCGGGCAATGTTCCGGAATGGCTCAGCGAGCAAAAAGTTTGGCCCTTGCCGGGAGAAGATTTTCTGGGCTACGAAATCTGCTCGGAGTTAGGCCGGGGGGCGATTGGCCGAGTCTACTTGGCCCGCGAACAGAGTTTGGGCAATCGTTTGGTGGCCCTCAAGATTTCGCCGTATGGGCAAGCGGAAGCGACGTTGCTAGCCAAGCTCAACCATCCGCATGTGGTGCCGATTTATTCGGTCTGCGAAGATCCTGCGAGCAATTTGACGGCCGTGTGCATGCCCTTCAAAGGGCGCTCGACGCTGGCCGACTTGATGCTGGCCAGTGAAGCTTCGCCGCCGTGGGAAAAGTCTCGCCGCTTCTGGCAAGAGCTCAAAAAACGCTCGTCAGTAGATGAAGCGCAGAGCATTGATACTCCCAACGAGGTGCTGAATAGGCCCTTCCCCGAGACCACGCTCGAGTTGATCAGCCAGGCTGCCCGCGCGCTGGTCTATGTGCATGGGCAAAACATCCTGCATCGCGACCTGAAGCCATCGAATATTTTGATCACGCCCGAGCGCGTCGCGATGCTGCTCGATTTCAATCTTTCGATCGATCTCATGGGGGTGGAAAATCGGATCGGCGGGACCTTGCCCTACATGTCGCCGGAGCAAGTCGAGCAAGTTTTGATTTCTCCCAAAGGCAAGAATACACTCGACGAGCGAACTGATTTGTATGCGCTCGGCGTCATCTGCTACGAGTTGCTCTCGGGCAAGTTGCCATTTCCCGCCAAGGCGGCGGGAGTTGTCACCAAGGCGGAGGCAATCGACTATGTGAAAAAAATTCAAGCCGGCGCGGAGCCGATTCAACGGCTCGTTCCGGAACTGGATGACCGAACCGCGGCGCTGGTGCATCGCTGTCTGGAATTCGACAGAACGGTTCGGCCTCGTTCGGCCAGCGACTTGTTGGCGGAACTGGATCACTGTCGAGGCAGGAAGGCGCAGCTGCGCCGCTCGATCTTGCGCCATCCGCGCCGTGCCGCGCTCGGCATGACCTTGCTTAGCATCCTGCTGATTCTCGCCAGCGTGATGTTCCTCACCCAAGCTCCCTTCGCCGAACGAAAAATCGAATTGGGCAGAAAACAGACGGCGGCCAAAGATTACGAAACAGCCGCGGCCAGTTTTCGCGAAGCATTAACCGTCGAGCCGCAGAACATTGCAGCGTTGAATGGGCTAGGCCGCGCTCAAGCCCTCGCCAAAGATTGGGCTGGAGCGAAAGCGTCGTGGTCGAAGTCTTATGAAATCCAACAAGACCCGAAAATTGCCGCCTGCCTCGGCTATCTGGAGAGTCAGGCCGGCAATTATAAGAGCGCCATTCAATGGTACGAACTCGCCGAATCGATGCTGCCGAATTCTGCCGAATTCGCCAGCAACTTGGCGCATACTTATCGTCTGTTGGGCACCGCGACGCAGGCCCTAGCGTTTGAGCAGTTTGATGCGGCAATCGCGTTGCAGCCGAAACTTCGACAAGCGTTAAGCGGGCGCGCCAAGTTGGCGTATATGGCCGACATCAACGACCATCGGCCACTTCGTCGCAGTGCCATTGATGACGTTGATCAGGCGATCGCGTTGCCCGAGCCGTATCCGGAATTATTGGTTCTCGGCTCCGTTTGCCATTTGGCGGTAGGCGATCCAGCGCACGGCGAAATTGCCAAACAACTCTCGTTGCGAGCCCTCCAGGGGGGGATGAGCTTCGAAGAATTCGAAAATCTCCAACGGGATCAAGCCCTGTTAGTTGACCCGGAAATCGCGAAATATCGCTCCAAACGCCCTGCCGCGGCCCGCCTTTCCCAGGAATCTCCCTGGATTGACCTTTGGCCGGGCCTCTTTCTGTTGCCCTAAAAATTTCTGTAATTATTTGTAAAGGGTGTCCTCTCGGCGGTTGCAATCGCAACTAGTCCTTTGGAGAGACATTCCGGCAGCGATTTTTCTGCCGGAATCCTTCCATTTGCGGCGGTGTTCGCTAACCCCGCGATTAGCAAAGGTCTACAAGGTCAATCGATGAGTATCTTCGCCTCTATTTATCGGCTTTTTTCCGGACTCGCGCCGCAAGGTGCCGGGCGTAAGCCACGCCGTCGCTTCGAAGCACTGGAATCTCGGAGTCTGCTGGCTGCCGATTTGTCCATCAATTCGTTCGCCTCGGATGGCGTCAATCTGGTCGTCGATTTTAGCATTGCCCAGGAGACGACCAGCGGATTCGATCTCGCCATCTATCGCAGCGTTGACGGGGTGCCGGAGCCGCAGTTTGTGCTCTCGCAGCGGATCGCAGGGGGCTTGGAAGTCGGCGCGCATCAGGTGATGATCCCGGCCGCGTTTTCCGATCTCTTGGCGGATTTCGAATTGCTCGCCGTAATTGATGACGGAGCGGAAATCGCGGAAGACCACGAAGGGAACAATCAAATCGTCTTCGGGGGCGGAGCGTTTGTCGATGCGGATTCCGTCCTTCAAATTCATGGAACATCCGCCGGCGATGTCGTCACGTTTTACGATAATGGCTCGCTGCAAGTCGACCTCAATAGCATCTTCTACAGTTATCTGCCGACCGAGATCACGGGCATTGCCGTGCGCACGCATGGCGACGTTGATTGGGTGCTAGCGGATTACGCCTTGACACATTCGGTCAGGGCTTTTGGCGGCGGGGGCAACGATTTCCTGCTGGGCGGCGCGGGGAACGACCTGTTATTTGGCGGGGAGGGCAATGACCACCTCATTGGCGGGGACGGCCATGATCAACTCGTCGGCGAGGGGGGCAATGATCAACTCTTCGGCGAAGGGGGGAATGATCTTCTTAACGGAGACGAGGGCGACGATTATCTCAACGGCGGGGAAGATGCCGATTTACTCTATGGCGGCGATGGGGCAGACACCATTGGCGAGAGTTATGGCGGGAGCAACTACAACGGCTACGGCGATATCATCAACGCCGGCGAAGGCGACGATCTGATCTATGGCACCGACGGCGATGACATCATCTATGGCGGCGGCGGCTTTGATATGATCTTTGGCTTCGGCGGCAACGATCAATTATACGGCGAAGATGGCGACGACTATCTCAGCGGCGGCGATGGCGACGATCAACTCGAGGGCGGCGCGGGAGCGGATTGTCTCTACGGCGGGGCGGGATCTGACATCTTGGGGAATAGCTCTGGCAGCAGCAGCTATGCCGACCCTGGCGATTTCTTCCTCGGCGGCGAAGGTGACGATCTCATTTATGGCACCAACGGCGATGACGTAATTTTTGGCGGCGCCGGCAACGATACGATGTATGGCTTCAGCGGCACCGATCAATTATTCGGCGAAGATGGCGATGATTATCTCGATAGCGGAGATGGCGACGACTATCTCGACGGCGGCAGCGGGGATGACTATCTCGACGGCGGCAGCGGGGACGACTACCTTCTCGGCGGCACCGGCCACGATGCTCTCGGCTTCGACCTGGAAACGAACGAGGCTGTCGGCGATACGATCGGCGATCGCCCCACCTTCAGCAATTTTCTTTATCGCTACACGGGGGAAGATCGCGAAGTCTTTGTCTCGGGCAGCATCATCGATGATGAACCCGTCACCGATCTTCTGGTGCATTACAGCGGAATCGCCCAGGGCACGATTCAACTTTCTGAAACGGGGGCATTTAAGTACATCATTTCCGTGCCGGAACTCGGGAATGGCTGGCTGTATTTGGATTTCACGGATGCCGAAGGATTAGAAGCTCAGCGCATGATCATGGCTCTTACATAGCACCTCGAATGGCCCGAATTTTGTACACGTGGGAATTGGGGGGCGGCTTGGGTCATCTGACTCGGATTTATCCGATTCTGTTGGCGTTGGAGCAGCGCGGACATCAGGTGTCCGCCGCCATCCGCGAACGAGCTCACGTCGACAAGATCTGGCCGAATCTACTGGCCGCGGTTCACCGCGCGCCCCATAAAACTTATCCCACCATCTTTGAAAACCATCCGGTAAAATATTTTGTCGATATTTTGTATAACATCGGCTGGGGTGAGGGCAAAGAACTGCGCGTGCTCCTGTATGGCTGGGAAGAATTGTACAAACAAATTCAGCCCGACTTTGTGATCCACGATCACAGCCCCACGGCGCTCCTGATCTCGCAGTCTTTGGGACTTCCGCATGCCACCCTCGGCACGGGATTTTGCAGTCCGCCGGACGAGTCCCCCACCCGGTTGCTGCGCACCTGGGTTCCTGCCGAGCCAGCGCGGGAACAATCGACCTCGGCACGGATCGTGGAGAATCTCAATCGTTTGTTGCCGCGCAGCAAACCGTTTGACCGCCCCACCCAGGTCTATGCCCGCGTCCAGGAAAACTTCTTGACGACGTTTGCCGAACTCGATCATTTCGGCGCGCGCGTGGATGCCAAGTATTGGGGCATCCCCAACGCCACGACCGGAGCACGGCCCGCTTGGCCCGAGGGAAATGGGCCGAAGATGTTTGCTTATTTGCACGCCGATGACAGTCTGCCAGGCATCTTAAAGGCCCTGGAAATGCTGAATTTCCCCTGCCTTATTTACATTAGCGGCAAAGGGCCTGACACGGCGATCACGCCGCCCTCAGCCGGCCTGCGCATTGTCACGGAACACGTCGATTTGGCCTGGGCCGCGCAAGAATGCTCGTTGGGAATCCTCAATGGTTCGCATGGCGCTACGGCTGCGTTTCTGCTGGCAGGCCGTCCCATCCTCCAGCTTCCCATTCAATTAGAGCAATACCTGGGCGCGAAGCGGACTGTCGAGTTGGGCGCTGCTTTAATCGTCGATCGTTTTAAACCGGATGAGATTGCACCCGCGCTGCGCCGCTTGCTGACGGATCCGCAATTTGCGATCCGCGCCGATCAATTTCGTGATCAGTATCGGCGCTGTTCGCCCGGCACTCAAGCTCAATTGATTGTCGATCGAATCGAAGAACTTTTAAAAAAATAAGAATTCGCTGTCCTGTTAATCCTCTGAAACGCAACTGTATTAGTGACGAGACAAACAACGCACGGTTCCGCACCGTCGGTTCCGTGCCAGGAAACCCGGTGGAAGGGGCAGTAGAACCCACTCGTGAATGGCAGTTGCTGGCTGCCTTCACGGGTGGAGTTTCTTGAGCCGCGGGTTGCTTACGGAGACCGCTACGGCTTCTGATACTAGTGCCATGCCCACGCGATAACGGATGTCTTTGAATTTGAAAAATCGTCGAGCGTGGGCATGTTCCAGAACTTCAGCCTCGAAAACATGCTCACGTCCCAGGCCGCTTTGCCGTTCAAAGCAGCATCTTGGCGTGAGCATGGCACCCTCGATTTCTTTCTTAACCCGAAATACTAGCGGTGTCACAGCACTAGGGACGCTGCCATTGCTCGTATGGCTTCGAGCAGCAGGCCGTCCAAAACTTTTCGCGGCGACACGGGTTCGTAGAATTTGCTGCATCCAAGCGGGGGCAGCGATTTTTAAACACCACGTTCTTTTTGAATTTCGTCAATCAGCGTGCGGGTTTTTTCGATGGCTTCGCGGGCTTCTTCAATCAGTTGAGACTTGCCGGCATTGTCCTTCACGGCGCGCGCGAGGATCGACTCGCGCAGCGCTTTTTCTGCCTCCCATTGAGCGGCCAGTTTATCGGCTGGATCTGGTTGGCTGTTTGACATGCCTTGCCTTTGGACGATGAGCGTTGACTTGAATTGTGAACAATCGCGGCGCATAAAAAAACCCCGACAACATGACGGACTCGTGGTGTTCATGGACGTCGAGAACGTTCAAGCAGGAAGCGTGCCACTTACGACGAAAACTGTCAGCAAGCCGCAGCAGCGAGTCAGCGTTGCATGCCAGAGTCAACCTGATAAGTGGCTTCCGAACGCACATCGTGCGGTATGAGTTTTCGCGCTCACACTGTCTTCGTGATTCCGATTTCAGAGCACTTATCGAATGAATGGGAATTCCGCTTCGATCAAGTGCTTGATTTCTTCGAGTGAAGATGCCCGTTGCTAGCAAACAAATTGCTCCTGGGCTACGACAACTTGTCGCGGCTAATCATCGCCCTAAATAGTCAGTATCGAAAAGTTGCAGTATGATTGCGTTTCTATACTCGCGCTCGATCTTGAGCATTATTGATGCCGACCTATAGAGGATTTTTACATGGCAAAGCATGGCGCTGCGGCCGGGTTTAGCGGATCGACGGCCGAATTGGAGATGCCCGCTGGATCATTGCCGGCGACGCGCCAGAACGAGCAGCTCGAAGCAGCGAATCTGTCCGAGATCCAATTGCGGCAACTGCTGGCCGCCATCATGTCGTTTCGCGATGGCGATTTTTCCGTACGCCTGCCGATTGAGTGGAGCGGCGTGGAAGGCCGCATCGCCGAGGCCTTTAACCAAACGATCGCGCAGCAAGACCGCATCGCGCGCGAAATGACGCGCCTCAGCTTAACCGTGGGCAAAGAAGGTCGGCTTAAACAGCGTATGACCTTGCCCGCTGCGTCCGGCGATTGGGCGACGAATGTTCAATCGATCAACACGCTGATCGACGACCTCGTGCGGCCGACGACGGAAATCGCGCGCACGATCGGCGCCGTGGCCAAGGGCGACTTGAGCCAGTCGATGGAACTCGAAGTCGATGGCAGCGCGCTGCAGGGCGAATTCCTCCGCTCGGCGCAGTTGGTCAACACGATGATCGACCAGCTCTCGGTCTTCACCAGCGAAGTGACCCGCGTCGCGCGCGAAGTCGGCACCGAAGGAAAACTCGGCGGCCAGGCCCAAGTCCGCGGCGTCTCGGGTGTGTGGAAAGACCTGACCGAATCGGTCAACCAGATGGCCGGCAACCTTACGGCGCAAGTCCGCAACATTGCCGACGTGACGATCGCCGTGGCGAACGGCGACCTGTCGAAGAAGATCACCGTCGACGTCCGCGGCGAAATTCTACAGCTCAAGGAAGCCATCAATACGATGGTCGATCAGCTCCGGTCGTTTGCGTCCGAGGTAACACGCGTCGCGCGCGAAGTCGGCACCGACGGACGGCTCGGCGGGCAAGCGGTCGTACCGGGTGTGGCCGGGACGTGGAAGGATCTCACCGACTCCGTGAACGCGATGGCGTCGAACCTGACGGCGCAGGTCCGCAACATCGCGGCCGTGACGACGGCCGTCGCGCGGGGCGATCTTTCGCGAAAAATCACCGTCGATGTGAAGGGCGAAATTCTCGAACTCAAAGAGACCATCAACACGATGGTCGATCAGCTCAACGGCTTTGCCGGCGAAGTGACGCGTGTCGCGCGCGAAGTCGGTTCCGAAGGCAAGCTCGGCGGCCAAGCCGAAGTCCCGGGCGTCGCCGGCACCTGGAAAGACTTGACCGACAACGTCAACTCGATGGCGAGCAACTTGACGGGGCAGGTCCGCAACATCGCCGACGTGACAACCGCCGTGGCGCGGGGCGATCTCTCGCGCAAAATCACCGTCGATGTGAAGGGCGAAATCCTCGAGCTCAAGAACACGATCAACACGATGGTCGATCAACTCAACGGCTTTGCCAGTGAAGTGACGCGCGTCGCGCGCGAAGTCGGCTCCGAAGGAAAACTCGGCGGGCAGGCGCTCGTGCCGGGCGTCGGCGGGACGTGGAAAGATCTGACCGACAACGTCAACTCGATGGCGAGCAACCTCACCGGCCAAGTCCGTAACATCGCCGACGTCGCGACGGCGATCGCCAAGGGCGACTTGTCATCGAAGATTACCGTCGAGGTGAAGGGCGAAATCCTTGAGTTGAAGAACACGATGAACACGATGGTGGATCGCTTGAATGCGTTCGCCAGCGAAGTCTCGCGCGTCGCCCGCGAAGTCGGCACCGAAGGGAAACTCGGCGGGCAAGCGGCAGTCGAGGGCGTCGCCGGGACCTGGAAAGATCTGACCGACAACGTCAACTCGATGGCGAACAACCTCACCGGTCAAGTCCGCAACATCGCCGACGTGACGACGGCCGTCGCGCGGGGTGACCTCTCGCGCAAGATCACCGTCGATGTGAAGGGCGAAATCCTGGAGCTCAAGAACACCGTCAACACAATGGTCGATCAGCTCAACGGCTTTGCGAGCGAAGTTTCGCGCGTCGCCCGCGAAGTCGGCACTGATGGCAAACTCGGCGGGCAAGCCGAAGTCCCGGGCGTTGCGGGAACGTGGAAAGATCTGACCGACAACGTCAACTCGATGGCGAGCAACCTCACCGGGCAGGTCCGCAACATCGCCGATGTCGCGACGGCCGTGGCGAACGGTGACTTGTCAAAGAAAATCACCGTCGATGTGAAGGGCGAAATCCTCGAGCTCAAAGAGACTATCAACACGATGGTTGATCAGCTCAACTCGTTCGCCGGCGAAGTCACGCGCGTCGCGCGCGAAGTCGGCTCCGAAGGGAAGCTTGGCGGCCAAGCCGAAGTGCCGGGTGTTGCCGGAACTTGGAAAGATTTGACCGACAACGTCAACTCGATGGCGTCGAACCTCACGGGGCAGGTCCGCAACATCGCCGACGTCGCGACCGCCATCGCCAAGGGTGACCTCTCGTCGAAGATCACCGTCGAGGTGAAGGGCGAAATTCTCGAACTGAAAAACACCGTCAACACGATGGTCGATCAGTTGAATGCGTTCGCGTCCGAAGTCTCGCGCGTCGCCCGCGAAGTCGGCACCGAAGGGAAACTCGGCGGCCAAGCCGAAGTGCAGGGTGTTGCCGGAACCTGGAAAGATCTGACTGACAACGTCAATTCAATGGCGTCGAACCTGACCGGGCAGGTCCGCAACATCGCCGACGTGACGACGGCCGTCGCGCGCGGCGACTTGAGCCGCAAGATTACCGTCGATGTGCGCGGCGAAATCTTGGAGCTCAAGGACACGATCAACACGATGGTCGATCAGTTGAACGGGTTTGCGTCCGAAGTCTCGCGCGTCGCGCGCGAAGTCGGCACCGAGGGGAAACTCGGCGGGCAAGCCAAGGTGCTCGGCGTTGCCGGAACGTGGAAGGACTTGACCGACAACGTCAATTCGATGGCGACGAACCTGACGCTGCAAGTCCGCAACATCGCTGACGTGACCGTGGCCGTTGCGAACGGCGACTTGTCCAAGAAGATCACCGTCGATGTGCGCGGCGAAATCTTAGAGCTCAAGGAAACGATCAACACGATGGTCGATCAGTTGCGTTCCTTCGCCGCCGAAGTGACGCGCGTCGCACGCGAAGTCGGCACCGACGGAAAGCTCGGCGGCCAAGCCCAGGTTCCCGGCGTCGGCGGAACGTGGAAAGACTTGACCGACTCGGTGAACTCGATGGCGTCGAACCTTACCGGCCAGGTCCGCAACATCGCCGACGTCACGACGGCCGTGGCGCGGGGCGATTTATCACGCAAAATCACCGTCGATGTGAAGGGCGAAATCCTGCAACTCAAAGAAACCATCAATACGATGGTCGATCAGCTCTCGGCGTTCGCGTCCGAAGTGACACGCGTCGCCCGCGAAGTCGGGACCGAAGGGAAACTCGGTGGGCAGGCCCAAGTTCCCGGGGTCGCCGGGACTTGGAAGGACTTGACCGACAACGTGAACTCGATGGCGAGCAACCTCACGGGTCAGGTGCGTAACATCGCCGACGTGACCGTCGCCGTGGCGAACGGTGACTTGTCGAAGAAGATCACCGTCGATGTGCGCGGCGAGATTCTGCAGCTCAAGGAAACGATCAACACGATGGTGGAACAGTTGCGGTCGTTCGCGTCCGAAGTGACGCGCGTCGCCCGCGAAGTCGGCACCGAAGGCCGCCTCGGGGTGCAAGCCGTGGTGCCGGGCGTCGGTGGAACCTGGAAAGACTTGACCGACTCCGTGAACACGATGGGAGCGAACCTCACGGCGCAGGTACGCAACATCGCCGAAGTGACGACCGCCGTCGCGCGCGGTGATCTCTCGCGCAAGATTACCGTCGATGTGCAGGGCGAAATCCTCGAACTCAAGAACACGATCAACACGATGGTCGATCAGCTCAACGGTTTTGCGTCCGAGGTGACGCGCGTCGCCCGCGAAGTCGGCACCGAAGGGAAACTCGGGGGCCAGGCCAAGGTCTCCGGCGTCGGTGGCACTTGGAAGGACCTCACCGACAACGTGAACTTCATGGCGTCGAACCTGACCGATCAGGTGCGCGGCATCGTCAAGGTCGTGACGGCCGTGGCCGACGGAAACCTGCGGCAGAAACTGACCGTGCAAGCTAAGGGCGAGATCGCCGCGCTTGGCGAGACGATCAACAACATGACCAACACGCTCGCCACGTTCTCCGAGCAGGTCATTAGCGTCGCCCGCGAAGTGGGCGTCGAGGGGCGGCTCGGCGGGCAAGCGAGTGTGCCGGGCGCGGCTGGTTCGTGGCGCGATCTGACCGATAACGTGAATCTGTTGGCGGGCAATCTCACGACTCAGGTCCGCGCGATCGCTGAAGTGGCGACGGCCGTGACGAAGGGCGACTTGACCCGTTCGATTCAGGTCGAGACGCGCGGCGAAGTGGCGGAACTCAAGGACAACATCAACACGATGATTGCCAACCTGCGCGAGACAACGCAGCGCAACAAGGAACAAGACTGGTTGAAAACCAACGTCGCACGGTTCACGAGTATGCTCCAGGGCCAGCGCGATCTGGTGACTGTGGCCAACATGCTGCTCGCCGACCTGGTGCCGCTGGTTGCCGCGCAGCAAGGGGCGATGTATCAATTGATCGAAAGCGAAATCGAGCCGCCGTACCTGAAGCTGCTGGCCGGGTACGCTCAATCCGCAGGGCAATCCGAGCGAATTGCGCCGGGCCACGGGTTAGTCGGACAGTGCGCCGTCGATAAGCAGCGGATCATCTTGAGCGAAATCCCCGAGAACTACACGCCGATCTCTTCGAGCCTGGGACAAGCCAAGCCATCGAGCATCGTCGTGTTGCCGTTGCTCTTTGAAGGGCATATCAAAGCAGTCATCGAATTGGCTTCGCTGCATCCCTTTAGTTCGACAAATCTGATCTTCCTCGAGCAGTTGACGCAAAGCATCGGCGTCGTGCTCAACACGATCGAAGCGACGATGCGTACCGAGGGGCTGCTGACGCAATCGCAACAGTTGACCGTCGAACTCCAGTCGCGGCAAAGCGAATTGCAACAGACGAACGAAGAGCTAGCGAGCAAGGCGCGCCTGCTGGCCGAGCAGAACGCGGAAGTCGAACGCAAGAACAGCGAAGTGGAACAAGCACGCGAGGCGCTCGAGGAAAAAGCGGCCGAGTTGGCCCTGACCTCGAAGTACAAATCCGAGTTCCTCGCGAACATGTCGCACGAGCTGCGCACGCCATTGAATTCCATCTTGATCCTCAGTCAACAACTCGCGGAAAACGCCGCGGGGAATCTCAGCAGCAAGCAAATCGAATTCGCCCGTAATGTCAACTCGTCGGGCAGCGACTTGCTCAATCTGATTAATGACATTCTCGACTTGTCCAAGATCGAGTCGGGCACGGTTTCGGTCGAAGCCGAGGAAATCTCGTTCCACAATCTGCGCGAAACGATCGACCGCAACTTCCGGCACGTCGCCGAGAACAAAAACCTGCCGTTCAATATTCAATTCGCGCCGCAGTTGCCGAAGTACCTGACAACCGATGCCAAACGGCTGCATCAAATCCTGAAGAATCTGCTCTCGAACGCGGTCAAATTCACGTCGCAAGGCCACGTCGATGTGCGCGTCGATTTTGTGACCTCGGGCTACACCGCCGACCATCCGATCCTGCAAAAAGCGCCGCAAGTCGTGGCGTTCTCCGTCGAAGACACGGGCATCGGCGTGCCGATCGAGAAGCAGCGTCTGATCTTCGAGGCGTTCCAGCAAGCCGACGCTGGCACCGCGCGCAAGTACGGCGGCACGGGGCTCGGGTTGGCGATCAGCCGCGAACTGGCCGCGCTGCTCGGCGGAGAAATTCGCCTGGTCAGCACGCCGGGGCAGGGGAGCACGTTTACGTTGTACCTGCCGCTGCATTACACCGGTCCGGTGACGACCAACATCGCCCCGCTGATGCGCGGCAAATCGATCGAGACGCCGCCTTCGCGCACGCATGCTGCGATCTCCGTCGAACCAATTGCGGACGATCGCCATGACACCGCGGCCGGCGACTCGGTGCTGCTGATCATCGAAGACGATCCGCACTACGCGCGCATCTTGTTGGGACTGGCGCGCGGCAAAGGCTTCAAGGGGATCGTCGCCATGAAGGGGGCTGAGGGGCTTTCTTTGGCGCGGCAATATCATCCGGCGGCGATTTCGCTGGATATTTTTCTGCCCGACATGCTGGGCTGGACGGTTCTCAACAATTTGAAACTCGATCCGAACCTGCGGCATATTCCGGTGCAGATTCTGTCGTTGGAAGAAGAACGCAAACACGGCCTGTCACGCGGGGCGTACTCGTACATCGTCAAATCGCCGACGATCGAGGGCCTGGAGTCGGCGATGGATCGGCTGCGCGGCTTTTCGGCGGATCGCACGCGCCGGTTGCTCGTGGTGGAGGACAATGATGTCGAACGGCAATCGATCGTAACACTGCTGGAGCATAACGATATCGAAATCACGACCGTCGGCTCAGCGCACGAGGCCTTCGAAAAGATGTTCAAGACGCCGTTCGATTGCGTGGTGCTCGATCTCCGGTTGCCCGATATGAGCGGTTCGGACTTCATGAAGCAGATGCAGCACGAGCCGAGTCTGCAAGACATCCCCGTCGTGGTGTTCACGGGCAAGGATCTCTCGCCGGAAGAAGAAGCGGAGCTCAAAACGATGGCCAAGAGCATTGTCCTCAAGGATGTTCGCTCGCCGGAGCGTTTGTTGGACGAGACAGCACTCTTCCTGCATCGCGTCGTCGGAAACTTACCGCTCGAAAAACAGCAAATGCTCGAGCGGCTCCATTCGAGCCATGAAATGCTGCGCGGGGCCAAGGTGCTGGTCGTGGACGACGATGCGCGCAATATCTTTGCCCTCATGACGGTCCTCGAAAGCCAGGAGATCGAAGTCATCTCAGCCACCAATGGCCGGCAAGCGATCGAACTCATCGAAAGCACGCCGGACCTGGACATGGTGCTGATGGACATCATGATGCCCGAGATGGATGGGTATCAGACGATGCGCGAAATTCGCAACAACCCCAAGTACCACACGCTGCCGATCCTCGCGTTGACCGCGAAGGCGATGAAGGGCGATCGCGAGAAGTGTTTGGATGCCGGCGCGTCGGATTACATCGCCAAGCCGGTGAATACGGAACAGTTGCTCTGCTTGATGCGAGTTTGGTTGCACCGCTAGCCGGGGGCGAATCGTGGTAGAATGAAGAAGGATCATTTAGGAAGTGCCATTATGACCGTCAAATTGCACGAGCCACAGAGCGAACTCCGTCAGCCGCATGCCGCGGTAGCAGGTGTCTTGTCGCCGGCGGATCAGCGCATCAATATTCTCATCGTCGATGACGAGCCTAAGAATCTGACGGTGCTCGAAACGGTCTTGGCGAATCCGAACTATCGGCTCGTCCGCGCGGAAAATGCTAACGAAGCATTGCTGGCGTTGGTTGAGCAAGAATTTGCGCTGCTGATCTTGGATATTCGGATGCCCGAGATGTCAGGCTTGGAGCTTGCGCAGTTGATCAAACAGCGCAAGAAAACGGCCGCCGTGCCGATTATTTTTTTGACGGCCTACTTCAGCGAAGCCGAACATGTGCTCGAAGGGTATGAAACCGGCGCGGTCGATTACCTGCACAAACCGGTGAACGCCGCGATCCTGCGGTCCAAGGTCGCCGTCTTCGCCGACTTGCATCGCAAGAACCGCGAGATCGCCGAAACCAACCACGCGCTCACGGCCGAGGTCGCCGAACGCCGCCGCGTCGAAGATCAGATCCTGCGGCTGAATGCTGAACTCGAACAACGCGTCGAAACCCGAACCGCCGAGATTTCAAAGGTCAACCTCGCCCTTCGCGAGAGCGAGCAACTCCTTCGCCTTTCTCAAGCCGCGGGCAAAGTCGGACTCTGGGAATGGGATTTGGCGACAGATCGCGGGCAATGGACCGATTCGGCGCGCGAGATTTTTCATTCCCGGCGCACCACGAACGACATCACTGGTCCCCAGTGGCAATCCTATATTCATCCCGAAGACGTGCAAGCGTCAATCGATGGGGTCGAGACAGCCAAAGCGACCGGGCGCTATGCCCAGGAATATCGCATCGTAACGTCGGCGAATGAAATCCGCTGGATCGAATCGATCGGAGCCGTGGAATACGAAGGGGGCGAACCCGTGTGGATGCGCGGCTCTGTGCGGGACATCACGGATCGGAAATTGATCGAGCTGAAGCTGATCGAGACAGATCGGCGCAAGGACGAATTTCTGGCGATGCTCGGCCATGAGCTGCGCAACCCTTTGGCCGCGATTCGCAACGCGATCTCGATCCTAGACCGCAGCGATGCCGACGCGGATTGCTTCGATCTTTGCCGCGAGGTGCTGGATCGGCAGACCGAACAGCTCACGCACTTGGTCAACGATTTGCTCGATGTCTCGCGCATCACGAGCGGCAAGATTCAACTGCAGCGCGAGCCGTTCGATTTGTCAACGGCCGTGCAGCAAGCCATAGAAACCCACCGGCCGCTCATCGACCAACGGCAGCATCAGCTCGACGTCGTCTTGCCGGCCGCTCCAATTTTGATCAATGGCGATCCGGTCCGTTTGGCGCAAGCGGTCGGAAACTTGCTGAACAACGCCGCGAAATACACCGATCCCGGCGGCCAGATTCAGGTCTCGCTCCAACTCTCGCCGCATGACAACAAATCGGCCGTCATCGAAGTCCGCGACAACGGCCGCGGGCTCGATCCCGGCTCGCTGGAAAATCTCTTCGAGCTCTTCTATCAAGTCGATCGCAACTTGGATCGTGCCGACGGCGGGCTCGGCATCGGGCTGTCGCTGGTGCATCGGCTGGTCAAAATGCATGGCGGTTCGATCATGGCTTATAGCCCCGGCTGCGGCAAAGGCAGCAATTTTACGATCACCCTCCCTTGCGTCTTGGGGGCGCCTGCGCAAATCAAGCAACCCGAGTTGCCGGCGGTGAGTCCCACGCCAACCAGCCTTTCGATTTTGGTCGTTGACGATAACACCGATTCGGCGCTGAGCATGGCCAAGTTGATGCAAATTCACGGGCATCAGGTCTCCTTGGCTTACGATGGAACAATAGCCGTCGAAACGGCTCTGCGCGAAAATCCGGCGGTTGTGCTGCTCGATATTGGACTGCCGGGACTTGATGGCTACCAAGTCTGCCGCACGCTCCGGGCAAAAGGGCTCACCGAGACAAAGTTCATCGCCATGACCGGCTATGGGCAGAGTTCTGATCGCGAACGAGCGCTCGAAGCGGGGTTCGACGAGCATTTGGTGAAACCGGTGACATTGTCCTTGTTGAAAAGCTGTCTTGGCAAATGTTAGCAAGACTCTCTGCACCCCGGATCGTCACAGCTCAGGGCGCTCAACGAATTTGAACCTCGACCGGCGCGCTCCAGTGCCCGCAGCGGCCCGTTTGATCGCGTCAGCGGGCGCGGACTCGATAGAGACCGGGTTGTGCTAAGACGTCGCCGGGGATTTCGATTTCGTCGCCGGCGGGAACTTCGCCGGGTCCTGCGGCTGCGCTGCTCCAATGCTCGGTCAGTTCGTACATGCCGCGCTGACCGATTCGCCCCACGCACCGCAGATCGACATTACCCAGCAGCCGATTCATGGCATGAAAGCGGTATTTATTTTTCAGGCGCCGCCACGATTTCCCGCGCATCGCCGATCAGCAGCGGCGCGGATTTTCGCTCGGCATCGATCTTCCCATAGAAGATAGTCCCCGGCTTTTCGAGGATCGCTTTGGCCTGCTCGGGCTTGAGACAGGCCTTGTCCACCGCAACTCGCAGCTCCGCTCCGTTCGCTTCTTTGAGCTGGACGAGATAAAACAGCTCCGAAACTTCGACGCTGCTTATCTCGCCTTTCACGCCGAGATACTTGCCGTTACGCTCCAGCGCCGTGGAAACCGAGACAACCTCGGCCTTGGCGATTTTCTCGCCCAAGCGGTCAAAGCGGAGTTGATCCGTTTGCTTGATCTTGATGACTGGCTTGTTGTTGACCGATTCGATGCGGCCGCTGACGAAGACGTGCTGGTAGAGAAACATCCCCTCGGGGTCGCGGGGAAAATAATCGACGATCTCCTTGGGAATGACGATTGTCAATTGATCCTCGGCCGGATATTCGCCGAAGTCGAGCACATAGTCGCCGTTCTTTTTCTTCAAATGCTCGATGATCCCTTCGATCACGACATCTTTGTCAAGGTTGTCCGGCGCCGCGTCGGGTTTGATGTGCGGCAACTGGAAATTCGCCGGTTCAGTGATTGCTGGAACTTTCGCCGTGACGCTCCCTTTCGCCGGCGCATCGAGGACGGTGATTTGACTCAGGTCGTGAACCTCGATTTGGGGTTTGTCTCGAAAAAGGCTAATCTTGCCCGCGACGCGCAGCTTCCGCTTCAGATAATACTCTTCCGGTTTATGGCCGCCGGGGACGTCTTTGAATGTTTCCGAGAAGACAGGCACGGTAAAGTCACTGGCATCTTCTGCGTTCAAGAAACAAATCTTGCCAATATTCCCCGTCTTGTTCACCGTGAACTCCACCGCCACTTCTTTGCCGACAAAGTCACGCGCCTTTTTGAAGTCGATCAACTCGGCCGCGGCGAGTTTCTCCGCCGGCTGGGCTGCGGGTGCATCCAACACCTCGATCTGACTCAGGTCATGAACCTCGATCTGCGGTTTGTCTTTGTAGAGCGAGACCTTGCCCGTCACGCGCAGCTTCTTGTTCAGATAATAGTCCTCCGGTTTTTTCCCCTCGGGGACGTCCTTGAACACCTCGGAGAATAGCGGCACGGAAAAGTCGCGGTTCTTGTCGACGTTGAGGAAACAAACCTTGTTCGTCGAACCGGTTTGTGTGACGTTGATTTCCACGGCGACTTCTCGGCCGACATAGTCACGAGCTTTTTTGTAGTCGATCGTTTCGATTTTAGAGCCGCTCGCGGGTGCGGGGGTGACAGCGACATTGTCCGCCAGCACCTGAATTTGCGACAGATCGTGAACTTCGATCTGAGGCTTCTCTTTGTAGAGCGTGATTTTGCCCGTGACGCGGAGTTTTTTCTTGAGATAGAAATCTTCCGGCTTGCTCCCGCCGGGGACACTCTTAAAGGTTTCCGAGAACAAGGGGACGGTGAAATCTTTGTCGTCTTCGTTGTTCAAGAAGCAGATTTTCCCCGTGTTCCCGGTCCGGTTGACGGTGAACTCGACGGCAACCTCTTTACCCACATGATCCCGGGCTTTTTTGAGATCGATCAAACCGGCCGCAGCATCCGGCGATTTGGCCGCGGCGATCGTCTCGCTGCCGCCGACGATGTTGATCTGCCGCAGGTCGTGAACTTCGATTTGCGGCCTCTCGCGGTACAGCGTAACTTTTCCCGTGACTCGAACTTTCTTATTCAGATAATATTCTTCCGGTTTGCTGCCGCCGGGAATGTCCTTGAACGTTCCAGAAAAGACGGGAACTGTAAATTCTCGGTTGGAGTCCACGTTCAAAAAGCAGATATGGCCGATATTCCCCGTTTCCATAACGGTGAATTCGACGGCGACTTCTTGTCCGACGTGTTCCCGGATTTTTTGATAATTGACGAGCGGCAGTTTGTCGGAATTTTCGAAATTCAAAGGAATCGATTCCGCAATCCGAATTTGCGACGCATCGCGGATCATGATTTCCGGTTTGCCGCGAAACGGACGGACGAGTCCCACGATATATACGTCTTTGTTCGCAAATAGCTCGGCCGGTTTTCCGCCCAGAGCTTCATAGACTTCTTCGTAAATGACTGCGGTAAAGCCGTCATTCGAGGTGCCGAAATTGAGAAACGACAAACCCTTGGTGCTGCCGGTGCGCACGATTTTGCCGCGCACCGTGACGATCTTGCCCAGGTACTTCTGCGCGGCGCTCGGTTCGATCGTGTTCTTTTCGTCGATGACGAATTCTGATTTTTGGATTGTTTCGGGAACAAAAGTTTTGTCGTGAAACTGTGCGGAGAAGCGGCTGTATTCCACGTGTTGCGAGGTGAATTTGTTCCGCGTCACCATGGAAAAACCGGCGAGCTTGTCCACGCTGTGGCTCGTGATGATTTCGGCATAACGGCTGGCATCTTGCTTATTGAGCGGGAACGTTTTCAACTCAAGCTTTTGCCCGTTGAGCGTGTACAGCGTGGCCAACCCGTCGTAATAACCCGGAACTGGCGAGGAGATCGGCCCGAACAAGAGATCGCCCGTGTCGACTTGCCAGACGCGGAGCTTGCCGTGCGACGTGGTGGTGAGAAATTTGCAGTCCGGGCTGAGGATCGCGCGGTTGACGATAAAATCGTGTTGAAATTGGGGGCTCTGCGGTTCGCCATCCATACTCCAAACGCGCGCGGTCTTGTCGGAGGATGCCGTGGCAAGGAGCGTGGAGTCGCGGCTGAAGGTCACATTCTGAACATCGTAATTGTGCGTGCAGCGGCCTGTCTTGCGCAGCGGTTCGATACTACAGATTTGTACCGAACTGCCGATCGAGTAAGCCAACTGACGATCGTCGGGAGAAATCACACACTCGTGGAAGGAGCGAACATGTTGCACATCATCGCTGGCAACCAAGCTTGATTTCGTGTGCCCCGTCGCCGTATTGATCAGGTGCAATTTGTAATTTCGATCACGCGCGATCACCCACTCCCCGCTGTGAGAAAATTGCAAATGCGCGAGATCAACATTCTTCAGCGGAATGACTTTGATTTGTTGCGAATTCCGCAGATCGATGAGCAGCGTTGACTTTTCCGCATCGGCAAAAGTGACGGCGATGCGCTGCTTGTCATCGGAGGCTCCCCAATATTTCTCCACGGTCAGCGGGCTGCGCAAATTTTCTGGCAAGGCACTCTGCGGCAACTGGATCGCCTTGCCCGTGAGCTGGTCGCGAAAAATGATCGTTTGATCTTTGTATTCGATCGCCGTGTAAAGCTTATCATCGAGATACTCTGCCACGGCATCGAAGTCGGGCGCTTGGAGTACTTGCGGGTTTGTCGCCACGGCCAATTGTTGCTGCTGCGAAATTGGCTTCCAGAGCCGCACGCCGCCATCGATATCGGAGACCAGCAAGAGTTGTCCGTCGCTGGAAAACTTGATCCGGCTCGTGCTGATCGCATTTTTTAGCGTGGGGCCGAGCGTTTCTTTTCTCGTCACATCCCAGACGCGAACTTCTCCGCCGGCGCCGACGGTTGCCAAGAGCGGTTTGGTTGGATGCCATGCGAGTTGCAGCGTCATTCGCGGATGATCCAAATACGCCATGACATTCGTTTTCAAGTCATAGACGCCTATCTGGTTCCCTGCGGTATAGGCAAATTTACTGCCCTCCGGGGAAAAGGCGTTGCAGCTGGTGAACAGCTGCGGCAGTTCGACGACCCGCTGGGATTCGTCCAGAAACCGCAGCGTCGCCGGCAGCCCTGGCTTGCCGCTATCCACAATGATTTTCCCATCGGGACTGACGGCTGTGCCAATTTTATCTCGTTTGGGAAAAGTGTTTCGTGTTGCCGTATCGGCGGTTTCATTGACGATATAGTCATATTTTTTCCCGATCGGTGTTCGTTGCGTGGCATCCCACAGTCCGCAGCGATTCCCCGCGGTGGCGACGACTATGTCTTTGCCCTTCAGAAAGTGCGCGTTGAAGCCGATGCCCGTCAGCGGCGCTTCGAATGTCGTTTTTGTTTTCTTGTCATAGTCCCAGAGATATGGTCCCCCCTTTTGCGTGACCAGCGTGATCAGGTTTTTGGAGTCATGAAAATCGAGCGAATGGATCGCGGCGTCGAATGCCGTGCTCTCGCCCAGCTTTTGCCCGGTTTCCGGATTCCAAAACCGGAGAACGCCATCCACCGACGCCGTCACGAGCAGCGTATCATCGTGATTAAAGGCTGCGGCCAGCACGATTCCGGTGTGATCCAGCGTCGTGATCGCGCTTTGCTTCTCGGTGTCATAGAGCCAAGCGCGTGAAGACTCCGGCAGCGTGACCAGCCGCTTGCCATTCTTCGAAAGTACGGCGTCGTAGACGGGATCCTTGTGAAAGAAGGCGGCGGCGAGGGACGGAGCTTCTTGCAGCGTGGTGCCTATCCGCAGCCGATGAGCAACATCGTTCGCTTGGTCCGGGTCTTCGTTCCAAGCTTTGACATACCAGTTCAACGCGCCCCAGAGGTCCCCTTTTTCCTTGATGTTCGTGCCCGTCGCGACATAAAACCGCGCGAGCCGCCGGGTGTTTTCTTCGGCCAGGCGCTCGTTCTCGATGCGGGCCGCGTGCTCTTCTTGGGCGAGTTTGTTCGCCTCTTCGGATTTCTGATCGGCGCGTTTCTTCTGATCGAGTGCTTCTTGTTCCGACGCCACGGCGCTGTTCTTGGCGTCGTTGATCGCCAACGCACCGAACACGGTGCCGATGGTGATCATCAGCAACGCCGCCGTGCCAGCCAGGAACGACCCGCGATGGCGGCGGACCGTGCGGCCGATCCGTTCGACGAGCGTGTCGCGCTTCGCCAGGACCGGTTCATCGGCCAAGTAACGCTCCAAATCATCCGCCAAATCCTTGGCCGTGTCGTAGCGGTCCGCCTGCTCTTTGGCCAGGGCCTTGAGGCAGATGGCATCGAGCGGTTTGGGAATCTTGGAGTTGATCGAGCGCGGCGATGGGACCATGCCCGTGACGGCCAGGTTGTGCAGTTCCAAATCGCGTTCCATGCGCTTGCGCTTGGTCGAGACATAAGGCGCGCGGTTCGTCAGGATCTCGAACAAGATCGCCCCGAGGCCAAATACATCGCTCTTCGCGCCGAGCAAATCGAGCCGCCCTTGGGCTTGCTCGGAACTCATGTAGGCGAGCGTCCCCATCGCGCGGCCGTCTTTGGTCAGATCGTTGGAGTCCGTGTTCTCGCTCGGCTCGAGCGGACCCGGCGTATCCATGCGCGAAAACTCGAACCCGACGCCCGAGTTGTCCAGCGGTTCCGGTTCCGCTGGCAGGTCGCTCAGCAGTTTGGCCAAGCCCCAATCGACGACGAGCGTCTCGCCGTAGCGGCCGAGCATGATGTTGCCCGGCTTCAAATCGCGATGCAGCACGCCGCGGCTGTGGGCATAGTCCATCGCCTCGCAGACATCGATAAAACGCTGCAAGAGCCGCCGCAGCCGGAGATTGATTTCGGTCGTGGTGAGTTTGTTGGCCGGATCGTTTTGCGCTTCGTGAAAGCGGTGGATCGCCTTGTCGAGCGAGTCGCCGCGGATGAAACGCATCGCATAATACGGCCGCCCGTCGGGATACGCGCCGAGACCATACACCGGGACGATACCCGGGTGTTCGAGCCCGCCGGTGATTTCAGCTTCGCGAATGAAACGCATTCGCAGTTCGGGCTGATCGGCTTTGTCGGCTTGAATTTCTTTGAAGGCCACCTCGCGGTGGAGCTCTTGATCTTCGGCCACCGAGACATCGCCGAGGCCGCCGCTGGCATGATGCCGAAGGACTTTGAAACGCTGCGACTTCTCCGCGGACGG
This sequence comes from Pirellulales bacterium, assembly GCA_041736895.1. Lineage (GTDB taxonomy): Bacteria > Planctomycetota > Planctomycetia > Pirellulales > JALHPA01 > JANRLT01. The sequence continues at coordinate 23,438 of JBGSSS010000065.1, forward strand.
TTCGCTCGGCTTGAAGCGGACGGTGAAGGCCGATGTTTCATTCGGTAGATCGGTCAGATGCGCGAGCGTTCCGTTCAGGTCGGCGTCACCCAGCTTTTCCAATTCCGAATGCAACGACGTCGCCAAGGAACTGACCTGGGCCATGCTCTGGTTGATGTCGTTGTCATGCAGTTCCAGGTTGGCGTTGACGAGCAGATCCAAGCGCGAGCGTTGCTCGGGCTTCAGAGCCCCCTTGAGCACGAGATGCTCGGCGAGCGGCGTCGACTTGTCAAAGGACCAATCCTGCATCCCCGTGAGCAATTGCTCGCGGTTGATCAATTGGTTTTGCAGCGCGATGATGCCAAAGAGAAGATTACGATCGGCGGAAAGCGACATAGAGACTGCCCAGGAGATGCATTTCTTAGTCAATGAAATATGTTGCTAACATTTTCGCCGCGCTAACCCAACATATCAAGAAGAATCTTGCACCTCGAAGAATTCCCCGGCTGCTGCCGCAGGGAAATCGATCGCGATTAGAATTTGATGAGGCTCGCTAATACAGCTTGATTTTGAAGAGAGAGCCGTATCTGTTGGAAATTCTGTGTTGCCACCTTATTCGAGGTTCTTCGATGAATGCCGCTTGTCGCTACTCCGTCTTTTGCTGGGCATTTCTCTTTTCCGCACACACGGCCTTCGCGGCCGTCCGGGGACATCTCTATGCCCATCGCGGCGGAGCGCACGAATTCGAAGAAAACACCATGGCCGCGTTTCGCGCGTCGTATGACGCGGGTCTGCGCGGATTCGAGACCGATGTCCGCATGACCAAGGACGGCGTGCTCGTGATCTTGCATGACGACAAACTGGAGCGAACGCACAACGCGACCGGCCCGGTCGAGGAGTTGACGGCCGAGGAGTTGCGCGCGGTCACGGCCAAAAAAGGCGGAGAGAAGATGCTCTTTCTCGAAGAGCTGCTCGCGTTTCTCGCCGACAAGCCGGGCATTTACCTGGAACTCGAAATGAAGACCAGCAACAAAACGCTCTACCCCGACGAACGCTTGGAGGAATATTGCCGCAAGCTGCTGGCCGCGGCGAATGCTGCCAAGGGCCGTGGTTCGTCGTACTTCTTTACCTCGTTCGACGAACGCCCGTTGAAGATCATGAAGACACTCGACCCCCAGGCCGACATCATGTTCATTAGCGGCGGGCCATGCAATGACGAGCTGATCAAGAAGGGGAAAGACCTCGGCTGCAAACGGATCGCATTCAAGATGGATGGCACCTCGCGCGCGGCGGTCCGCGACGCACACAAAGCGGGCCTGCTCGTCAACGGCTGGCCGGGGCATACGCTCGAGGATTACCACCTGGCCATCGGCCTCGGCATCGATGGCATCTGCAGCGATATTCCCGTCGCGATTCAGAAGTGGAAAGCGAAGCACGAGTAAGTTGACTCGGCCCCAGTTGTAGCCAAGGTCGTGAGACCTTGGAGAATGCGCGGGTGGCCGAAAATCTGCGACTCAAAGCTGAAGTCTCACGACTTCAGCTACATTGAGCCGGAGCGTCCACGCCAGGCGTGTTTGAGGCCGGCCGTGGACGGCACGGCGAAGCGGAACTTGCTGCGCCAGTTGCTAGCATGACTGCTCTTCTCTGGATTATGCCATTTGGCTAACTTCTGAAATTCTTGCGCCAGCAAAAAGTGCTCGTGCGACAAAACAGCGCGTGCCTATTCGTGCTGCTCCGCTTGCGCAGTCGATAAACATTGAGGCAGCGCCTTTGCTTTTCTCTGCATTTCCCAACGCCCAGCGCCCAACGACCAACGCCAACCATGGACACGCTGACCAACATCCTGATGGGGACTGTTTGCCGCAGCACCCATCATAAGCTGGCTGTCGATGCGCTCTGGCAACTGCGGCATTCTTCGGCGTCGGCGTGGCGGAATTTGTTTTTGACGCAGTATCGCGCGTATCTGCGCGGCGCGAAAGCGCCCGACGACGAGTTCAAGGACTTTCGCAATCACGTCCTGCACGTCGCGCAAAATAACTGGGGCGGTGTGGTGCCGACGGCCAAGTATTGGTACGACCAGACGGTCACCGCGCTCCGCGCCGAGGACTGGACCACGGCCGCTTACAATGCCGGCGTCCTCAGTCATTACTACAGCGACCCGCACATGCCGCTGCACACGGGTCAAAGCGATACCGAGACCAACATGCATCGCGCGGCCGAGTGGAGCATCACCAAGGCCTACGATCAACTCCGCCGGATCATCGACGAGTCCGGCCGCTGGCCGACGGTCGAAGTAACGCGCGGCGACGATTGGCTCGCGCGGATGGTGCTCGACGGCGCGGAACTGGCGCACCCGCATTACGAAACGCTGGTCCGCGAATACGATATGGCCCGCGGCGTGCTCGATCCGCCGCGGGGGTTGAACGAGCGCTGCCGCAAGTTGCTGGCGGAGCTGTTGGCCCACGCGATTGTGGGCTTCGCGCGGATTCTGGAACGCGCGATCGATGAATCCGACGCCGCGCCGCCGGAGACGTCGCCGGCGCTCGAGGTTTTTCTCTGCACCGTCAATCAGCCGATCCGCGCGATCCTCAACAAAGTCGCCGACGTCCGCGAGCGGACGCAAATCGAGGCGATGTTCCATGAATTGCAAACCACGGGCAAGGTCGAGGAGCACCTGGCCGAGGAGCAGCGCGTCATCCGTACCGAGATCACGGCTTACCGCGCGCAGCAACCGAAGACCGTTGCGCCAAAGATTGCGGCACGCTCTGCAATAACTTCTTCGATCGCGAAGCCGATTGCCGCGAAGCCGGTGGTTCAGCAACCGGTTGCTAAGCAGGCAAGCTCTGAAAGAGCGAGTTCGGAGAAAACGAAACCAGAAAAACCGGTGACTGAGAGAATGCCTCCCGCGAGCGATGCGCCAGCGGCGAGCGCCAAAGATATCGTTCTCACGAAGTCGGCCGTTGTTTCCCAGCCGGAACAGAAGCCCGCGCCGAAAGTTCATTCCGAACCGGTTGCCCCGACGGCCGCAGCCGACAAGTCCGCGAAGTATCGGCTTGAACTGACAGACCTGCTCGAACGCGCACCGAGCATCGGGCCCAAGACGGCGAATCGGATGTTAGGACATGGCTGGCGCACGGTGGGTGATTTTCTCGCGGCCGATCCAAACGAGGTCGCGCGCAAGCTGAACTCGAGTTGGGCCTCGGTTGACATCGTCACCGAATGGCAGAAGCAAGCCTGGCTCGTGTTGCAGATCGCGGAACTCAGCGGCACAGGAGCACAGTTGCTGGTCGGCGCCGGTTATCCAACGGTCGAAGAAGTGGCCGCTGCGGAAGCAGCGGAGATGGTGGGCTACATCGCCGAATTCGCGCAAACGACCCAGGGGCAGCGTGTTCTCCGCGATGGCAAAGTTCCCGATCAGGTGACCGCCGCCCGCTGGATCGCCGCCGCTCGGGGGGGACGCCGGTTAAGTTTGCAGAAAAAATCGGCGTAATATTAGCCGAACTAATGGTAAATAACGCAGAAAACGCGAAAAGCAGCATCCTATTTGGATTTTGCAAATTTCCATTAGTTTCTCACGAATATTCGTAATAATGCTTGCAGTCCACTCAGGGCGTGTTTATAAAAATAGCCATAGATCAGGTTGCGATTCCTCTCTACACACGTCCATGAAGTTCCTCCTCCGTTTCCCAAGCGGATGGAACTTCGGCAACCTGCTGGTACTTCCACGGTCACCGCGATGATCGTGGTCAGTTCCAACTTACGTCTGCGCGACTAGAATTTTCGCCAGTTCGGTTTTGATGAAGTCCTTCGGTCTTCATCGAAGTGATGCGAAGTTTCGGTGTTTGAAAGCAGTTCCCTGCATTCAATCACAAGGAAATGCTAGCCAGCACAAGAGGTGCAATTGGTCGTGCGAAGCGGGGCTCGCTTCGCCACGATTGGGTTTCGCAGAATTCCTGCGCAGCCGCATGAAATACTCTCACCGCCAAACGCGCGGCGAGCCGGGTTGCACGGGAACCCGAAAAGGCACCAGGTGCGTTGCACTTCAATTGCCCACCCAACGTCAATTCACTGGCATTTTACAACGAGGTAGTACTAATGAGTCTCAAGAAACTTGGTTGGAGCTTATCGCTCCTCTTAGCAATGGCAATTGCTAATTCCGGCGCAGCTTCTGCGGCGATTATCGCCCAATGGACGTATGAAGCGAATACTCCATCTGATTTATCGAATAGCGCCGTCGGCCCGACCGTTCTGGCGGATATCGGGACGGGAACAGGCACCGCATTGCATGCTTCGGCGAATGCCGATTGGACCACACCGGCAGGCAATGGTTCAGCCAACTCATTTTCCGCGAATGAATGGACCGTAGGGGATTATTTTCAGTATCAAGTCTCAACTGTCGGCTTTACTGGTATCACTCTCTCTTGGGATCAGACTGGCAGCAATACGGGTCCAGGTCGATTCGACTTGGAATATCGTGTCGGGAATTCAGATCCTTTTACGGTCGGTTCGAATGACTATACGGTAGTCAATGGTAGCTGGAACGGTACTACGCCAACGATGAGCCCCACTAGCTATTTCTTGGATTTGTCCGGCATAACGGCTTTAGATAACCAACCCATTGTTCAGTTCCGGATCACACAAGCGAATACGACAGCGATAACGGGTGGCACCGTCGCGGCTGGTGGGACTGGCCGTGTTGATAACTTCACGGTAACTGCCATCCCCGAACCAAGCACCATCGCGCTCGGCGCCATGGCCTGCGTTGGTCTGTTCGGCTATCGGCTGCGCCGCAAGTCGAGCTAGCTGTCGTTGTTGAAACTTCAGCACTGATAAACACATCTCCCCTGGTTCGACTCGCGTCGGACCAGGGGTATTTTCTTGCTCTGGCGGCAGCCCGCACGAAAATGCCCGCCGATACCATCGGCGGCTTTGTTCTGTATAATCGCCGCATGAATACGATCGAAGTGGCGGGTCTCACAAAAACGTACGAAGTCGCCGTCAAGCGCGAGGGCATCGGCGCGGCGATTCGCGGGCTATGGAAACCCGAGAAGAAACGGGTCGAAGCGGTCCGCGGGATCGATCTGACCGTCGAGCGCGGCGAGTTTGTGGCGTTTCTGGGACCCAACGGCGCGGGCAAGACGACGACGCTCAAATTGCTCGCCGGCATCATCACGCCGACCAGCGGCTCGGCCCATGTCATGGGGCATGTCCCCTGGAAGCGCGAAAACGAGTACCGCCGCCGGTTCGCGCTCGTGATGGGACAAAAGAACCAGCTCTGGTGGGATCTCCCGGCGCAGGAATCGTTTCGCCTGCATCAAGAAATCTACCGCATCCCGCCGGCGGACTTTGCCAAAACGCGAGATGAACTCGTCGAATTGCTCGACGTCGGCAAACTCCTCGGCCAACCGGTGCGCGAGTTGTCGCTGGGCGAGCGAATGAAGATGGAACTCATCGCGGCGCTGCTCCACTCGCCCGAGGTGCTGTTCCTCGACGAGCCGACGATCGGACTCGACGTCGTGGCACAGCACAACATCCAATTGTTCCTGCGGCGGTATCAGCAAGAGCGCGGGATCACGATCCTGTTGACGAGCCACTACATGAAGGACATCGCCGCGCTTTGCCGCCGCGTGGTGATCATCGCCGGGGGGCGGATCATGTACGACGGCTCGCTCGCCGGGATCATCGACCGCTTTAGCGGGAGCAAGATCATCACGCTGCAACTCGGCGGCGACATTCCGGTCGCGGAACTGCAAAACTACGGCGAAGTCCTCGACCACGCCGCGCCGAAAGTCCGCCTCCGCATCGACCGCGCGAAGATTCCTGAAGTGTTGGCCGCACTGCTCGCCCGCTTTACGATCGAAGATGTCAGCGTCGAAGATCCGCCGCTGGAGGATGTGATCGCGAGCGCGTTTAAGGGGATGGAGGCGGAAGGGCGGAATGGAAGCGAGTGAGGATACCAAGCGGCTTCGCTTAGCTACCCTTGAGATGCCAAAGGTAACTCCCGACTCCAATCAGAGCCAATATATAACTCCAATATTCCATCGGTATAAAGAACAAACTGTTCCCGCCACCTGATTCAACGATGACTCTCTCACCCGATTGAGGATCGATCAACTCGCGCGGTTCGTTTTTTCGATTCAGATATTTACTCAATGGCCACACGATGATGGCTGCAACAAGCATCGCAACCATGAATGGCCAGCCTTCTCTTTGAAAATAATCTCGATCTTTAGTTTGCATTTCAACGAGCCACTCCGTGGTCAGCGCACAGAGAAACGTGATTAACGCCACGAGTCCGCCCCAGCCGCTCCAAATGATCATTGATATATCCCTCGATAGAGAACGTTTTTATTGGAAGCCAATTGAACTCGTGCCTGTTCAATTGTATCGTCTTGTGTTAACTGCAAGATTGTGAAATATGCTCAAAATCGTAACGAGTCGAGAATGATGAAAGCCTGGTGACTCGCGATCAAAGATCATCAGTACGCCAGAGATTTTGTACGATGATTGTTCGACCATTCGTGAAAACATCAAAGTAGACTCCGAGCATTTTCAAGAATCCGATACGCAACGCCCCTCCGCGCACGTCACCAAAGGTAAGTGCCCCGCTATAAAGATTGCGATCAAGCTCACGAACCGCTTCAAGGAGAAAGCGTACTTTCATTCCCGCAGTTCCGAGAATCTGCGCTAGCTCCCGCCGAGCTGCCGTTGACCAAAGTACACGATACTTCATAAGCCCCACTTGTGCAGAATTTCTTCGAGCGTTTTGCCCGTACGATTCTTACGTCGTTCTTGCAACTCGGCCATCGATAGTGGCGACTCCAGACGTAAATCTTCAATCCGACATGGTTCCGCCATCGGCTGGAAGAAGCCCAGGGCATTGCCCTTTGAATCGCAGAGTAAAACCTGACCAGTGAGTCCACAGAGTGAATTCTGCAGCCCCGGGTCGATCTTGATGACTTGCATGACTTGAATCTCCGTATTCTGAGGGCATGATACCTGTTCAATTGTACCGAACCCTGTAGCAAAATGCACCGCGATTTTGCCCAGTGTTCCCCCGCCCAAAAACCCTTTATACTCGTGACAGACTTCTTCTTTCGCGCTCGACTTGAGTTGCTGCCATGGCCACTGACGACACCCATTCGCCTCTCGAACTCGCCGCGATCGAAGCGGCAGTCAAGAACAACAACATCACGCTCGCCGCGAGCGAAAACCTGCGCCGCTGGCTGCAAGACGCGCGCTACTCGGACTATCGCAGCGAAGTGCTGGCTCACATTCAAGACGGCAAGTGGAAGGAACTCGACGATGCCTACTGGACGGTGATTCCGTTCGGCACCGGCGGCCGCCGCGGCAAGATGTACCCCATCGGGTCGAACGCGATCAATGACCGCACGATCGGCGAAAGCGCCCAGGGTGTGGCCGATTATGTGCTGGCGATGGATCCGCCGATCAAGAACCTGATCTGCGCGATCGCGTACGATACACGGCACAAGTCGCGGCACTTTGCCGAACTGTGCGCCGAGATTTTCGTCGGCAATGGCTTTACGGTTTACTTCCTCGATGGCTTTCGCAGCACGCCCGAGCTGTCGTTCGCCGTGCGTTACCACAAAGCGAGCGTCGGCATCATGGTCACGGCCAGCCACAACCCGCCGAGCGACAACGCGGTCAAGGTTTACTGGTCGAGCGGGGCGCAGGTTCTGCCGCCGCACGACCGCGGCATCATCGAAGGCGTCCTCAATGCGGGTCATCTGAAGCGCACTCCATTCGGCATCGCCGTGGAAGCGGGCCAAGTCAAATTCACGCAAGCCGAAGTCGACGAAGCGTTCATCAAGGCAGTCGCCGCGCAGGGTCTCGGCGGGCCGCGCGACTTGAAAATCCTCTACACGCCGCTGCATGGCGTCGGCGCGTCGGCCGTCGTGCCGGCGCTTCTCGCCGATGGCTTCAAAACGGTCACGATTTACGGTCCGCATGAAGCGGCCGACAGCGACTTTACCAATGTTCCTGGCCAGGTCGCGAATCCCGAAAACCCCGCGGTGTTTGACGGCCCGGTCGAACATGCCAAGCAGCACGGCTTCGAACTGGTCATGGCCAGCGATCCCGATTGCGACCGCCTGGGTGTCGCCGCGCCGAAGACGAAATCCCTTACCGGTCCCTGGGGGACGTTCACCGGCAATCAGATCGGCGCGTTGCTCTGCGAGTACATTCTCGCGACGCGCAAAAAACTCGGCACGCTCTCGCCGGATCATTACGTCGTCAAGACGCTCGTCACGACGGAACTCGTCCGCAAGATCGCGACCAGCTACAACGTTCGCACCGAAGGCGACCTGCAAGTCGGGTTCAAGTACATCGCCCAAACGATGGACGAAGTCGGACCCGACAAGTTCGTCTTTGGCTGCGAAGAGTCGCATGGCTATCTCGTCGGCCAATACGCGCGCGACAAAGATGCGGCCGTCGCGGCGATGCTGCTCGCTGAATACGCCGCGCTGCTCAAGGCGCAGGGCAAGACGCTTTTCGACGCGCTCGAGTCGCTCTTCTGGCAGCATGGGTATCACCTCGAGAAGCAGCTCTCGCTGACGATGCCCGGCTCGGCCGGCATGCGCGACATGCAGACGATCATGACGCGCTTCCGCGCCGCGCCGCCGAAGGTACTCGCCGGCATGCGTGTGATTCGGACGCGCGACTATCAGACGCTCAACCAAATGCTCTACGACCCCGCTGGCCAGCCGGTCGGCACGCTGACGCCGTTCGCCGGTCCGAAGGGGGACATGGTCATCATGGAACTGAGCGAGCCAGGGAACTTCATCGCCGCGCGGCCAAGCGGCACCGAACCGAAGATCAAGTTCTACATGTTCACCTGCGAAGCGCCGGAGATGCTCGGCGACTTGGCCGAGACGTACGAGAAGCTGCTCGGGCGGATCAAAGCGCTGGAAGCCGATCTCGCGGCGTTTGCCAAGATCAGCGTGTAATTAGGGAAATATGCATGTCCTGGCTCGAACGCGATGCGCGAACGCTTCTTCATTCGCAGCATCGACGCGAGCAGATGGCCGATGCGCTCGTTTGGGCGCGCGGCGAAGGAAGTGAGCTCATCGATGTCGAGGGTCGGCGCTATCTCGACGGGCTCGCCGGCTTGTGGAATGTCCTTGTCGGGCATGGCCGCGAATCACTTGCCGCCGCCGCAGCACGGCAGATGAACGAGCTGGCGTTTGCAAGTTCCTTTAGCGGCGCAACGCACGCCCGTGCGATCGAACTCGCCGAACGCTTACAGATCCTGCTCAAACTCCCCGCGTGGCGCTTCTTCTTCACCAGCGGCGGGGCCGAGGCGGTCGAAGCGGCTCTCAAGACGGCCCGCTATGTCTGGCAGCGCCGCAGCCGCGCGGGCAAGACCGGCTTCGTCGCGTTCGCCGAAGGGTATCACGGGACAACAATCGCCGCGGCGTCGCTCACCGGGTTCACGGCGTATCAGGCTCCGTTCGCGCCGACGCTGCCGGGCGTCCACTTGGTTCCAAGTCCGCGCGATGACGCAAGCGTTGGGGTCGCGGAGCAAGTCGCAGCGCATTTGCAAAGTCTCCGCGACACAATCGAGCGCGCGGGTCCGGAAACGCTCGCCGCGCTGGTCGTCGAACCGGTGTTGGCCGCAGGGGGTACGATCGTGCCGCCACCAGGATACTGGCCCGAAGTGCGCAGGCTTTGCGATGAATACGAGTTGCTCCTGATCGCGGATGAAGTCGTTACCGCCTTCGGCCGCTGCGGTCCGTGGCTCGCGCTGCAACGCGAGAACGTGCGCGCGGATTTGATCTGCTTGGCCAAAGGGTTAACCAGCGGGTATTTTCCGCTCGGCGCGATGGCCGCGTCGCCCGAGATCGCGGCGCTAATCGACGACGCGCCGCGCGAGTTGCCGTGGTGGCACGCGCTGACGAATTCGGCGCACCCGGTGGGCTGCGCGGTGGCGTTGGAGAACCTGCGGATCCTCGACGAAGAGCAACTCCTGCCCCGCGCCGCGGAATTGGGGACGCTTCTCGCGCGGGAATTGCACGCGCAGCTCGGCCAGCACCGCAGAGTGCGCGAGATTCGGCAGTGTGGGTTGCTTGCTGGAATTGAGGTCATCCCAATCTCAACCCCCTCCCCAACCCTCCCCGCAGGGGGGAGGGAGCCAAACCAAGATATGATCAAGGCGACATCGAGCGATGCCGCGTGGACAGGGCAGCAGTTACTGCGGCTCGCCCGCGAGCGCGGCCTCGTCACACGCGTGCGCGGCAGCACATTGCAATTCGCGCCGCCGTATGTGACGACGCCGGAGCAGATTCAGCGGATGGTGGCGATCGCGCGCGGGGCGGTTGACTCGCTGTAGGTGCGGCTGTGCCGCACAAAGTGCAAACGCTCCAATTCAACAACGCATCGCAGACCATGCCACTTGGCCTGCGAGATTGGAATTGCTGGCAACGTCTTGCGCCGCACAAACGCAGCGGACTGTTCGAAGGAATAACCACTGAGAGCAGAATCGCTTCGACCGCACTTTCCGCCTGCCTTGCTGAATCTCTTTGGAGAATCTGCTCTGCGCCCGGCACAGCCGGGCCTACGACTTCTTCTTATCCTCCGGCGGCATCACCATCGCTTTGGCACAGCGGGCGGTATACCAGTGCGGTGCCAAGCGCGGGCCGAGGCTCAGCATTCGGTTCTTGAACCCGTCGACGACCAGGCTTTTTTTCTTATCCAGCGCGCGGAGACCTGTCGCGACGACCTGTTCGACAGAGCGAGGGCTGCCCATGTTGAAGCTATCGGCCACGGCGCGTTTGAAGAGTTCCGTCGTCGTCGTGCCGGGGCAGAGGCCCAGGACGGTGACGCCGCGTTCGTAAACCTCTTCAGCGAGCGCGACCGAGAAGGAAATGATAAATGCCTTGGTCGCGGCATAGACGGCCATGTACGGGATCGGCTGGAATCCGGCGAGTGACGCGACGTTGATAATCCCGCCGCGCTTCCGTTCGAGCATGCCGGGTAGAAACGCGTGCGACATGGCGACCAGCGCGGCGCAATTCACCTGAATCTCGTCATGCTCCGTGGCCGGATCGTTCTTTTCAAAGAGTCCAAACGTCAGGAACCCGGCGTTGTTCAAAAGCAGATCGACTGTCAACGAACGTTCGGCGACATACGCTTGAACCACGGCCGCCGCGGCATCGGGCTTGCTCAGATCGACCGGCAGAGCATGCGCCGTGATCCCATGCTCTTGGCTCAACTCCGCAGCCAAATGTTCGAGCTTTGCGGTAGAGCGCGCGGCGAGGATCAGATTCATGCCACGCTTGGCCAACTCGCGTGCGAAGCCTTCGCCGATACCCGAGGATGCGCCGGTGATCAGCGCGGTTTTGTTTTTATATTCGAACATGCGGCGCATTATTCCTTGAAATGGCGGGAGCGTGCGATTCCTGCTACGGATCATATCGCTCGCTGAAGTATGTTCCCAGGGGCTACGACGGACGCTACCGCACTGACACGGTAACAATGCTTTGACGCGGATCGTCTGGTCCCGCGCTCGTTCGCACTCGAAACTCGGCCTAGTTCGCAATCGTTGTGGATGCCCCCTCGAACCCTAACTAGGTGACACCGCTACTTGCTGAGGCTATCCCCAGGGCCTTCATTCTTGAAGCGAGCGTTGTGGGCTTCATGGCAAGCAGCGCCGCTGCACCGTTCTCTCCATAGATCCTTCCTTTCGCCGTGGCAAGCGCCGAGCGGATATTGTTTGCCTCCAGTTCCCTTAGTTCTGCTGCAGTAAGAATACGTGCTGTTGCGGTAGCTGCAATTTGCTGCTCGCGTTGTTTTGGTGTTTCTTTCGGGAGATCGAAGCGCAGCTTGCCATCCGTTGACACGATGCAAGCCCTTTCCAGCACATGCTGTAGCTCGCGCACATTGCCGGGCCAAGCGTAGCGTTGCAGATCTTGAGCATTGGCCAGCGTGAGACGAGGCCGCGCTCGGCCGAGCTGGCGAGCAAAACGATCGAGAAAATGTTCGGCCAAGAGTGGAATGTCCTCGACGCGTTTGCGCAGCGGTGGCAACTCCATCGGGAAGACGCTGAGCCGGTAAAACAAGTCCTGCCGAAACCGGCCCGCTTCTGCTTCTGTACGGAGATTCCGGTTCGTTGCCGCGATGACGCGCACATCGATGCGGCGAGTTCGTTCTTCGCCGACGCGTTCGAGTTCCCCTTCTTGCAGGACGCGCAACAATTTGGCCTGGAGGTCGAGCGGAATCTCGCCGATCTCATCGAGAAACAGCGTCCCCCCGTCGGCGAGTTCGAACCGCCCGGCGCGGTCACGCAGGGCTCCGGTGAAAGATCCCTTGGCATGCCCAAAGAATTCGCTCTCGTAAAGCTCTCGAGGAATCGCCGCACAATTCACCTTGATGAGCGGACGATCCGCGCGGCGGCTGTGGCGATGAATTTCCCGCGCGACGACCTCTTTGCCCGTCCCGCTTTCGCCGAGGATCAATACCGCGGAATCGGTTGGGGCCACGAGCTCGATCTGCCGAGTTGTCGCTAGCAAGGAGGGGCTTTGGCCGATGAGATCGCCAAACGCGGTAACCTGCTGCACTTCTTCTCGCAGATATTCGTTTTCTTGCTCCAAGCGTCTCTTGAGCGAATCGATCTCGTCCAACGCACGGGCATTGGCAATCGCCGCCGCCAAGTGGTCGGCAATCATGCGCAGCCATTCAAAGCAAGTCTGCCCAGGCCGCTCGCGCGCAAAGAGCCCCAGCACACCGAGGACTTCGCCGCGATGCAACAACGGATGGCCAGCGAACGCAGCGATACGTTCGTCACGAATCCAATGGGAATCCGCTGCCCAAGCTTGGTCGTGCGCGACGTCAGCAACTTCGAGAGACTTGCCCGTCTTGGCGATTTGCCCGACCTTGCGCACGCCGATCGGAAAGCGGCGAAAAGTCCCGTCGAGTCCTTCCCACGCGGGGGTTTTGTTTGATAGCGAATGGCCGGCACTGGCCACAAGATGCAAACAGCGTTCACGGTTCGCGCACTCGGCGGTAAAGCGGCAACTGCGGCAATCATGCTCCAACGGGGGCCGGATGAGCCAGATGCGAACGAGCGCCACGGCGGGTCCCGCAGCCAGTCGCTGTACCGCCAACGGTAGCAATTCGGACAAGTGATGATGTCCGGCCAGATCCAACAACAGCCGCTGAGGGTCGCCAATCAAGCCGCTGGTTTGATGGATGCTTGCCATCAGCGCATTGTAACGATATATCGTTGATATTCAACGAAATATCGTGCTGCAACGAAATATCGTGATTACTTATAGGACTTAGATTTCGTCGTAAACCGTTGCTGATTATAGACATGAATTGTTTCATAAGGAGTGGCACGGGAAGTGTATTAGATCGAACCAACGCCAACGAATCCTCTTGGTGCTCACTAATCTCAAACGAAGTAAGGATCTCTCGCATGTCACGTCTCCATCAAATTGCTCCTGAAGCCGCTACCGGAAAAGCCAAAGAACTGCTCGACGCAGTCAAAGGAAAGCTGGGCCTCGTTCCCAATATGACTCGCGCGATGGCGAACTCGCCAGCGGTGCTCGAAGCGTATCTCGGCTTTAGCGGCGTGTTGAGCAAGGGAAGCCTTTCGAACAAGAACCGCGAGCAGATCGCCTTGGCTGTCGGACAGGCGAACCAATGTGACTACTGCCTCGCGGCGCATTCGACGATCGGCAAGATGGTCGGGCTGACGCCGGATCAAATCCTCGACAGCCGTCGCGGAACGGCCATCGAACCCAAGACCGATGCCCTGATCCGTTTCGCTCGCAAGCTAGTCGATAATCTCGGTCGAGTAAGCGATACCGATATCGCCGAAGTTCGTGCTGCGGGCTGGGATGACGGCGCGATCGCCGAAGTCGTGGCCAACGTGGCGCTCAACATCTTCACCAACTATTTCAACCATGTCGTTGAAACGGATATCGATTTCCCGCTCGCCGAACCGATTATCGATCACCACGAAGTTTGTGCTTCGATCCCAGGGTGTGACCCGACTCGGTAACGATAGTGTTCCATTTCCAGATTCCGCCCTCAACCCATTTCTCCTTTCAACCCTTAGTCGCAGGACACATTCCCATGACCACGTTTAAACCACTTGCTATCGCACTGGCACTTACTTCGCTCTTTTGGCTTGGCTCTATGGCCAAGTCTGCCGAGCCAAAAACTCCAACGACCCAGGTCTTGCACCGCACGGTCAAGATCGACGGTCTCGATGTTTTCTATCGCGAGGCTGGCGCCAAAGATGCCCCCACGATTCTGCTGCTGCATGGTTTGCCATACACGGGCCGCAATTTCCGAGACAGCCGCGAATGTCTGCGAGCAGCGTTTGGCCAAAGCGTCGAAGCGGGCCTCTCGGTGATTGATTTGGGTGGCATTCTATCCAACGTCGCCAACAAATATTTGCTCGAAGGGTTCTTTTCGGTCGAGCGTGTCTGGCGGAACATCTGCGCAGTGCGCAACGTCAGCGACTTCAAGACGGTGACGAGCTATCGCTTGATCGGCAAGGACCAGTACGAGCAAGTCGCCCCGGGCGGCGAACTCAAGAGCGGCACGCTGGGGAACGAGCTGTACTCTAACAAGGCCGATACTTACGGCTTGATCCTGAATATCGACCGACGCGATCTGATCAACGACGATCTAGGTGCTATTACCACCGTACCGCGTAAATTGGGCCGCGGCTCGGGGCTCAAAATTAACGATGTCTTCTGGACGACGTTCTTGAACAACACGGCGTTCTTTTCGGTGCCGAATAAGAACTACGTCAGCGGGGCCGATACGGCCCTGGGGACCTGACCGGAGAGAACACCCGCTTCACTCGCCTTGGCATCATGTTTTTGGCGATCCGGCGGCGGGAACTCATAACCGCATTGCGGGCAGCGTCCGAATCCGGCGGCGATCACTGCTTGGCATTCAGGGCATTCTTTGGACGGCGCTTTGCCATTGCCGCGTTCCAGCGTCGCGACTTGGATCTCGTCCACCGGTCCGTGCCGCAGGACATTGCCACCGAAGTCGAGTACGAGGCAGTTCTCTTTGCTCGGATGCAGCCGAAAGCCGCGTCCGACCATCTGGTAATACAGCCCCGGCGACATCGTGGTCCGGACGAGCGCCACGCAATCGATGTGCGGCGCATCGAACCCGGTCGTTAGGACATTCACGTTGCACAGGAACTTGAGCTCGCCAGCTTTGAAGCGCGCCAGCGTGGCGTCCCGCTCCGCGACCGGCGTCTCCCCGCAGACGAAACCGCACTCGCGACCATGATCGTTCAGTAGAGTCTGCACGATGTGTTGACCGTGCTTTACACCCGAAGCGAAGATCAAACAGGCGTTCCGCAATGCCGCGTACTCGACGATCTCCGCGCAGGCCGCGCGAACCAGTGCGTCCTGGTCCATCAGGTTCTCGACCTCGTCGGCCAGGAACTCGCCGCCACGGACATGCAACTCCGTCATGTCGGCCTTGGTCTTGCCCGCTTTGCTAATCAGCGAGCAGAGGTAGCCATCGCGGATCAGCTCCCGCACACCGACTTCGTAGCAGATGTGATTCAAAAATCCGTCAGCCGTGCAAATCGGTCCGGTTTTGAGCCGGAACGGCGTCGCCGTGAATCCGACAACGCGCAGGTGAGGATTGACGACACGGGCCTCGGCTAGGAACTGCCGATACATGCCATCACCCTCAAGGGGTATAAGGTGAGCCTCGTCGACCAGCACCAAATCAAACGGATCGAGGTCGCACGCTTTCTTGTAAATCGACTGAATGCCGGCCACGATCACCGGATGCTCGGTATCGCGGCGTTTGAGCCCGGCGGAGTAAATCCCAAAATTCACCTCGGGACAGACGACGCGTAGCTTGTCGGCTGTCTGCTCGAGCAATTCCTTGACGTGCGCCAGGATCAACACGCGGCCTTGCCACTGCGTCACCGCATCGCGGCAGATGGTCGCCATGATGGGCGTTTTGCCGCCGGCGGTCGGCACCACCGCGCACGGGTGATCTTCCCGCCGACGCAAATGGTCGTACACGGCATCGACGCAAGCACGTTGATAGGGACGCAGATCCATCGTTACAACAATTCTCCGTTCCAGCGTTTTTCGCCCCGTTGGAGATTCATTTCGAGTTCAGTGTATTGGTGACCGCGATCATTGATCGAACGGCAGCGGCGACAAAGACGATTGCCGGGTCCGGTCGAAGCAAAAGTTTTTCGACACTTCAAGCAGATTCGTTGTTTGGTTTGCACCGGGCCTCCAGGCGTTCGATCTCGCGTTGTAAATACCAGTGGGCTTTCTTGAGGTCGGTCAGGCGCTGTCCCTTGTGTTCCGACCGGGCGACGTATTTCACGACATTGCCCAGGTGAAACCCCAATCGCCAGGACTCGATCACGTCGATGACTTCAATCGGACTGAATGTGTAATGGGGCGGATGGTCGATCGTGGATGGGTTGCTCATAGGGTTCGATAAGAAGATGGATTTTGCCGCCGGCCACGACGTGGCGACGGATCAGCAGCAAGCGGTCGATTTGGGAGTCGTCTTCGTATGCGCCACCGTGAGCGAGCGCGTCCAAGAGACTTTTGTTGAGGTTGTCCAGGTCGCGCCGCCGGCGGTCGGGCGGGTAAACATCGATCTCGACTGCCAAGCGTCCATCCAGCGGCCGCACGCGCCTCAGCGCGAGGATCGCGCCGACCGTCGTGCGGTAAGCGCGTCCTTGGCGGCTGATGAGAATCCGCGGACCAACGTGTCGCCAGTAATGGTTCACGCTCGGCGGATAGGGCAGATCGAGTTCGAGCATCAGCGTTTCCAGGGAGGCGTGCTGGTCGGCGTCCCGTTCACCACCGGAGCGGTTGGCGCGGGCTGCGACGCTGCTGGCGATTCCTTCTTCGAAAAACCTTTGATCTCGTTCGTCAGTTCATCGGTGTCCGCCCGCTTCTTGCAGCGGACATTGATCACGAGTGGCAGGTTGTGTAACTCGGCCGAGTCGTTGGGAACCAAGACGCCGACGGCACGACAGATGGCCGATAGATCTTGTTGTGCAATCTTCCGCGCTGTCGCATTGCTGTTGTCCAAGTTCAATCGCGCCCAGAGCAGCCGATTGGCACACGGACCTTCCAACACCTGGAACGTCAGCTGCAAATAGCTGCCGTTGCCCGTTTTGGTGGGTTTCATTTCCGAATCGGTAATGACGGCCACATATTTGCCTGCGGGGATCGGCTCAAAATCGTCCGCCGGTTCGACCGTGTTGGCATCAAAGCCACTGAGATTTGCCATGGAATGGTTCCTTAGGTAAGTCGCTGGATGGTTAGTTCAGAAGGTTGGGTTTTACGATTGTTTCGCGGACATGGCCTGCATGAACGCGGGCCAGGAGAGTGGCAATTCGTTCGTGATGTCGTAGCGATTCTTGGCCGTGCAGGACGGGCCTCCAACGCAGCGCAGAACACGCTCGCCGCCGGCTTTACCGATGGCGTGCGCGGTCGTGCGTTTGCGATTGAAGCCCGCGTCTTCGGACTGTGTGCGCATCTTGCGCGTCGCGAAGAGCACCGCATCGCACCACTCGCTCACGAGCGACGCGGCATGCTTGTGCAACCGCGGTGAATAGCGGTCGTAGGGCGACGATTCGGGGTCTTCGAACCGCTCGATCTTGGAGTGGGCCAAGAGCAAGACGACCATGCCCCGCTGATTGCGCAGCACGTTCAAGTAGTCGATGATCTCACGCCAGTAGGTGAGAGCATGCGTATAGCCTTTCGAATAACCGCCATCGACCTTTTCGATTGAATTGACGTTGGCAGCGGCGCACAGTTTGTCCCAAATTAGGCGTTCGAGCCAATCGAGCGAATCGATCACGACGCTTTCGAAGTCATGCGGCTGCGTGCGGAGTTCGAGGAGTGCCGCAAGAACATCGTCATACGATGTTGCCAGCGGAAACTTGTCGCACTCGATCTCATCCAGGCCATCTTCGGTCTGGATGAAAATCGGCTTGGGGGCTTGGGAACCGAAGGTTGATTTGCCGATCCCTTCGACGCCATACAACAGGACGCGAGGAGGTTTGGAAATTCGGCCACGTTGGATCTGAGTCAAAAGTGTCATAGTGATGAGCGGGTTAGATGTGAAGGGTCTCTATATGTAAATAAGGCCGTCGAGGGTCGAAGTGTCTCAAAATTTTTTGACATATTCCCCCAACCCTTTGTCAGTGAGACGCTTACGAAGCTGGGCCAAGCGGCGATAGCCGTTGAGAAAAAGGAGTCCATCGCCCGCATCGAAAACCGGCGCGCACAAGAAGAATTGCGATTAGATATTGAAGATCGCGAGACCAAACAAAAGAACGCCGCCCGGTTGGCCTCCATCGACGCCAGTGACAAAGAAATGTGGTCGATGGTTAAGATGCAAATTGAGATGGCGACGCAGAAGAATGACCGGGAAATGTCCCGCCGGCGGCAGGATATTGATGCTGAATTCCGTAAGATGCAGTCTGACATCGAGGATCGCTACCAACAACGAAAACTCAAACTCGACGAATCACTCGCCCGCATGGGTTTGATGGAACGACTTGTCAGCCAGGGGCTGAACGTCGGAGCAGCGGATGCGAGCGTTCTCAAAACAATGCTCCAGCAGATGACTGAGCAAGAATACGCCACGACAACCGATGCCATGGTCAAATCCCGTTCAGAAGCGCAGGCGGGCGGAAATAATCTGGATACGTATCGCCAAGCCCAAGCCGATGAACGACAACAGCAAATCGAAATGACCCGATTGTCCGCCGAATTAATGCAGGCAGCCAAGCAGCCCGTAGCTCCAATAATTGTTGCTGCACTGACTTGCAAACATTGCAGCGCGGAGATCCAAGCCAAATGGAGAGCATGTCCGGCTTGTGGAAATCCTCTTTGAACGGCTTCTAACAACTCCAATTTCTTCCCTGTCTAAAGCAAATGGCTACTAGCGAAATTGATTCCCGTTCGTGTACAGAATGCGGTGAACCCGTGATGGCAATGTGGAAAGCTTGCCCCGCTTGCGGGACACGATTGATCGTGAGCACAATCTCTTCACCACCAACTCTTCGCCCGGCCCCGCCGCCAATTATCCAAGCTGGTAACAATAGCGTTGTCAAAGCTCAGATCAACAGAAGCAGTAATGCGACTACTATTGCTCCCAAAAGCGAATCTGCCCCAATTTTGGGCGGACA
Organism: Pirellulales bacterium; assembly: GCA_041736895.1. Lineage (GTDB taxonomy): Bacteria > Planctomycetota > Planctomycetia > Pirellulales > JALHPA01 > JANRLT01. Next base: position 42,600 of record JBGSSS010000065.1, read on the forward strand.
GCCATTGATCCATAGCGGCGAAGGAAGTGTGATTAGGGCCGAGATTGACGCCTCAACGAACATTCACAATGACCACTCTTTGAAGGTCCAAGGACAATACGTAGCTAATCAGACTGTGGTTAACGAGTCATCCGCGGGAACGATCGTGCGATTGCTGACAGGTGCATTTACTAGTGCAGATGCTCGAAAAGCAGAAGAGCAAATTCAACAACTACCTAATGAACCGAAGCAACTCCAAGCTATTCTGTCACAAACATTAACTTATATAATTCGTGAAGCAAAAAAGATATTCAGACAACAAGAAGGACTCTTAAACTTCAACTTTAATTTCAATTCTAGTGCAACGGCAGGAAAAGGCTATTTCGATCGGTTAGCACTTATGACTAGCGGAATTGATTCGACTAATCGCCAACGTCTCGAATTATGCCAGAAGATACTAGATAAGCTTCACGAGAATGGCCGTAACTCGCGAGATGCTGTGTTACTGACAGCTATAGATCGTCTGGATACTAGTTTAATAAAAACGGAACAATTATTGCGGATGTTTCCTAAGACATCTACGATTAGAATGTATACCTTTATTCCAGTAATGGCGGCTTTTGGCACTCTTGTGCTAACATTTGCTGCAAAAAGAGAGAATGGGCTGATGTTCTTATTGACGCTTCTATTAGGCGGAGCTTCTGCTGCCGCAGTATGGTATTTCAATCAGCGCGAAAAAAAGATGGCTGAACAACTCTCAAATCTTGAAAAAACTGTAAATGAGTTGTCTAACCAAAGTTTGCTATGAGATGACATCACTTTTATCTCCTGGGCTACCGCAGACTTGCCCAAACTGCGGAGAGTCTCAGTAACTCACTGACCCGTGAATATCATGATTACCTTTAAGTGCTCACAGTGTGGAAAGTCGTGGCAAGTGCAGGATAGTCAAGCCGGCAAGAGAGGCCACTGTAGATGCGGTGCTTCGGTATCAATTCCTGCAGCGTCCATCCCGGCGATCCACGCTGTACCTGCGAGCTTGCTATGCCCAGGCTGCCGGGAGCCATTGTTGCCGGGTTGGCGTGCCTGTCCCGCATGCGGTTCACAGTTTTCGCCAAAGTCTGCGGATCTCGCCGCACCATCCGCCCCGCCCCCTACTCGACGCACGCCGACAATCCAGGCGGGAGACAACAGCGTGGTCAAAGCTGTGCTCAACCAACCCTTCACCATCCGCCCAGAGCCTGGACAGGTTAACGTACCTGTGATGCCGCAAGGACCGATGATTAGCGTGGGGGCCGAAAGTGTCGTAAAGACCACGATTGACGCCACGCAGACAACGCATGTAGCGGGCGATTTTGTTGGGTACCAGCAAATCGATGCGGGTGGCGACATTGTCGGACATAAGCATGTAAATGTTGTGACCAATGTGCATAAAACCGGTGCAGCAGCATTTTGGGAGACAGTCGGCGGGTTTGGTTCAGCTGTACATAAAACTGGTGCGGCAGCATTTTGGGAGGCCGGCATATTTGGTTCAGCCTCAGTAAATGACCAGAAAGAAATCGAGGAACTAAAGGCAGACTTTTGCTCGGCCGAGGCATCTGATGAACTTTTGATGCGACTTATCATTAAGCAGCTTGCGAAATGCGGGGTTGAGGTCGTATCTTCAAGAAACGCCGCCATAATGAAATGCCGCGCTGCGACCTGTCATGAGGCGATAGAGATCGTCTCAAAGAAACCAACACCGGTCTGATGTTCAGGCCCGGCTTAACGACTTTCGATCGCGTCTTGACGCAGTTACTTTCTCAACAAAGGCACAACAGCAGGAGGAACTAGCTACGTCACAAGCTAAGAAAGAGGCATTGCGAAAAATGCCTGTAAAATTTCTAAAGGGTGTTGCGATTTTCTATTTCTGGGTAACTATCACCGCGCTCATTTTTGGGCTGGTGGCGATGGTGGCAATTCGTATCCTTAAATAAATCGACGACCTTCCAGGCCTTGGTAAGAAGAGTGAAGCTTTTTTCCTCTAACGTTTTCACAGTTCTTTCCGTGGCAATTTCTACTTGCCCGCTTGGCTGCCTGGATTCGTCGCGAACAACCGGATACTTCGGCCAGTACGGGTAGTGAAACGACGACGCAGAATCCGACGCAGTAACTGCACGCAGGGGGTAGAAATGCGCAGATTCTAATTTTGTGACCAAACGAAAAAACCCCGGATTTCCGGGGTTTTCTGCGTCTTGCGACTTAGTGCACAAGAGTACACTGCCCCCTGTAGGACTCGAACCTACGACCCGGTGATTAAGAGTCACCTGCTCTACCAACTGAGCTAAGAGGGCGGCGGCCAGTGTGCTCGGGCGGCGTCGGGGTCGAGATGCTCTCGCCGGCGGCGTTGGGCCGCTCCGGGACCTTGGCTGAATCAAGCAATTTACCGGATCAACGGCGCTTCTTCAAGAGGCCTGCGGGAGGCTGCTGGTTCGCGTGCCTTGATCGTTTTCCCGCGGCCAGCAGGATTCCTGCGTTTGCTCTGAGGTATTTTTTAGGTTCATCCGACGGAAGCACGCGCCGCTCACGGCTAGACGCGGAAATGACTTGCCAGGATGGATTTTCGAAGGCAAGCTTTCGATGACCAAAGCCTGGAATGAGCGGCCTTTTGGTAAACCGGAGATGCAAGTTCCGTCGGCACTCTTTAGGGAGCATCACGCGGCAAAGCCGCATGCTGCTCGAATAGTAACCCGCCGCGTCAGCAAGGCATGGGCATCAGAAGATAACACGATTTTCCCTCGGATCGCAAAATCGTTTGGACATCGGAGTATGGGGTGCTCTAAGCATCTTCCTCACCTGCTTCGAGATTGTACTCCTTGAGCTTCTTGTGCAGCGTGTTGCGGTTGATGCCGAGGCGCGTCGCGGCCTTGGTTTGGACGTTGTCGCAGGCGGCGAGGACTTGGATGATCAATTCCTTTTCGACGCGGTTGACGATCTTGGCGTGCAGGTTGTCTTCGCTCGGGCCGGCCGCGGCGAGCCCTTGCTGCACGAGATCCGTGGTGAGCCCTTCGATCCCGCCGCCGGATTTGCTGCTGCTGCGCGTCAGCCGCGGCGCGGCGATGCCGAGCACCGTCGGCGGCAGCAGGTCGGTCGTCAGTTCCTCGCCCGTCGCCATGACGACAGCCCGTTCGATCACGTTTTGCAACTCGCGGACATTGCCGGGCCAGCGGTAATCTTGCAGCGCTTCGAGCGCCTTGCGGTCGATGTGCGAAACGTAGCGGTCGTTCTCGGCGTTGTAAACACCGAGAAAAAACGTCGCGAGCTCCGGAATATCCTCGCGGCGATCGCGCAGCGGCGGGA
>JBGSSS010000067.1:0-32941 GCA_041736895.1 Pirellulales bacterium
CGGTCTTCGTGAGACCATCGATCCCGAGCGCCGTATCGGCACCGCTCACGTAGTTCTTGTTGCCCACGGCGAAGAACGCCGCGTTGTTGAGGAACGCCGTCCAGAAGACATCGTTGATCTTGAGGCCCGAACCGCGTCCCAACTTGCGCGGCACGGTCGTGATGGCTCCCAAGTCGTCGTTGATCAGATCGCGGCGATCAATCGAGAGCATCAAGCCGTAGGTGTCGGCTTTGTTGGAGTACTGCTCGTTCCCTAACGAGCCGTTCTTAAGCTCGCCGCCGGGAGCGACTTGCTCGTATTGATCCTTACCGATCAAGCGATAGCTCGTGACGGTCTTGAAGTCGCTCACATTCCGCACGGCACAGATGTTCCGCCAGACGCGCTCGACCGAGAAGAACCCTTCGAGCAAATACTTGTTGGCGACGTTCGACAGGATGCCGCCCAAGTCAATCGTCGACAGGCTCGCTTCGATGGAGTGACCGAATGCGGATCGCAAGACTTCGCGGCTATCGCGGAAATTGCGGCCTGTGTACCCGTTCGCCCAGGCTGCTTCGAGGATCAGTTCCTGCAAACCAATGCCACCGGAGAATCGGCGCGAGGCGAGTTCCAACGCCCGTGGTTCAAAGCTGGCTTCGAGGTTCGAGTGACCAGCGGTCAGCAGGCATGCCGCTTCAAGGACCGCGCCATTCACTTGGTTTTGCGCAACGTGGATCGCCGGCGCGGCGGGCCGCGTGGTGCGGAGCTTTTCGAGTTCGGTCCGCTGTTCGGTCCAACCGTCTCGAATCGCGCGGGCTTCCAATTCGGGGAATTGCCCGCCGCAGAGTCGGCGGATCGCGGCGATCCGGTCGAATTCGGCTGCCGCTTGGGAGCGGAGTTGGGCGATTTCCGGAGCGATGGTTGCGGTCCCTATGTCGGTTGGCAGTTCGAGTGTTTGCTGCGCCGCGACGCTGGCGCTTGTTGCACCGTCGGCACCCAAATCGACAAAACTGATTTCCCCGAGCGTCGACTTGCGCACGACGTTCAGAGGCCCCGTATGTTCCTTACCGTTGACAGTCACTGCTTGCTGCTCCTTGATGAACTCGAACTCCTCGACACTGGCTCCGACCGAAGCTTGCCACGGAAACCCATTCTTGGAACTCGTGACAACCTCCCTCGCGGCGGCCGTATCGCGGGAGACAATCCCGGCGGCGATCAGTTGGCCCTGTTCGATCCGAATCGAATCGCTGTGGCCCACGCCCGACAACGGATCGTGGCCGAAGCGAATTGGTCGCGCTTGCGACGGAATTGACAACCCAGCCAGATCCAAGATCACTGGATGCCGCCAGCCAGCGACCCGCATCGGGCTGCCGGTGTAGGCCGTCATTCGAAAGCGTGGCAACGCTGGAGTCGCGCCTTCGGCCGCCGCTTCGAGATCGAAGGTTGCAGCTCCTGTCAGTTGCAAATTGGTTGGTGTTTCAGTCGCTGCTGACCGGTTCTTCTGCAAGGTCTTCATCCGGAGACTCCGAAGGGGGAGAGGTTTGATTTAGAGGTGTTGCAAGGGACAACCCGAGATCCGTCATGAGGGCATGTTCTTTGGCCCGCTGTCGGAGTTGAGCTTCCCAGTCTTGGCCGCGCCGCGCGTATTCGTCGGCTAGCGTCGTTGTATGGTTGGCAAGTCGTGTTGCCTGCGCATTCGCTTCTTTGGCGGGGTCCACATGCTCGTGACCATCCCAGAACCATTGATGCGTCCATTCGCCAATCGGACCGAGACCCGCCGGTAGCAGATCGGGAATCAACACGGCTTCGTCAAACCACGCGGCGAGCAACCGATCGAGGACGACGCACTCCAGGTGCGCCTGCTCGACACGGATCGCTTTGAAGTAAGTCTGATGATCGAGGCGACCGGAGGCATAGTTGTAGCCCGAGCTATTGCCAGCGGCGACATTGAACGGCATGTTCAAGCAGCGCGCGATTTCGTTCAGGATTTCATGTTTAAATTCCTTGTAAGTCGTCGCTGGCTGCTCGGCCTGCATCTGGCTCATCTTCCAGCCGCCAGGCATGGTGACGAGCGCACGTTTTTCGAGTTGAATTGATTCGAATGGTTCGGCGGCATCCGCTTCGCCGTTGGCCGGTGCGTCGGTGTATAGGATGCCCGCGAAGTCGGCAGCCGTTTCAGCAGCGGCCAGTACCGCTAACGTGAACCGTCGCAACTGCGCGAACAGCGGTAGCGCCGGCATAATGTCGGGAATGCCGCGGGCTTGGCCCGGTCGATCAGCGCGGTACCAATGCAGGACATTGCTTGCGGGGATGCGGTCATAATCACGATTCAGACCAGATGCCGATTCGCCCGGATGCTTGCGGAGGACGTGGTATTCGGTCGGATTCCCGGCCTGATCAAAAACAATTCCATCGACCGAGTTCGTGGTGCGAAGATTCAGGTCGGGCGTGCAGACCTGATCAGCTTCGACGAGCCGCAAATCAAGTTGAATCTCCGAGGTGACTCGTTCATTGCTTGTCAGGACCGCAAACGCTTCGCCGTCGGTAGCTCGCGCCATCCGCATCGTGCGGAGGATGGCCGCGAGACCGACAGCTTTCGACCAGCGAGAAAATTCTTGTTCAATCCTCCGATTCGCCTCGGCGTTGCTAGTAAGCATCTGCAATCGAGGACCGGTGCCGACCACATCGTGCGCCAGCGTCAGCACAATCCCGCGGGCGTAACTGTTATTGGAGACTTCGTAACGCGAGCGATTCCGTAGCACGCGTCGGACTTCGGGGCTATTGGCCGAGTTGGCTGACAGGCCATCGGCATTCGCCCAATGGCGACGGTTGTCGTCGTTGGTGACCGCCGCGTCGTAACGCCCTCGCACGAGCCTAGGCTGGCGTGTAGGTTTGGCGGCAAACAAGTTGGATAGCCAAGTAAACAACGCTTAATCGGCTCCTGGAGGCACAAGCTTGTTGAACGACAGACCACGGCGTTTGGATTTGGCTGCTTGCTTCGAGGCGAGATACTTGTCGGCTTCGATTTGGTCAGCGAGCTTGTGTTGCTCAACGCTGCCGGCATCGCCCGAAGCCTTGGCAGGCCCTTGGGCGTTTTGGCGGATCGCGTCGTCGAGATCGTCGGGCATCGTTCAATCCAGATGGCAAAGCACTACTCTCTATTTGTTGAATAAGCCCTTCCGATGGAATATTGACCGGGTCAGGTTAAAAAAATCTGCAATAAAGTTTCGCCGTCTGACGCATGCGGCGGGTTGCGTGAAATTGCTAATTTGTTATCCCGCGAGTTGCTTGACGTCCGCTGCGAAATAAGTAAGTTAGATATGTCGGCTGCGGTTACTGCCCCAATCGCCCCGACAGCCTTGGTGAGCAATCGCCAAGGCATTTTTTTGCGCCTAGTTACGATTTTTTCGTTGCAGTTCGGCAAAACTCACCCGCTCTCGTTTGAGCGGGACAACCTTGCCGCCCGAACCTTCGAGCACGCTGCCCTGGATTGACGCCGCCACAGCGCAACCCACCAAGCAATCGAACCAGTGATTGTCGCCGCGTTCGGGTCGTTGCTTCCATTCGTCCACCGTCCGGCCACGCCCTTCGGTTCGCACGCGATACTCAGCGGTGAGTTGTTCGGCTAGTAACCGATGCTGATCCGGATTCTCACCGAATAACGAAAGACACCCTCGGTCGCCCATCGTCACGGTCAGCCGGGCATGCACGAACGTCTTCCAGTAGTTGGTGTCGTAGACAGCATGCCGCACGGCGCGCTTGCCGGCCACGTTCGGCATCCTCCAGTTGTGGCCGACGCGGTCGCCCGGTCGGCGTTTGTAATCCGAGAATGGCTGGCTCGATGCACCCACGAAGCGTCCATGGCTCGGGAGAACGATTCCCGCATGGGACGATTGGCGGCAAAATTGATAAACTACATCGGTGGAGGAACCCCAGTTGGCGTCGATCAGGCAACGCTCGACGCGAAGCATGGCCCCGTCATCACGTCGCCATTCACGACCGAGGTAGGACATGGTCAATGTCTCGAGGCCCGCAAAGATCGATCCTTCGAGACCAGACGCCTTGGTTGCTGCGGCGAGCGTGTGTCGCGCATCGCGGAGTGTGAAGTACGACCGCTGCTGATCTGGGAACGTGCCATAGTCGATCACGTAGCCCGTGAAATCATCCTCCCAAGCCGCCACGACGTAGAACAGCAGAGCCTGTTGTACGTCGATAAACATCGTCAAGTGGTTGCAACCGATCGGAACAATCCCGCGGGCAATTCGATTGACTTTGGCCGCGATTTGATCGGCCGTTAATTCATCGTCACCGGGCGTTTCCATCGGTAACGGTTCGTTTTGGTAATTGGCGAAGAACGCCGCCTCGTCCTGCAGCCGCAAATTCATCGCGTGCTGAATCGCTGACAGTTCGTCATGATTGAACCGTTCGGGCCAGGCGATCTGTGCCCCAGCATCCATCGCCTCGCGGTTCGCGGCATAGAACTCCGTCGCCAAATGATGATCGCCGTATGCGCGCAGGCTTTCAGCCCGCAGTTCTCCATACTGCTGCCACTTTTTTTCATCGGTCGGGAAGGCGTAGACCAGTTTCGTGCGCTGGCCATTCCAGTCGGGATGTTTATCGCGGGAGAGGATGTTGTCGGCCATGTCGCTCGGGCGAATCACCGTGCATGGCATGATGCCCGAGATCTTCTTGCCGGGACCAGCGAGGCCAAGGATCGCTCCTGCCAAGATGCCTTCGCGAGTTGAGCATTGCGATAGCGAGCGCGCCGATTCGTCGGTTTGCGGATCGTCGATTACCACGAGCGTGGGCCGCACAGTTCGGCCATCGGACCGCTTGTACTTCATACCGCGGATGCGACCCGTAATACCGGCCACCTTGATAATGGCTCCGCTCGCTTTGCTGCCGGGCATCGTGGGCAGCACGATTTCGCGTGCCGTCCAGCCGATGTGCGTCCGTTCTTCCTTGTAAAGCTGTCCATTACAGCGGTTGGCGATTCCATCCAATGACTGGATCGGATAGACGACCTCGGGATAGTCTTCGAGCAATAGATCATTGCCATCGAGCTCCATCTTGATCGACTCGAGCATGTCCATCGCATGGCCTTCGTCGCTGCCGATCAGGCAGACGAACTCCCGATGGCCATTGAGCACGGCCCAAATGCAGGCGCACTCGCAGATCGTCGTCTTGCCGCTGCCGCGCGGCATGGCCATCGCAAAGAGCCCGCCCTGCAGCACGGCCTGCTCGATCATCTCGATGACCTTGATGTGATCGGGCGACCACGGTAAATGAAACGTGAGCGGGAAGTACGAGTCGCAGAAGAACCGAAAATCCCTCGCCGCTCGTGCTTTCCGCTCGGAATTCACGACATCCGGCAAGTTGCCGATGTCACGACCGGCGAGCGCTATCGCCGCGTTGCGCGCGCGAGCGCGGTCTTTGAGTTTTTCATAAGGGTCGCCGGTCACCTCGGTTTTAGGTGCATGGCGGAGTTCGACCAACCACGCCGTGTAGCGCAGCAGATCAACGTGCCGCGCGTCACCGATCCGCAAGCCGGCGCGGCTGCGGTGACGGTGCAATTGCCGTTCATTCAGAACTTCGCCCAGCGGCGTGGAGTTTAATAACCGGCAGAGTTCGCTGGGACGCAGTTTGCGTGGATCATTGGCCATGCTGTTCCTCCCCGGTGCGATTCATTTCTCGAACCAACCACGCGGCATAGCGAACCAAGTTGAGCGTTCCATCGGGATTGGTGGGCGCACCGGCATTCACGTCAGCGCGTAGCAGCGCTTCGGTAATCGGCTGGCCGCCAACTTTAGTCAAGAGTTTGGCTGCATCTGGCAGCGATAGCGCCGCAGGGTTAATGGGACGACGTGGTTCGTCGGACATGGTTTCGGTCGCCCTAAAAGATGAAAGCTGCAGAATTTTTTCGAAATGATCGCTTCAGCGCTTGCTGTGATTCAAAACGCATGGCTCATGTGTGTGTGTCGGAACGAATTACGCCACCACCAACCACCGGAGAACGAAAGATGACTAGCCAAGAAGACTTCGACCTAGGCCACGATTTGCGGATCTCTAAGACCACCCGCCGCAATTCGGGCGGCGGCACTTGGGTCAGCGGAACCCTACACGGGCACCGCTTCGACGCCCTGGTGTTCCCCGAACATGCCGAGGTCGCGGAATACGAACTGGGTGACAGCCGGATCTCGAAACTTTGGATTCAACGCAGCGCGGACAAGGTGACCACCTTCAATTGGGATCGCGGCCTCGACCAACCGGCTGCCGACGCGCTTACGCAAGCGATTGTCGACTTCTTGGCGGCCGGACTCGCCGACCATGTTTACGCGGAATAACGAAACCAACCACGAATCACTGGAGAACACCTGATGCCAACGATTGAACAACTGCGGGTGGTACACGATCTCAACGAAGGGGACATCGCCATGCCGGAACCGGACATGACGTATGTGGTCTACCCCTTCGACAGCCTTGGATTTGAACTGCCGGTGACGCATGTCATCCGGCGAGGAGAATTTTTGTACGCGGTCAGCGCGGCGGGCGAGGAACGCTGCATTGCTGGTGAGGGGGCAAAACATGCGATTCGCGGCCGCTATGTGAAACGTGCCAAGCGCCCCCGAAAGCAACGCTGACCAAACGCCGAAACGCGGGTTAGATCTCGCGTCGCCCGGCGGTGGTTCGCCGAGCCTGATGATGGCAGCCTTTCCATTTGCATTTCCAGGAGTTGAATCATGACTACGAAGAAGAAAGCGGCACCCAAGACCAAGACCACCGGCAAATCGACCGCGAAGGGCAAAAAACAAACGTCCAAGCTGCTGGCCGAGTCGCGCAAGGAGGTCGCGGCCAACATTGCACTGCTTGAAAAACAAGAATCCCAACCGAAAACCAAACGCACTTTCAAGGAGCCGAAGCCCAAAAAGCTGAGCGCGCTCGATGCGGCGGCTCAAGTCTTGGCCGCTGCCACGGAACCGCTCAATTGCCAACAACTGATCGAGGCGATGACGACCCAAGGTCTGTGGACCAGCCCCGGCGGCAAGACGCCGCACGCTACGCTCTACAGCGCGATGGTTCGTGAGATCAACGTCAAAGGCAAAGAGGCCCGCTTTACCAAGACCGAACGCGGTCATTTCACCAGCACGACCAAGTAGGAGTACCAGCCACCATGGACAATGAACATCAAGTCGCGGACGCACTTCGTAAGGTGACCGCTGCCATGCAAATCGAATTGGAAACCGGTCAGCGTTCGACTCGGCTCGACGCCCACGACCTGCTCGATTTGTTATTGGCGGTCGCGGACGAGCTCGACCCGCCGTTGCCGGAACCCAAACTCCAGCAGCGCTAGCCGCCCCGGGCTTGGCACCCAACGCCCCACGTTCGCCACGCTGGGGCGTTTTCTCGTTTTCGCACCGCTGACACAACCCTCCTAAACCATCGTGACACGGATCGAATTGGCAGATTGAACTGCTTCCGCTAGTAAAGCCTGCTTGACTAGCGATAGTTCTTAGGCAAGAATCCTTTACTAGAGAATGTTCCTGGATCAGGAGACTTAACCAGCCATGAAGCGCACCACGGGAATCTATCGTGTCTCGAATGCCGGCGGCGAGGAAGTTCGTGCGTTCATTCCCCACGCTCTGCCGCCCGCCCATCCGCCACTGTGGCTCGATGACGCGGTGCAAGCTCTGCTCGCCAACGCGAATACGGCCGTGGGACGACTCGCTGTTGCCGGCAAGATGGTTCCCAGCGCCGAATGGTTCCTCTACGGATTCGTCCGCAAGGAAGCGGTCATCTCGTCGCAAATCGAGGGGACGCAAGCGACGCTGCGCGATGTACTCACATTCGAGGCCACACAAAAATCGGATCGACCGGATGATGTGGAAGAAGTCTGCAATTATCTCGATGCGCTCGTCTACGCACGCCGAGAAATTTCCCGCGCCAAGGGGTTGCCACTCAGCATGCGTTTGTTGGGAGAGGTCCATAAACGGTTGATGCGGGGTGTGCGGGGCGCGGAGAAAGAACCTGGCCAAGTGCGACGTTCCCAAAATTGGATCGGTGGCACGCGTCCCGGCAACGCGCGCTTCGTTCCGCCCCCTCCCGAAGCCGTTCCAGCGGCATTGGCGGCGCTCGATCAATGGATTCACTCGACCGACGATTTGCCGCCGCTGGTTCGGGCTGGGTTGGCCCACGTGCAATTTGAAACGATCCATCCGTTTTTGGATGGCAACGGTCGTATCGGCCGTTTGTTGGTCGCGTTGCTTGTCGAGCATTGGGGATTGCTGGATGCGCCCTTGTTGTACTTGAGCCTCGCGCTGAAACGTCATCGCGACGAGTACTACACGCGTTTGTCGGCCGTACGCACCGACGGAGATTGGGAAGGCTGGACGACCTTCTTTCTTGAATGCGTCCGCGAAGCAGCAGACGATGGCGTCGAAACGGCCGGCAAGCTGTTTACGCTGCTGACCAAGGATCGTCAGAAATTGCTTGAGCAAACCGGGGTGACTATACCCGCTATTCGCTTGCTGGATCAATTGCCAAACCATCCCATCGTCACGCTGTCGACGGTAATGGAGATCTTGGGAACGACCAAGCCCACGGCGGCGAAGGCGCTCGCCGCGCTCCGTACGGCGAAGATTCTCAGCGAGACCACCGGTAAACAGCGCGATCGGGTCTATGCCTACAAAAATTATCTGGCATTGTTGACCGGCGATACCGAATAGGCCACTCAAACGCCCTGGTGCCGCAACGGCGGGCGGTTTCTCTTTGATGGCTGTGCTGGCCAATCCGTCTCGGCGGCCGCGACGTTGGGCCACACGCGGCGCACGTTGCGATAGCCTCGTGTCGCACTGGTGTTTACCAAAAAACAAATCATGAAAATCTGCCCGCGAGCTATTGATGTTTTTCGCTCGGGATGGCTCCTGTGTCATGTCTTCTGAAGATTTCATTCTTTCCTCACGGAGAAAATCCCGATGGCCGCCAACAGAAACCGCGAACACGAAACACTACTCCGCGACGCCTTCCGCAAAATGGATGCCCGCCAAGCTCAAGAGATTCGCGAGGCCTACTATAAGGCAGTCGAAGGCTTGCGGTCCTTGGCCGACGCACTGGAAATCGCTGACGCCAAGAATCCCGGACCCGCTAGCGACCTGCTGCTGGACGAACACCTGCTCGCCTGCCAGGCGATTGATGTCATGAACAAGAGCACGCTCGGCCGGATTTTGTAATCGTTCGATTCTCACCAGCTCGCTCATGCGACTGCTTCCTTGGCCGCGATCCGTTCGGCTTTCTTGCCGGTAAACTTCTCGTAGCGCTCGACGATCACATCGCAATACGGCGGATCGAGTTCCATCAGGAACGCCTTCCGCCCCGTCTGCTCGGCGGCGATAAGTGTGCTGCCGCTGCCCCCGAACAGATCGAGCACGTTCTCGCCCATACGCGACGAGTACTGCATCGCCCGCACCGCCAACTCGACGGGCTTCTCGGTGAGATGGACCATCGATTGCGGGTTGACCTTCTTCACATGCCACAGATCTGTGGCGTTGTTCGGGCCAAAGAATTCATGGCCTGCGCCCAACCGCCAGCCGTAAAAGCAGATTTCGAACGCGCCCATAAAATCTTTGCGGGTCAAAACAGGATGCTGCTTGTCCCACACAATCCCCTGGCTAAAGTACATTTCATTCTTTTTGAGGAAGGGCGGATAATTCCCCAGGTTGGCATAGCCTCCCCAGCAGTAAAAGCATCGACCAGGTTCTAGCACGCGAGCCATGTTGCCAAACCACGCATCGAGAAGGTCATCAAACGCTTCATCAGTCACGAAGTCGTTGGCGAGCGGACGATCCTTGGCGCGCATCTTCTTGTGCGTCGCCTTGGCTTTCTCGGGATGACGTTCCAAGTCAAACTTCTGGTGATGCTTGTTCGGATTGGCGAAGCTGCTGTTGCCGGCCGCGATGGCATTATTCGACCGAGGCTCGACCTTCACGTTGTAAGGCGGGTCAGTATTCACCATCTGAATCATCGCGCCATCGAGCAACCGATCGAGATCCGCGGGCTTCGACGAATCGCCACAAAGCAAGCGATGGTCGCCCAAGATCCATAGATCTCCAGGTTGGGTGATGGCTTCGTCCGGTGGTGCGGGGACCTCGTCCGGATCGCACAAGCCTTCCTTGCCATCGGGATTTAGGAGCTTGGCCAGTTCGTCTTGGTCGAAGCCGAGCAACCCCAGGTCATAATTGGCCGCCTGCAGCTCGCTCAGTTCGATGGGCAGCAGATCGTAATTCCATTCGGCAAGCGACGCCGTCTGGTTGTCGGCGATCCGAAAAGCTTTGATCTGCTCGGGCGTCAGATCCTTGGCGACGTGGACCGGGACTTTCTCGAGGCCAAGCTTTTGGGCTGCCTTGAAGCGGGTGTGACCGCAGACAATTACGAAGTCTGGATCAACCACGATCGGTTGGCGGAATCCGTATTCACGAATCGATGCCGCCACGGCATCAACCGCGTCGTCGTTGAGCCGCGGATTGTTTGGGTATGGCTTCAAATCTGCCAAAGGTCGGAGTTCGATCTTCATTAGAGCCTCAATCGAAGTAGCGTGGGAAAAACAAAATTGTTGGTAAAGTTCTCTTAGACTTGTTAAAAATGTTCCTTGTTTGAGCGAAGTCATTTTTTCAAAAGGATGTTTGCAATGCCTAATAAACCGCTATACACAATGGTTGCTGGCGGAGTTTTAGAACTAGATGCCGAATTCAACGTCAAATGCAATTGTGGTGGGGATGCTCCTATCAGGCCGACAAAAATTCATGGATATGGATATTCAAAGAAAGGCGGTGCAATGAAGGTTGTCGACAAGCTGGAAACCAAATGCAGAAAATGCAATACGACTATTAATGTGCTAGTCGTGGAAGGTGATCCTGGCTATGTATTGACTTCAAATGGTGGTATGGAGTCACTTTTTCTCCCGCAAGGCTCAACTTCATTGCCCGTTGCGCAGTTAAGCCAGCAAGAAAGGATGGATATAGTCAAAACAATGAAAGAAGAATTGAAAGAACAAATGAAGAAACAAAACAAGAAGCCTCCTAAGAAAAAAAGAAAAAAGAAGTAGCAGCCGGAATCACTTAATGAATTCGGACCACGAAAACAAACTGTGCCTAGTACGGTGACGGTTCCCGCTGGCGTTCTGAACGCCAGATCGCCCGGGAGTACCTAATAGCTCTGCCACGTTGGCAGACGCGGCGTGGGCCACCGTGTGGCCACGTGTGGCGGCCTGCACCGGGCTCGCGTCGCAGTGCAAACAGCCGCGAGGTCGTAGCGCAGTGGCCAACGTGGGAACCACGTTCCGACTCAACAACTTCACAACATCGACCCCTTCTTTCTTCTTTCACCCCCCTCTCACATGCATGCGTAAATACACGTGCGCGGGGGTATGGGGGTGAATAGGAGAAAGAAGAGAGAGAATCACATATATGTAGGACTTTACGCATAAACTTCTTTCACCCTTCTTTCACCTTGATTCACCATCTTTCACCCCCAACAGGCGTTGGAGGCCTGACTTCTTTCACCCTCAGGTCCTTCTTTCACCCCGCCAGGATGGGTATCTCGGTCTTGAGTCGATACGCACGTTGTGGTCGTCCATCGGTTGCCAAGGTAGTGATCTGGATGTCGCCCTGCTGTTCCAACGTCGATATCAACTCCAAGAACGTCTTGGCATCGATCTTCATCCGCTTGAGTAGCACGCTATGTGGCAATTGGCGCTCGGGTGCTTCTTGCAACTTGCGGAGCAGCTTGAGGCACTCGCCATGAAATGGGTTCTCCGCGACGTGGTTGTGAGCCATGAACAACATTCGCCGCGTCTGATGGAGGATGAAGTCGGTGGCCCAGCGCACGGCGGTTGCGTCGATGATGGGCGCGCGGTGACTCCCGCTGACCGCATAGAGCAATGCCAGTTTGCGGATCTGCTCCGGGACGCGTCCCCAGACCGTCGTGCCGACAGGATCTCCGCGGGCTTCAGCGGCCGAGTATTCGGCTTCGGAAACCATCCGCGCTTCGGTCAACAGACGTCGGGCGTCCGTATCGGCCTCCACGATCTTGGGGACCGGATGAAACCGTTCCAGGTTGCCGGTTCCCGGCGTGAAGTCGGACCACCGCTGAGCCGTATCTAGGATCCGCGCCGAGGGATCGATGAGCCCCGGCTCCTGACCAAGGCTCCGTTTGCCACTCTCGACGATCAACATCCGCGCAAAGAAGCCATTGGTCAGCATTCGCTCCGATAGCGCGGCGTAGTAATGCGTTGGGATGGCAGTGCCATAGACGACAAGGCACGGCTGATCGATGACCCCCGCTGCTTCCTTGCCGGCTTTCCGCCGCATGGGAAAGATGCTGTTCGCCGCCGAATACATCGTGAGCAGCGTACCCAAAATATTCTCGTGGCGCGCATCCTGGGATTTGTTAATGGACTGTAACAGCCCATCGATCTCGTCGGTTTGAAACAGAATCGACGGCGTGCGAAGCAGTGAATCCTGGATGCCTTCGCCTGACGCGAATTTTTCACCGAGGGCTTCGACCATGCCAACGCGATGCAAAATGGCCGTGTTTAATTTGCGGGGCCAATCCTTGCCGACAGATGAGTACGCGAGCGCGAGGACATACAGGTTGGTGCGGTTGTCGGCCGGATCTCGGACTTTGCGGCCTGCGAGGATTGCTTGCAATGCCAACGCCCCGCAGAATGCCAACGGCACATTCGGGTACGGTGCGGTCGCTAAGCAATGGTCCATGACCTCGGACACGAAACCGGGCACACGGAAGAGTGCCTCCGGCAACACTCCCGGGTCGGTGTAGATAGGGAGCGGTGCTAAAGGTGGTGTGGCTGCTGGAGCCCCTATGATCCGCGACAGATCGACATCGTTGGCGACCGTTTCACCATAGCCGTGGGAACGCAACGCAGTCGCGGCCGCCGCGAAGTCGCCCGCATGCTCAAGCAGCGTATAGACCGAGAACGGAGCATACGCCCGCTCGGGCTCGAACGGTGCGGCGTTTGACGAGAACACGTAGAGCACGTTCTCACGCAGCGTCGCGCTCCAGCCATCCTGCTTGCCCGGACGACGCCAGCATTCATTCGCTCCACCACGTACCTGCTGCCAACCGTGCCGGCGCAACACCTCGCGGACATCACCACGCTCGTTGAATTCGTCTCCCGGTCGACCGCTACCCGTTGTGCATGGATGAGAACTGACCGGCGGCAATACCTCATTGAGCGATAGTGCTGCCTGGATCAAGATCTGCCGCTCGGCCTCGGTCAACACGGCGATGGTTTCAAACGTTCCCTGTTCTAAGGCATAACCCGGCGTGGGTGCGCAGAGAAATAATCCTCCTTCTCCGCGGGTTTCGATGAGCGTCAAGGTGACTTCGGACTGGTCGCCAACCTTCCGAGGAACGTGCCGCTTGCCCGCGTACTCGATGGGGTTGTAATCCGATACGGCGAACGTTCGTTGTGCCAGCTTGCGGTTACCTGGTATCTCTGATTCGCAGCGATACACCACATGACGTCCGCCCGATTGCGAACGCTCGATAGTCAATTTTTCAACCAAGCCCGGGCACTGGGACTCAACGAGCTCGTACCACGCCTGGAAGAGTTCAGCCTCGTGGTCAAAATCTAATAACTCCAAATTCCCCGACACCGCGCCCGTCAGAATACAGAGAGCCGGGGCGTCCGCAAACCAAGTGCGTACCTGCCGATCCGTGGGCAGGCGACGTTGGTATTGCTTCCAGCCCGCGAGCGCGGGCCGCTTCTCCACCAAGACGGCGGGAAGGACGCAGAGACCGGAACGAAGATAGGCGGACGCGGTGTCGAGCATCAAAACGGAATCTCGTCGGGATCGTAGGTGCGGGGAACGATAGGTAACGCCTCAGGCAGCGGTCCCAACTCGTAATCGATGATCCGTTCATACGGATCGCCGGCCACGGCACGGACGGTGATTTCCCTTGTCTCCGCCAGGCCTCCGCCGTCGGCAATGGCCAGGGCCTCGTCGATCCTACTTGGCACCGGATCAGGCGAACGGCGTCGCCACCACGCTTCGGCTTTGCGACGGGCGAACCCATCGTGTTCAAAGCAGACCCATTCGCTTTTGGTCTGATGCCAACCGATGCGATAGTCGACGCGGAGGGTGCGCGGCGCGTCTTCGGCTGCGCCGCGTTTGATGTGAATGCTGTAGTGAACGTCTTGCACGATGTACTTCGTTGTCGTGACCTGACCGGAGAGCACACCTGCTTCACTCGCCTTGGCATCATGTTTTTGGCGATCCGGCGGCGGGAACTCATAACCGCATTGCGGGCAGCGTCCGAATCCGGCGGCGATCACGGCTTGGCACTCCGGGCACTCTTTGGCCGGCGCTTTGCCATTGCCACGTTCCAACGTGGTGACCTGGATCTCGTCGACCGGACCATGCCGCAAAACATTGCCGCCGAAGTCGAGGACCAAGCAGTTTTCTTTGCTCGGATGCAAGCGAAAACCGCGGCCGACCATTTGGTAATACAAACCAGGTGACATCGTGGGCCGGACGAGCGCCACGCAATCGATGTGCGGTGCATCGAACCCGGTCGTGAGGACATTCACGTTGCACAGGAACTTGAGTTCGCCGGCTTTGAAGCGCGCCAGCGTGGCGTCCCTCTCGGTCGTTGATGTTTCGCCACAAACGAAACCGCACTCGCGGCCATGATCGTTCAGGAGCGTTTGTACGATGTGCTGACCATGCTTCACACCCGAAGCGAAGATCAGGCACGCCTGCCGCAGCGCCGCGTGTTCGATGATCTCCGTGCACGCCGCGCGAACCAGCGCGTCCTGGTCCATGAGGCTCTCGACCTCGTCGGCCATGAACTCGCCGCCACGCACGTGCAACGTCGTCATGTCGGCCTTGGTCTTGCCCGCTTTGCTGATAAGTGGGCAGAGGTAACCGTCGCGGATCAATTCCCGCACCCCGACCTCGTAGCAGACATGGTTCAAAAATCCGTCAGCCGTGCAAATCGGTCCGGTCTTTAGCCGAAACGGGGTCGCGGTGAATCCAATCACTCGTAAATGCGGGTTTACGACACGAGCCTCGGCCAAGAACTGCCGATACATGCCATCACCCTCAAGGGGTATAAGGTGAGCCTCATCGACCAGCACCAGATCAAACGGATCGAGGTCGCACGCTTTTTTGTAAATCGACTGAATGCCGGCCACAATCACCGGGTGCGTCGTATCGCGGCGTTTGAGGCCCGCGGAGTAAATCCCAAAATTCACCTCTGGACAGACCACGCGTAACTTGTCGGCCGTCTGCTCAAGCAATTCCTTGACGTGAGCCAGGATCAAGACGCGGCCTTGCCACTGCGTGACGGCATCGCGGCAGATCGTTGCCATGATGGGTGTCTTGCCGCCGGCCGTAGGCACCACCGCGCACGGGTGATCTTCCCGCCGACGCAAATGGTCGTACACGGCATCGACGCACGCACGTTGATAGGGACGCAGATCCATCGTTAAAACAATTCTCCGTTCCAGCGTTTTTCGCCCCGTTGGCGATTCATTTGGTCTTCAGTCAATTGGTGATAGCGATCATTGATCGAACGGCAGCGGCGGCACATGCGATTGCCTGGTCCGGTCGAATCAAACGTCTTGCGACATTTCAAACAGGTTCGTTTTTTGGTTTGCACCGGGCCTCCAGGCGTTCGATCTCGCGTTGTAAATACCAGTGGGCTTTCTTGAGGTCCGTCAAACGTTGACCTTTGTGTTCCGACCGGGCGACGTATTTCACGACATTGCCCAGGTGAAACCCCAGTCGCCAGGACTCGATCACGTCGATGACTTCAATCGGACTGAACGTGTAATGGGGCGGATGGTCGATCGTGGATGGATTGCTCATAGGGTTCGATAAGAAGATGGATTTTGCCGCCGGCCACGACGTGGCGACGGATCAGGAGCAAGCGGTCGATTTGCGAGTCGTCGTGATAAGCCCCGCCGTGCGCTAACGCGTCGAGCAAGGCTTTTTGCAGGTTGTCGATATCCCGCCGCCGGCGGTCGGGCGGATAAATGTCGATCTCGACTGCCAAGCGTCCGTCGAGCGGTCGCGCTCGCCTCAGCGCGAGGATCGCGCCAACCGTCGTGCGGTAAGCGCGTCCCTCGCGGCTGATCAGCACCCGCGGACCAACGTGTCGCCAGTAATGGTTCACGCTCGGCGGATAGGGCAGATCGAGTTCGAGCATCAGCGTTTCCAGGGAGGCGTGCTGGCTGGCGTCCCGTTCACGACCGGAGCGGCTGGCGCGGGCTGTGGCGCTGCTGGCGATTCCTTCTTCGAAAAACCTTTGATCTCGTTCGTCAGTTCATCGGTGTCCGCCCGCTTCTTGCAGCGGACATTGATCACGAGTGGCAGGTTGTGTAGTTCGGCTGAGTCGTTTGGGACCAAGACGCCGACCGCGCGGCAGATCGACGAAAGATCTTGTTGCGCAATCTTGCGGGCAGTCGCATTGCTGTTGTCCAAGTTCAAGCGGGCCCAGAGGAAACGGTTGGCGCACGGGCCTTCAAGAACCTGGAACGTCAACTGCAGATAGCTGCCGTTGCCTGTCTTGGTGGGCTTCATTTCCGAATCGGTAATGACGGCCACATATTTGCCCGCGGGGATCGGCTCAAAATCGTCCGCCGGTTCGACCGTGTTGGCATCAAAGCCACTGAGATTTGCCATGGAATGGTTCCTTGAGTCAGGAGTTGGATAGATGGATGGTTAAGCAATTGGGTGTTACGGTTGTTTCGCGTACATGGCCTGCATGAAGGCGGGCCAGGACAGCGGCAATTCCTCGGTGATGTCGTAGCGGTTTTTGGCCGTGCAGGATGGTCCACCGACACAGCGCAGAATCCGTTCACCGCCGGCTTTGCCGATGGCGTGCGCGGTCGTGCGTTTGCGATTGAAGCCCGCGTCTTCGGACTGTGTTCGCATCTTGCGCGTCGCGAAGAGAACGGCGTCGCACCATTCGCTCACCAACGACGCGGCGTGCTTGTGCAGCCGGGGCGAATAGCGGTCGTAGGGCGACGATTCGGGGTCTTCAAACCGCTCGATCTTGGAATGGGCCAAGAGCAAAACGACCATGCCGCGCTGAATGCGCAGCACGTTCAGGTAATCAATGATCTCGCGCCAGTAGGTCAAGGCATGCGTGTAGCCCTTCGAATAACCGCCATCGACCTTTTCGATGGAATTGACGTTGGCTGCGACGCACAGCTTGTCCCAAATCAGGCGTTCGAGCCAATCGAGCGAATCGATCACCACGCTTTCGAAGTCATGCGGCTGAGTGCGAAGTTCTTGCAGCGCCGCAAGAACTTCGTCATAAGACGTGGCAAGTGGAAACTTGTCGCACTCGATCTCATCTAGACCGTCTTCGGTCTGAATGAAAATCGGTTTGGGGGCTTGGGAGCCAAAGGTTGATTTGCCGATCCCTTCGACGCCATACAACAAAACGCGAGGAGGTTTGGAAATTCGGCCATGTTGGATTTGAGTGAGTAAGGACATGTGATGATTCATGGAAGAAGTGAAGGGGGGATATTCTTGAATAAGCCCGTGAACTTAAAAGTTGTCCAAAAATTTTCCGGCATATTCTCCGATGTTGTTTTCCGCCAACAATTTACGGAGCCGATTTAATTTGCGGACAACTGAAGAACGTGAGATACCCTGCGACTGGGCAATTTCCAAAGTCGATTCGCTTTGTAAGCGACGCGCGAGTGCAGCCAGCGACGGTGGCAATGTGGCGAGAATAGCTTCGATGTCCGAGTGCAATTCGGAAGTTTCGATATCCGAGCGATATTGCTTGGCCGTTCGCCGACAATGAATATCCGCGCCGAGGGTTTGGCCCAGCTCGAGTTTTTCCCCGTTGCTATCCACAAGGTGATGCAGAGATACGCCGCGGCTTAAATATGTGCGAGATTCGGCTCGCAACCGTCGCCGCATACGACCTGCATGTCGTTTCACAATGGCCGTGAGATAGGCGTAGTAATGTCCTCGCGAGGGATCGTAGGCTGGAGCTTTCTCTAGCACAAAAAGCGTTAGCTCTTGTCGCAAATCATCGCGGTCAGCACGTGAAAAACCACGTTGTCGAGTTAGGCGTGCAACAGTTCGTCGGATCAACCCCAGCGCAAATTCATCGAGGGGCTCTTGGGAATTGAACGTAGCAGCGGGTTGGGCTGAACTAGAACTCTGTGTCATAAAATCGACTCCGGCAAGAAGGATGTCGCAACGCCCCATGCGTCGCGTTACCCTCCAGCCGGTTTGCGCAAAAAAGCGCCAAAAAAATCGCGGCGTGCTCTAAGTCGAGCAGCCGCGATGATTTGCGTTTACAAATTTTCCAATTTTGTTTGCGCAAAAAAGTCTCAAGCGCAAAAACGAGTCTTCAACCTCGATGTTCAAGCAAACGTACTAGGTCTTGAGCGACGTCTCTCAGGAAGCGCACTTCGTTACCGTCGCGATCTTGAAAACACCGCGTGACCTCGTAACCACGTAAGCCGGCCATGCCGGCTAAATGTTGATTGGTTGGGAAAGGGAGCAATTTGGGGCTTCCTGTCTGGTCCATCGTCGCGATGGCGTGGTCGCGGGCCGCACGAACGTGTTCGCAGAGGACTTGTTTGAGAGCCACAATCTTGCCAAAGCCGGCACTGCGCTTCGTTTTTATAGTCGCAGGCTTGGTACCGATCTCTGACATCGCCAGTTGTCCTGCAAAATGCTCATCGTCAAAACGAATTTGCCCATCCACGAGATCGCTGATGGATTCCAGCGAAATGACAGTGTTCGGCAAAATACGAGACCAAGCGACGGCGTCGACTTCGAGCGGCGTCAACACCGTTGTTTTACGGCGTTTGGCCAGCAGAGTCTCGGCACGCCGATCTCGGTCACGGCCGGGGTTTCGCACAAAGGCCAGTTCCCAACGCTTGCCTAAAAGTGTTGCCAGTCCGACTCGCCACAGCATCCCTGCGATCAACTCCGTTGCTGCGAGTTGCGGCAAAACAGAAGCAAAGATTCGTTGCAAAACGATATTCGGCTCGACGGTCCAGCGCAACAAGACACGCGGGTCGATTTGCGATGGTCCGTAGACAGGACAAAGCAGGTAAGTATGCGGGCGCTGCTCAAGATCGAGTTCAATCCGAGTCTCGTGAGGGTCGCCACAATCGAGGCATTCGGCATACTTGCTTGCCGGAGCTTGGTGCAAAACGCTCGTTGTCAGAAAGCGCCAGTCGGCCTCAGGAAGCTTGCGACATTCGTTCGCCGTAATGACTGCCGGGTGATGGTTCAATCGGCCCAAAATCCAAGGCCACAGTTGGTGTGACATCGATATTCCACCGCTGAAGGTATTTGCGAATCAGTTCCACTCGTTCGACTCGCCGACCGTTGAGATTACACGTGCTGGGTGTAGTGATTTCGATTGTTTCAACGCCCGTTCTACGGCCATAAAGTTCCTGGAATTCAAACCGCAGCGTCGCTTTAGTGGCAGTGGCTTCGGACATCGAGATATTCTGCTTGTTGATCCATTCACCGATCGCAGCATGGATGTTGTCGTCTTCTTCGGAAATTTCAATCGTATTGCGACGACCTGTCCGCGGACCTCTCAAGCGCAAGGCGCGCACTTGCACCTTGATGCGATCCGTCGGATCGGTGGCTAATTGAAAAGCCGCATCTTTAAGAACATCGAGATCGTAAACCGCGTCAGGTTCCCATGCCCCCAGAGTGACCCCAAAAACGATCTGCGCAAATAACCGTTCTAGGGCTAGTTTGACTTTTGCCGGTACAGGAGCATGCAGTTCGAGTGAGCCTTCATCATGCCGATACGCAAACACGACGCTAAATGTGGTCCGCAAGGTCACCGATGTCAGCCGCTGGTCTTCATCATGAGTCGTGGCTTGTCGAGCATAATCGTTGGGGTGGGCATAAAAATATTGGGTGTTGTTCGTTCCCTCGCACGCTTCGACGGTACAGGGAGTGCCTCGGCCTTGCACACGGTGTAGCAACTCCGAGATCTCGGCGCTCAAGCGAGCCAACAAAATCTCGTCGATCACAATCTGTTTCTTGGGTAAGTCATTTCGTTTCCGCCACCAAGAGATCGCCTCAAAGTTCTGGAGTCGTAAGGCTCGCTCAAAAATAGCGGGATACTCCAGGCGCGTCCAAATTGACCTGTGGTAGAAACCCTCTTCCGGCATCCTGTCTGCGAAATCCGGCAGACCGCATTGCAGCGCGGCTTCGATAATCGAAGTCATGCCCGAATCGCAAGCCAGTTCAAAGAGCTCACGCAGATCGCTTTCGATCAGGGCCTTCGATGCGGCGGGCTGCATTTTGATCGCGTTTTGCAATTTCTCGACATCGCGTTCTTTGAGCCCTTTCCAGTTCCAGCGGAGTTGGATGTAGCCCCGCTCCGCAAATAACCGCTCGAGCAGTTTGTTGGGCAGCATTCGTAAAATTGTCGGAATCGAAAACTGACGTGACATCGCTGATCCTCCCCTTATCACTGAAGTGAACCCTGTGAACCTTGCCGAAATGTTGGTCTTTATGAATTAGCAAATCTATACACTTGTACAGGTAAACGCAAGAGAAAATGCTAGCATTTTTATGAAAGTTCTAAGTCATTTTCCTGCCGGTATTTGCGGAGAGAATTCGTTTAATTCAGAGGTTTTCCTGAACACTTTTTTGTGTCGTGGGCTTATTCAAGAAAGAGAAGTCACACCACGGCCATTTCTTTGGAGGACCTATGTCGATTGAAGCAGCAACAGGTTTATTGCGTGCTCGTGAAGCTGCCGCCTGGCTCAAAATCAGTGAGCGAACACTATGGACGCTCTCTAAACGAGGTGAACTGCGTGCCATCCGTTTTGGTCGCACCGTGCGTTACGACACGGCGGATTTAGTGGCATTCATCGCATTGCGCAAAACATTATTAACACCCGCGGAAAAGCCTGCCTCTTGAGTGGATTGTGGTGCGCACGGCCGGTAGTGTCTGTCACGGGTGTTGTTTCTCCTAGGTTTTGAGTCGATTGGAGTAATGTATGGCAAGTGTGATGACAGAGCAAAACGGTACGTGCTTGATTCAATTTGTCGACGGAGCGAAACGACGACGGAGCGTGCGATTTGGCAAGACCAAGCCAAGGACCATCGACATGATCAAAGTGCGGATCGAACAGATGGTGAAGTGTCAAAAGCTGGGCATGCCGTTCGATCCCGAACTGCAGCAGTGGCTTCAAGGCTTGGCCGATCCGCTTCATGAAAAGTTCGCCAAAGCAGGACTTGTCGAAGCTCGCAAGGTGCATCAGACCACCACGCTCGCCGCTTTTCTTGACGACTTTCTCGCACGCCGGTCTGATATGAAACCGGCTACGATCTCGGTATGGCAGCAGTCCATGCGGAACCTCAAGGGCTATTTCGGTCTTGATCGCGACATTACAACGATCAGCGAAGCCGATGCCATTGAATTTCGGCAACACCTGGTCACCCAAGGGCTCGCTACAACGACCGTTTCTAAGCGATTACAGTTCGTTCGGACGTTTTTCCACGACGCGCGTCGTCGCCGAATGGTCTCAGAAAATCCATTTGCGGAAGTTACGGCAAAGTCGATCATCCGCCTGGACAAACGGCATTTCGTTCGCCGCGAAGAGGTCGAACGTCTAATGGCTGTTTGTCCCGATCATCACTGGCGGACGATTGTTGGACTGGCTCGGTTTGGCGGATTACGCTGTCCGTCCGAAGTGCTGTCGCTGCGTTGGCAAGATATCGATTGGGTTAATCAACGGATTAATGTGCCGTCACCGAAGACGGAACATCATGGGAAGGGGAACCGCTTGATTCCACTCTTTCCGGAATTGCTAGAGTTGCTCAGGGAATCTCGAAATCTAGCCGTAGAAGGTTCCGAATACGTGGTCGACGAGCGTTTTCGCAACGGCGCATTAGGCGAGTTCGGTTGGAAGAGCTGCAATCTGCGAACTCAATTCACGCGAATCGTTCGACGCGCTGGTTTGAAGCCTTGGCCTAAATTGTTTCACGCTTTGCGATCAAGTCGGGAGACGGAATTGGCCAAGGACTATCCGATTCACGTCGTGACCGCGTGGTTGGGCAATACGCCGGCAGTGGCGATGAAACACTATCTGTTGACGACGGACGACGATTTCGAGCGTGCAGCGCGGGGAGACTCGAAGTATGCAGCGCTGCAGATTTCTCCAAAAGAAGCCGCACCATCCGCTGCACACGACGTGCAGATTCCGATGCAGCAAACTGAGGTCATGCGAAGCAATCACTCGCAAAGCCAACGCTTCGCCCCCAACGACGTTGAAAAACTGTCGGAGTTACTACGACTCGCAACGGTTAGCGAGCCGTTGCGAGTCGATAGTGAACAAAAGTATAGAGGTACTAGGATTCGAACCTAGACAAACAGAGTCAGAGTCTGTTGTGCTACCGTTACACCATACCTCTGCGGAAACTTTGGCGCTGGCTTTAGCAACCCACGGGTTAAGTAAGGGGACTCGCGTCTCACTCCCTTGCTTACTCTGCGGGCTGCTATTGGATAAACCTTAACCTGAATATCTGCTCTAGCCGATCCATCTGCGAGCCCAGCGTTCGTTGAACTCTGGGGCATCCTCGCGGAAGGAATCGAACCTTCGACCTGCGGCTTATAAGGCCGACGCTCTTGACCACTGAGCTACGCGAGGGAACATCGTTGCAACTTGGCGTATGCAACGGCTCGCGCGGCGTATCGTGGGAAAGGTTGGCATCGTGGTTCTCGGAATCAAATCGGTTGGTCGACTCGGGTTTCAGGCCGTGTTTCGGAACTTCAAGCCTAGTCTTTGAGGCAACCTAACGTCAATAGTCGCGTCGCGGCAAGAAATGCCGTCGGCCGGCAACGTCCTCCCGGCGATTTCCGCCGCTCGCTTGGCTTCCCGAGGTATGGCAGGGTATCTTAGAGAGACACCGTTGTTTCGTGGGAGTTCGCTCCAATCGTCTCCAGGGGGCGGAGCCCCTGGGCTTAGGTGAGCACAACAACGTATCCTGATCGCATTACGATTTTATTCATCCCTGCCTTCCTCCTCCTCCTTCCTTCTCGCTCCTTCCTCCTCGCCCCCCCGCCTTGTCCGCCAATACTCTTCCATCGCTGAAACCCGAGCCTGATCTGAGCGGGCGGAAGCTCGGCGATTATCAGGTGCTGCGCCGGCTCGGCCGCGGCGCGATGGCCGAGGTGTACCTCGCCGAGCAGATTTCGCTCGGCCGGCAAGTGGCGCTCAAGATTCTCAAACGCGAATTGGCCGACGACGAAACCTACGTCAAGCGATTCCAAAACGAAGCCCGCGCCGCCGCCTCGCTCGTCCATGCGAACATCGTGCAAATTTTCGAAGTCGGGAGCATCGAGGGCCTGCATTACATCTCGCAAGAGTACGTCGCGGGCCAGAACCTGGGCGATTATCTGACGCGCCGCGGCTCGGTCGAACTGCCACTCGCGATGCTAATTCTCCGGCAGACCGCCGCGGCGCTGCACAAGGCGGCCGAGCGCGGAATTGTCCATCGCGATATCAAGCCCGAGAACATCCTGCTCACCCGCGAAGGCGAAGTAAAAGTCGCGGACTTCGGTCTGGCCCGCATCGTCCCGCAGAACCAGACGCAGGCGCTCGCGCTGACCCAAATCGGGATCACGATGGGGACGCCGCTATATATGAGCCCCGAGCAAGTCGAGGGCCGGCTGCTCGACTCGCGCAGCGATCTTTATTCGCTCGGCATCACGATGTACCACTTGCTCACGGGCCAGCCGCCGTTTCGCGGCGACAACCCGTTGACCGTGGCGGTGCAGCATCTGAAAACGGCGCCGGAGCGGATCGAGCATTTGCGGCCCGATTTGCCGGCGGGCCTATGTCGGATCATGCATCGCCTGCTCTCGAAGAAACCGGAAGAGCGTTTTCAGACGCCGCGCGCGCTGTTGGTCGAGCTGCGCGCTTTGCATCGTGAATTGCCCGACGTCGATTGGGAAGACGATGTCAACGAATGGAGCAGCGCCGAACTGCTCGCCACGAGCGATGCACGGCTCGAAGCGACGCAGCAACTCGGCCAGTTGATGAAGACGCAAGCGCTGCTGCTGCCGCAGCGCCGTTCGTGGCGGTGGTGGGTGTTAGGAGTCATGGGCGCACTGCTGATCGGCGCAGGAGCGGCCTGGTTCACGCGGCCGGGTTATCTGCTCGAACACACCAGCACGGGTCTCGACATCGATCGCCAAGGTTCGGCCAGCGATCAATACGCCTACGCGATGCGTTACGACCAGGGCCGCAGCATCGATGCGTGGCGTAGTGTCGGCGAGTATTTTCCGAATGACCAGCAGTATCAAGACCTGGCGAAGATGCAATTAGCGTGGCTCCACTTGGAGCAAAAGCAATACGACATGGCCTTGCCCATGTACCAGGACCTCGCCGCGCGGTCCGAAGACATGTACAAACTCCGCGGCCTCGCGGGTCAGGCGGTGATCTACTACGCCAACGACCAGAAGAACGATTTCAATCGCATCTGGGCCGATCTCAACCAACGCCGGCAAAAACTCGAAGCGTCCCGCAAGCCGTTCACGCAGTTCGTCAACCCGGAGTTGATTCGGTTGGTGGATGAGATTCAGCGAAAATTGTAAGGATCGGGGTTGGGGGTTCGGGATTGGGGAAGTGAATCCTGAACGGCGGACGGTCATCAAGAAACGGAGCAAAACGTTTAACGGCAAAGCATAGCGAAGCGTTTGCCCTCCTTGACACCTGCCCCCGGCGTATCGTTTAATTGAGGGTCTGCAAAAGTTCTGTGCGCCCCCATCGTCTAGAGGCCCAGGACCCCGGGTTCTCAGTCCGGTAACGCGGGTTCGAATCCCGCTGGGGGTAGTGATTTTTTTAATCGCAGAGTTTCGCCGCTTGTAGATCTCATGCCAAGGCCCGGATTTCCGGGCTTTTTTCGTTTCTTCGCCAAGGGATATTCCTTGGGCTATATTTTCGGAGCGGCGATGTCGTCACGACAAGTTCTCCAGCAGGTGCCTCGATGCTTCCAGCCAACTATCGAATCGGTCTCGTGGAGCCGGCTCACTTCGAAGCGATCATCGAGATCTGCAAACTGGTCTATCCCACCGAGACACCCTACACTCTCGTGGAACTTGCGGATCATTGCCAAGTCTTTCCGCAGGGACAGTTCGTGGCGCTCAATGAACGCGCTGAGGTTGCTGGGATTCATTTCACGCTGCGGCTAAGTCTGCGCGATTTTCACCTCGACGACTCGTGGGATGTGCTAACGTCCGGCGGTTCGTTTCTCGATCACAATCCCGCGGGGCACTCGCTGTATGGAGCGGATATCATGGTGCATCCGGCCCATCAGCATCATGGCCTAGCCCACGCCCTCACGGATCAAGCACGATTCCTGGTACAAGAAGAACGGCTCTGGCGCATGGTCGGAGCCAGCCGATTGCCCGGGTATGGCAAGAACGCCTCGGCGATGAAGATCGAGCAATATGTCGATGCCGTGACGAAAGGGATGCTTTTCGATCCGGTGCTAAGTCTGCACATGAAGGATGGCTGGGCTCCGGTCAAACCGATCCACGGGTATCTGCAGCACGACGAAGAGAGCGCCGGTTGGGCCGAGGTGATTCAGTGGGTGAATCCAGAATGTCCGCCACCGGCGGAGTTTGAGCTAAGCAAGCTGAGCTTGTCATTGAGCAATTGATAATGGCTGCTTTGTGCATCACGCAGAGTGACGTTTGGCATTTCAAAGTGGCCTTCTCGCCCCGCGAGAAGGAAGAACGCGCGTGTTATTAGGAAAAGAAGCTCCCTCGTGGAAAGTCTTGCATATTCCTGCTCACGGGGTGAGCAGGCCACTTTGGGGACCGCTCCATGAACCAACGAATTGAAAATATTGAATCGTAGAGCGTAATCAAGCGATTCAAGGATTCGTCGTCACATGCGTCGGCAATCTTCCATTGGCGGACTCGACGCAACCACTCGCAAAGTCTTGGCTCAGTCGCTGAGTCATCGTCGAGTGACTAGCGTAGCTACCTGACTGTCTCGCCTTCATGAATGCCGGAGTGATCAACCCGGCCGCAACGACCAACAACCCGGCAATCAATAACCAACGCCGCCAAGGGAATTCGGCATTGGGATTGTCCGAGAGGTTCAGCGGGGATTGATAGGGATTCATTTCTGCTCGCCGCTCGGCTTTGTTGCCTCGGATTTTGTCGCAATCACTTTCCAAATCTCTTCTTCCTTGGCAGCAACCAGCGGATCGAACTGGGCGATCTCCTTGGCGTTCTGACCTTGCTCGTGTTTACGAAAGCCGGTCAGGTACGTCGTGTTCGCCGGCCGCCAGCGATGGAAGAAAAGTTCGTTTTTGGCGAGGACCAACTCCTTGATCTTGTTGATTTCTTCCTTCGTCGGGCCGGCGAGCAAGTTGTCGCAACGCCGCTGCCACATTAGGTAGTAGCCCTTGGAATCGTAATGCTGGCCATCAATCGTCAATGTATTGGGAAATGGTTCCAAATCAGCCCAAGTAATAAAGCCAAGATTCCGCCCCTCCGCCGTTTGCTTAATCACATTCTGATACTGCTCCAATTTCTTGTTGTACTCCGCAGGATCGAAGCCGCTAAAGCCCGCTTCATACGGCAGCGGCGCAATTACGATGATCCGTGGATTGCCGATTTTGGTGAGGTCGTCGAGCAGCTTGTTGTATTGCTTCGTGAAATCAACAAGGCCCGCCTCCCCGGCATGGGCTTCGTTGTTGCCGTAGTTCAGGTAGATGACCGTCGGCTTCAGTTCGGTGACCAGCGCGAGCAGGTTCTTGTAACCCTCGGGCGGCTTGCCGAAGTAGGCGCGTGATTCGCCCCAGACCGTATCGCCGGACCAGCCGAGATTGCGGAAGGTGACTTTCTTCGGCGCGTTGGCCACGGTCAGCAGCGTCTCGAGCCAGCCGTAGTTCCCCTCGCGCTCGATGAAAGTCCCGCCGATGAAGACAACGCGGTCGCCGTCGGCGAGCTCATGCCAGGGCTTGGCCGGTTTTTCAGGATTCTTTTCTTCGGCGTAAAGTGGAGCCGCTAGGAGAAAAAGCAATGCAGCAATGATTCCGCAACCGGCGCGCATAAGATGATCCTGAGTGTATCCGAGTTCGATGCACGAAGCCGTGCTTCGTAAGCTCCCCGCTTTATTCGTTTCGCTCGGAGCAGGGGCTTCGAGCTACTAGTTTAACGCACACTGCGAACTTCGCTCAACAAGATTCTTTACTCCGCCCTGGCTTACGCCGCGGGCTTTCAGCTTTTCAAACTCCCAACCGCGTTTTCACCTTCTCAAACGCAGCTAGCGCAAAATCCAAATCAGCCCGCGTGTGTGCCGCGGACATTTGCGTGCGGATGCGAGCCTTGCCCATGGGGACGACGGGGTACGAGAAGCCGATCACATAGATGCCTTCGTTGAGCAACTCTTCGGCCATCTTGCCGGCGAGCGCCGCGTCGCCGAGCATGATCGGGATGATGGGGTGTTCGCCGGGGATAATGGTGAAGCCGAGCTTGACGATCTCGGTGCGGAAGTACGCCGTATTCTCCATCAAGCGATCGCGGAGTTCGGTCGAGCCTTCCATCAGGTCGAGTGCCGCGAGCGACCCGGCGACGAGTGGCGGCGCGAGCGAGTTGCTGAAGAGGTACGGCCGCGAACGCTGGCGCAGGTACGCGACCAACGACGCGTGGCCGCTAATGTAGCCGCCGCTGCCTCCGCTGACCGCTTTGCCGAGCGTCCCGGTCAATAGATCGATTCGCCCGACGCAGCCGTGATGCTCGTGCGTGCCGCGGCCCGTCTTGCCGAGAAAACCGGTCGAGTGGCAATCGTCCATCATGATCAGAGCATTGTGCTTGTCGGCCAGTTCGCAGATGCCCGGCAGGTCCGCGATGATGCCGTCCATCGAGAAGACGCCGTCGGTGGCGATCATCTTGAAGCGTGCGTTCTTGGCTTCGACGAGTTTCGCTTCGAGGTCGGCCAGATTGTTGTTCTTGTAGCGAAAGCGCTGCGCCTTGCAGAGCCGAATCCCGTCGATGATGCTCGCGTGGTTCAGTTCGTCGCTGATGATCGCGTCCTCGGGTCCGAGCAAGGTCTCGAACAACCCACCGTTCGCATCGAAGCAGGACGAGTAAAGGATCGTGTCTTCGGTGCCGAGAAATTTCGACAGGCGCTGCTCCAAAACTTTGTGCGGTTGTTGTGTGCCGCAAATGAACCGCACGCTCGCCATGCCAAAGCCCCACTGGTCGAGCGCGGCATGCGCGGCCTTGATCACGGCCGGATGATCGGCCAGGCCGAGATAGTTGTTCGCGCACATGTTCAGCACATCGGCGCGCCCGCTCGCCGCGATATGCGCATTCTGCGGGCTGGCAATCACGCGCTCGGGCTTTTCGAGACCGGCGGCTTTGAGTTCGACAAGCTGCGCCGAAAAATGATCAAGAAATTGTTGGTTCATGGGAAAGGCAAATGCAATTTTGCCGCAAGAAAAACAAGAAAAGCAAAAGAAGAAGAAAAAAGTTAATCGTTTGTGGTCCAGCGATTCTTGGAGAGGAAGTACTTTTTGATCTTGAGTTTCTCTTCGCCGAAGTTGATGAGCAAACCGTGTTCGATTCTCGTGGTTCGTAGGTAGCCAAGCAGCTGAGCGACATGCCGATCATGCAAGGCACTCGTCTCTTTGATTTCGATGAGCAGACAATCTTCTACCATCAAGTCCGCTTCGTAAACGCCCACGATCGTGCCATCTTCGTCATGCACAGAAAGGGGAACTTGCTGCTGAACTTTCAAGCCTTGTTTCGTCAATCGATTGAAGAGCGAGTTTTCGTAAATTTTTTCTAAATATCCCGGCCCAAACCAACGATGAACTGCAAAACTTGTCTCACGCACGATATCACACAACTCAAAAACACGATCCTTTGCCATGATCTTGCTCCAGGTAAAAGTTAGGTGACGGAAGAAAGTTTTTTGCATTTTTTTTTGCTCTCTTTGCTTTTCTTGCGGCAAAAATTGCATTTGTATTTTTGCGGCTACTCGGCTTTCGGCACAGGCCGGCCGGCCATCGGCTTTTTGCCATCGAGGGCGAAGATCGGGAACAGCTCGCTCGGCGTGTGTTCCTTGACCATCACCGCTTCGAGGTCCGCGACTACCTTCGGATTCTCCGCGGCGACGTCTTTCGTTTCGTTTGGATCGTCGGCCAGGTTGTAGAGCTCCGTAACTTTTTTGCCCTGCTGCATCTTTTGCCGCACCGCTTTCCACGGGCCTTGCTGCACCGCTTGTTGCCCGCCGTAGCCGGCGAATTCCCAGTACAAGTACGGATGCTGCGGTTGCGTTCCTTGTCCCGTTAGCGTCGGCAATAGAGAAACGCCGTCGAGGCCCGTCGGCGGCTTGATCCCGGCGACGTCGCAGAACGTCGGGAACAAGTCGTACATGATCCCGCGTTGGTCGGTGACCTTGCCCGCAGGGATTTTGCCGGG
The DNA here is from genome assembly GCA_041736895.1 of Pirellulales bacterium. Taxonomy (GTDB): domain Bacteria; phylum Planctomycetota; class Planctomycetia; order Pirellulales; family JALHPA01; genus JANRLT01. The sequence goes on from JBGSSS010000067.1 coordinate 29,458, forward strand.
CCAGCAGGCGATGAACGGCTCGCGGATGCCGCCTTCGTAGACGCTCCCTTTTTCCCCGCGCAGACCAGCAGTCGATTCAAAGAACGCCGAATCGGCGCCGCCGACACGGCCATGCGTTGGGCCGTTGTCGCTTGTGAAGATGACGAGCGTGTTCTTGTCGAGGTTCAACTCGCGGAGCTTCGCTTGCACGCGGCCCACGGTTTTGTCGAGGCGCGTGACCATCGCGGCATAGGCCGCATGCGGCGTGGGGTGCGGAAGGTACGACTTGCCTTCGTACGCCGGATCGTCGCCGAGCTTGCCGCGATACTCGGCCAGGTCTGTTTCATCGACTTGCAACGCGACGTGCGTGTAAGTCACCGGCAGGTACAAGAAAAACGGTTTGTCCCGGTTCGTTTCGATGAACTCCAGCGCCGACTGCTCAAAGATGTCGTGCGTCAGTTGCGTTCCTTTCTTTCCGTCGTTGCCCGGCAGGGTTTCTATCTCACTGTTCTTGAAAATGAACTTGGGGTAATGCGAATGCGCGTGCGCCTGGCAGTGATACCCGCGAAAGAGATCGAACCCATGCTTGTTGATGTCGCCGGTAGACGTTGGCGGGCCGAGGCCCCACTTGCCGAACGCCGCGGTCGCGTAGCCGTTGTCTTGCAGCACGTTGGCGATCGTTTTCAGTTCGGCCGGGATCGGTTCTTGGCCTTGAAAGCCGTTGATTTTGACTTCGCGATTGTCGCGAATGTAACCGTGGCCCATGTGCTTGCCCGTCATGAGGACGCAGCGCGACGGCGCGCAGACAGGACAGCCGGTGTAGAAGTGTGTGAAGCGAATCCCTTCGCCCGCCAGCTTGTCGAGCTCCGGCGTTTTGATTTTCTTCTGGCCATAACAGCCAAGCTCGCCGTAACCTAGATCGTCGGCGAAGATGAGGACGATGTTGGGCTTCGCAGTTGCCTTTGCTGACACCGTGTCAGCCGCATGAATTGCCATCCCATGCAAAGCGCTCCACACAGCAGCGACGGCAATCAGCAAAAATCGACGTGTCATGTTATTCCTATGCAGAGTAGTAAATGAAGTGCGGAAGGTGAGAGAATCATTCTAACGGGTTGTTGCGCGTGTTCGAGGAAGGTATCAGCTCATGCCCACAGTGGGAATTCTGTGGGAGCATCACACGCGCAAGGAGAGACGTTACTACGGGAACGGCCTTAACTAGTACCCCCGATTGGATTCGAACCAACGACCTAGTCTTTAGGAAAGTTTGAAAGAGCTACTCCCGGCGGGAATCGAACCCGCATCAAGTCTTTAGGAAAGACCTATTTTATCCATTAAACTACGGGAGCAGTAAGGACTTATGGCATTCGTTCAAATCGGCAAATTTTCTGTAATTGGAAATAGCAAGTATTCAGTTGGTATACCAAAAACTTGCTTTTGGGGCTACGGTTGTCTATGATCTTGGCAAGCATAGTACGCGAGCAAAGACCGCGTATCCCCAACAAAACATTCGCTCATTGCTAAGCCAGTTTCACAAGGAATTTCGGCCATGCCAAAACAACTGAAACACATTCTCTCTTGGTATCCTACTCGCAAGTGCTGGCGGAAAAAATACCAGGGCAAAACCTATTATCTCGCAACGGGCGGGCTTTGCAACGGCGAAGATGACCAGGAGGGTTATCTAGCTGCTTTGACCGAATGGCTAGCCATCAAACGCCGGATTGATTCTCCTAATGGGGACTGGGGAACGACTGCAAAAGAACTCCCCGCGATTGCAGTACAGCCAGTGCGGAAACCGCTAGATATTCAGTTACCGCTGAAGCAAATCTCCCCTAATACTCTTGCCCCGTTTGCTGTTGATTACAGCAAGTTCTCTGCTGAACTCCCCGCATCGTTTCATATCGCCGGGGGACAATCGACGGTAAACGAACTGCTAGACGCATACCTAGCCGAATATCGTCGATCCGCAACGTCGGGCGAGAAAGCAATAACGACTTACCGGGGAGTGAAAAACAGTCTCGACGATTTCAAGGGCTTCGCAGAGAAATACGGTCTGACAATCATCGACAATGCAGAACCAAAACGATTCGGGCAACTGCTCAATTTTTACAGGGACTGCCAGTTAAACTTCGTTGCTAAAGGTGAATGCTCGGCATACACGGCAAAGGGGCGATTAGCACAACTGCGAAGATTCCTAGAATGGGCTTTTGAACGTGAATGTATCGCTACGATGCCTCGCGTCGTAGGCCGGAATTTTGCAAAAGTTTCGTTACCTGACCCGACTCCGCACCCGTTCACATTGGAACAAGTCAAAACGCTTTGGAATGCGACGATTGAAAAGCACAAATTTGCACGCAAGTCATATCGCAATTCTTTGTATCTGCTCCTAGGACTTAATGCGGGCTACAGGGCTGGCGACATTGCGAAACTTCAGCACGATCATCTAATTCAGCATAACGGGGAATGGGTTCTGAATCGCAAACGCGAAAAAACGGGTTCGCCGCAATGCCATAAGTTGTGGCCGCTGACATACGAACTATTGCAAGAGGAAATGACAGATTCCAAAAGCAATAAATTCATGCTACTCGATGAACGGGGCGGGCCGTTGGTAACAGAAACACTCGACAAGAAAACCGGCAACACAGATTGCATCGGTAGATCCTTTTTCCGACTCAATAAGAAAATCGGTTTTACAGGGGCGGGCAAAGGGCATTCAGCTTTGCGGGATACCGGGGCACAGACTTTGCAAAACCAGTTCCCGAGTAATCCGGTTATTGTGAAACAGTATCTAGGCCACAAAGAAAGAGATGTGGTTCGCCATTATATTACTGCTTCACTCGAAAGCTACTCCCCGCTATTCGAGGCACTTGATTGGATGCAGGGTTACTTTGATTTGAAACGATAGTATATATCGTGTATATATTTTTGTATGCTATATACATTCTATTATTATATGTTATACTATAGGTTTCTCTTGCCCCGTATCCTCTATACAGGGAGACCTACTCATGGCTCTATTTGATGCCCGTTGTAATAACAAGGGCCGGACAGCTTACGCCGCTGACTACTACGTTAGAACAGGAATCTTAGATAGGATTCTCGATTACTCGCGTCTCGGGATTTGTCAGGAGGAAATTGCCCGGCTTCTCGATGAAGCTGGATTGGTGACAGCACGAAACACAAAGTTTACCCAGGGGGGATTGAGTCGCATCATCAAGAGGGCACAGGAGCTAGGCCAGTTACCGCTAACCGTAGATTGAATAAAAAACCCCGATTGCTGTTAGTAGCAGCAATTCGGGGAAAGTCGGAAGTTCGCAGCCAGCAAACATAACCGAGGTATGTATGATAACATATTTGCGAGACAAATACAACCAGATTGTATGGAACGTACTACATTACAAAGATTGCCCGTTCATATACGAATGTAACGAAATCAGTACATACAACAGAACGTCCCCCGATCAGTCCGGCGAACAACGTTTAGCTGAGTATCAAAACAGTGCTTTGC
>JBGSSS010000100.1:0-69466 GCA_041736895.1 Pirellulales bacterium
GCGCGGCGTTCGAGCGACTCGCGCCGCCGCATCGTGATTCGCTCGCGGCGAATGTGGCGAAGCGGTATGGGTTGTCGTCGGCGAAGGAAGTAAGACAGATGAGCGGCAGTCTCGGCGCGACAGCATTGGTCGCGCGCTTGGATCAAGCGGTTGCCGCGGCGTTGAAAGATTGGCCGCTTTGATGCTTAACAACATGCTATTACATCGCAAGAGAAAACTAGAACGAATTTCCAAGCAAAAGAAGATTTCAAGTCTGCAGAAAACGGCAGAAGAATGAAGACAGGAGAATGAAAGCAGGAGAATATTCTTGATTTATTCTCTTGTCTTCATTCTTCTGCCTATCGCCAGCATGCTCAACTCCTAGGGTCTTGGAATGAGCTGTGTTTGCTTGTGGAACAGTACCAGGATAAGACCCTCACTCGAAATTATTTCAATGAACGATCCCCATACCCTGGCGCGTTGGCGGCTGGTCCTCGGCAAGGAAGCTGAGCAGCACGGCATCAATTGCCGCGGCGGCGAACCCGAAGCCGAACGCGTCGAGCAACTGGTCGGCTACCTGTTTGAGCCATGCGCAGAAGAAGGCCAAGCCGCGGGACGCTCTTCGTCCCGCAAAGGCGGCCGCGGCGCTTCGCAGTTCACCGTACCCGACTGGGTCGATGCGGTGAACGAACTGTTTCCGCAGCAATCCAAAGAGGTCATGCAGCGCGAGCTGATCCGCCGCCGCGGGATCGCCGAGCTGATGGAAAAGCCGGAATTGCTCGAGAAAATCGAGCCGAATCTGGAACTGGTCAAGACGCTGCTGACGCATCGCGAGTTGCTCAATCCCAAAACGCGTGTCCTCGCGCGCAAGATCATCGACCAGGTCGTGCAGGAACTGAAACGCAAGATGCAAGTCCAAGTCGAGCAGGCGATCACCGGCGCGCTGCGCAAGGATCGCCACTCGCCGCGGCGCGTCTTTCGCAACCTCGACCTCAAAACGACGATCCGCCGCAATTTGCAAAACTACGATCTCGCATCGGGCAAGTTGCACGTGAACCAAATGTTCTTCTACGCCGCGGAGCGCAAGAAAAAACCGTGGCACATCATCGTCGTTGTCGATCAATCGGGCTCGATGCTCGAGAGCGCGATCTTCTCGGCCGTGATGGCGTCGATCTTCGCCGAGCTGCCGGCGGTCAAGACTTCGCTCGTCCTGTTCGACACGCAGATCGTTGATCTGTCCGACAAAGTCGGGCAGCCGGTCGATGTGCTGCTGTCGATCAACCTCGGCGGCGGAACCGACATCACGCAAGCTCTCGTCTACGCCAACGAACTCGTGCGCCAACCGCAACGCACCATCGTGGTCCTCATCACCGATTTTTACGAAGGCCGCGCCGAAAGCGATCTCGTCGCGCAAACACGCCTCATGGCCGACAGCGGCTTGCGCATGGTCGGACTCGGTGCGCTCGGCTACGACGCCCGGCCATCGTACAATAAATCGACGGCGGGCAAGTGCCGCAAAGTTGGGATGGACATCCTCGTCTGCACGCCAGAAAAACTGGCTGAGTGCATGGCCGAGATTATTCGGGGATAGCAGCCCGACGCGTAAGCAAGGGAGTATTTTGAGAGGGCGAGGCTTGCGCCGCGTCGTTCTTGCCCGACAATTGTCAAACTTTTTTCCGAACCTTTTTCGTGTCCAGGCGTCTGATCTTTTGACAAACAATTCCGACTTCTAAAGAAGAACTTGTTCCCCAACGACGTTACCGAAGCATCATGCAACTCCAACGCGACAATTTGAATCCAATACGAACCGCCACGGCTCAACGGCCCGAATCGTATCGTTATTACTTCCGTCGTCGGTGGTATGGGTGACTCCTTGGCTTGGTGAATAGCATTTGCTACTCCAGCCCGCGGTCACCCGAGTGACCGCGGGCTTTTTTTGTTGAGGAGCTATCCCAATAGTAGCCCGCGGCGTAAGCAAGGGATTGAGACGCGTCACACTTCCTTGCTTACGCCGCGGGCTGCTAAAGACAAAGACAATCGGGTTGTGTTCTCTGCGGCGGTTTGTAACACCGTTGTCGTTAAAGAAGCAGAGTGGCTGACGCCGAGGTTCGATTCCTTCACAACCCAGTGAGCAATAGCAGCCCGCAGCGTAAGCAAGGAAGTGCAAAACACGCGACACTCCCTTGCTTACGCGTCGGGCTGCTAAAGAAAAAAACGCCTCGCGAGTGTGACGGATGAGCACCGCAGTCTTCGAAACTGTGAGACGAGGTTCGACTCCTCGGCGAGGCAATACGAATAGCAGCCCGACGCGTAAGCAAAGGAGAACGAACGAAAGCGCGAAGCGTAAGCAAGGGAACGAAAAACACTGTCCTTGAAGTGTACCGGATCAGCATCCGACCCTGCGAAGGTCGAGGACCAGGTTCAATTCCTGGCAAGGACATTTTTGAAGTCTGAATTTGTTTTTAGCAGCCCGACGCGTAAGCAAGGGAGTGTCGAACGTCTTGTCACTCCCTTGCTTACGCTGCGGGCTACTAAAGCCGGCCGTCCCTCGCTTACGCGTCGGGTGGAAATTTTGGACTTCTAAAGCAAGGTTGCTGCGGCCATCCGACCAGCGGCGCACGAGACTCGTCCTGCGATTGTCTTCCGTGCGTTCCGAACATGGGTTGTAACGATAGCCGCAACGTCCGCCAACGGTTAGCTCAATGGTAGAGCACCAGACCACGAATCTGGATGTCGCGGGTTCGACTCCCGTACCGACTCACACGACTGTAAATCGTGTTTGACCAGACGCGCAAGCGTCTACCACGGCCCGCGGAGGCGGGCCAACAACGATCTGCCGTTTCGCTTGTTCACGCGTCGCATTGCGACGCGCGGCGAACGAACGGCAACACTTGACGGTGCTCTGCAGTGCGCGGATGCCGTCGGAACGAGTTTGCGGCCACGACGAACCAATGCCGCGGCTTCGCGATCGAGCATCGCTCGAAAGCGAACCGCGTGCGCAGCCAACTCAACGCCGCGAATAGTTCCGACTGAAGCGCACTCCGCACCGGTATGTGGGATCAATGTTTCGCCCGCCTCCAACGGCTTTTTTGTGAATATTTCCAGCGACGCTGGTGTCGTTTTTGAAAGCATCTCAAGGGGTGGCACACCCTGACCAACGGGAAGGGTGTGGCGGGTTGACAGGAAAACCACTTCCTTCCCGTTGGTCAGGAAGTGCCACCCAACCGATTGAATCAAATTTTTTTCACTCCCTCGCTTACGCGTCGGGCTACTAAATTCCAAAGGGGCAAATCATGAACATCCTCCTCTTCAAGACCGTTCGCATCCGCCGTGACGAAATCGGGCTCTACTTCCGCGACGGCGAGTTCGTCGGGCTGCTCAACGCCGGCCGGCACTGGTTCGTGGACCCGCTGGGCAAGGTTCGCGTCGAGGTCGTCTCGCTGCGCGCGCCGTGGCTCGCGCACGAGAAGCTCGACTTGATCGTGCGCTCGGGCGCGCTCGCGGGCCGCGCCGTGGTGGTTGACCTCAAGGACTACCAACGCGCGCTCGTCTGGGTCGATGGCCGGTTCAGCCACATCCTGCCGCCGGGCTTGTACGCCTACTGGACGGCGTTTCGCGACGTGCGCGTCGAAGTCATCGACGCGCGCACCGTGCGCTTCGAGCACCCGGACCTGCGCGTGATCGCCATGTCGCCGCTGGCCGAGAGCGTCCTGGAGTTTGCCGAAGTCCCGCCGCAGCACGCGGGCGTGTTGTTCCTCGACGGCGACTACACGGCGACCTTGCCGCCGGGCCGTTACGCGTTCTGGAAGAACATGGCGCGGGTGAAGTTCGTCCAGGAAGACCTGCGCGAAGCAATGTTCGACGTCGCCGGCCAGGACATCATGACGCTCGACAAGGTCACGCTGCGCCTCAATGCGGTCGTCACTTATCGGATCAGCGATGTCCGCGCGGCGGTCAGCGTTGTTGATGACGTCCGGCAGACGCTGTACCGCGAGGCGCAGCTCGCGCTGCGGGCGATCATCGGCGCGCGGGAACTCGATGCGTTCTTGACCGACAAGGACGGCGTCGCGACGGAACTAGCCGACATGGTCCGCACTCGCGCGAAGCAGTTCGGCGTCGAATTGATCGCCGTCGGCATCCGCGATGTCATCCTGCCGGGTGATATGAAGGACCTGATGAACCGCGTGACCGAGGCAAAGAAGGCGGCCGAGGCGAACCTGATCGCGCGCCGCGAAGAAACGGCCGCGATGCGCAGCCAGGCCAACACGGCGAAGCTGCTGGCCGACAACCCGACGTTGATGCGCTTGCGTGAGCTCGAGACCCTGGAAAAGGTCGCGGCCAACAGCAAACTCAACATCGTCCTCGGCGACAAGAACCTGCGCGAGCAGATTCTGAACGTGCTGTAACTGCCCCGAGGGCCGGGGATTCGTTCCCGGCCCTCGGGTATTTTATGGACACCGCCCATCCGGCCTTGGGAGGGCGAGGCTCCCGCCGAGCCGCTGCGCCGCAGGCTGCCAGAGCAGCCACCCGCCGTCTAATTTAATCCCATCGAATTCGATGGGATTAAATTCGATGCTACAGTTTAATCCCGTCGAATTCTACGAGATTAGCACTACCCGAATCACTTGGCCGATGCATTCTCCTCATACAACTCCAAATGCCGCTCGGCAGGTGGCTGGGGTCGATGCGTCCTCGCGCAGCCCCCAGCTTTCATCGAACAAGCTGGAGGCTCACAGTCTTGCAGGCGCGGAGTACCACGTGTTCGACCCCAGGCACCATCGAAAACGGAGTCGGGACAGACCAAGGACCAATCACTCCGGGGAAGGGAATGTTTTTGAGCCCCGTTCTTCGGGCGAGTAGCACGCGGAGGAATATTGCACATGGCACCGGCGAATTCAGCAACGAGAATGGTTGCATGAATCAATGGACGATTTGAATATTTTTCCCTGTTAAACTGTGCGGCTTAAATGCTTTCTCCCGGTCACAGGCCGTGTTGGATAAGACTCGTTCAACGGTGGCGGGCATATCACCTCAATGCTGATTTGAAACCCGACGATATGTTCTGATAACAAGTGATCTTTCCACTCGAAACAAGGATGTTTTCAGTGCTCGACTGTATTAGCCAGCGCCTTGGGACACTCGTTGCGAAGACTTGCCTTGGCCTCGCCGCGCTTGCCTTGAATGGGCAACTTGTCCTCGGGGCTGATCATTCTCGCGTTGATTCTTGGAATCCCGCCGGCTCACAATCTTTGTCCGACTATGTGACGCTGGCCTCGTCGAATTTCGCTAGCTCGGGCAATGGCGAATTGAACGACGTCCTTACCAATGTGAGCTGTGGCAGCTGCAGTTGTGGCAACTGCGGTTGTGGACAGAACTACAGTCGCCTGGTCTGCGACAGCTGTTGCGAAACGGCTTACGAGTCCCTGCACGGCCCCGCGAAGTGTTGGCGGCCGCTGACGTGCGACACCTTCTTCAGCGAAGGTTGGAACGAAGCTTGGGCCGGCGGACCCGCAGGTCAATGCGGCCTGACGCCGCGCCACGGCTGGCTCGGGGCCTTCGAAGGAAACTTCTATCGCCTCGGCCTGGTCAACACCACCTATCAGCACAACTTGAACCAGCCCTACGGCGGCGATGGGTACGGTGCGGACGTTGCCGCATTTCTGCCGCTCAGCCGCCGGTTTGAAATGTATGTCAACGCCCCCTTCGTGAAATCCAACGGCACGCTCGACCCGACTCAAGGCTACCAATCCGACTTTGGCGACTTGCAGGTTGCCGGTTCCTTCCTGCTCTCCGAGAACGAAGCCGCCACCCAGTTGTTCACCCTGGGCGTGAACACGCCGACGGGCGAACCCGAAACGGGCGGAGGACGGTCGTATATCAACCCGCGCTATTCCTTCTGGTACAACCCGTGCGATGCCTGGGTCGTACGCGGCGGGTTGGGCTTGGTCGTTCCCACGAACGACGCGAGCGGCCAGACCGTCTTGAATACAGCGGTGGCCGTCGGCCGCTACTTCACGCCGCATGACGTGGCCTTCGGCGATTTGGTGTTCTACGTCAACTGCGCGATCGACGTTCCGCTCGAAGATGCCGGCCCGACCACGGTCGGCATTGGCCCCGGCACCCGTTTCCAAATCGTCGGCGACTGGTACTTCCTGCACTACTGGCAATTCTCCGTGTCAGAGACGCAACCGTACGACTATCAAATGCAGACGGCGATCGTCAAAGCTTGGTAGTCGGCTCGGAGCGGGTTGCTGGGGTCGGAGCGTACTCGCGCCGCCCCCAGACATTGGACCTTGGTTCGCCTGTTGTTGTGTAGTTCCATGTCCTCGCAAGCTGGGGGCTCATTGTCTTATAGGCGCGGAGTACCACGTGTTCGCCCCTGGACACCCGGCGATCCTGTCTTTATCAGGAGTTTGCCTGGGGTTGGCAAACTCTAGTTTCTTTAGGAATCGATTGGCGCACCTGAAGTGAAACTAGGCCGCCCCTTTAAGGGCTGGCGGTTTTCAATCACTACCGACCCAGGGTTCGCTTTGCTCACCCTGGGCTGAGCTAGGCCGCCCCTTCGGGGCTGAAACCTTGACGCCGAGCGACGAATGACGACAAGCTCAGGAGGACGTTTTGCCCGCGTGTAAAATTCACTGGCCGAGCCAGTGGCACGGGGCACGTGCGAAGCGTCCAAGGTCTTGCCAACTTGGCTACGGAACTGTAGGTCCCGCCTCTCCGAGCGGGACCTGGAGCGCCGTTTGACGACGAACGTTGTTTAATGATCATTCGTCTGCTCCCGCCCCAAGGTCCCGCTGAGGACAGCGGGACCTACAAGGCTGCCAAACTTTTTTTTGCTTCTCGTCAACAAAGGGGTTTGATTTTGGGCCAGGGGGTGTGGTCGATTGGAGGATGGCGCACTCTCCACGGGACTGAAAGGGGAGGGTGACCTGTAGGTCCCGGTCTCCGACCGGGACCTGGCACGGCGGTTGGTGACGCAGGAGGACAATACCGGAAGCGTCGGTTGCTCCCCGCCCTAGGTCCCGCGGAGGACCGCGGGACCTACAAGGGAGCAGACGCTGGACGACTGAAAAAGCCCCGCGAGTGTTGCCTTTTAGCGCAACAGCAAAATTGCTGTTGGCGCGCACCACAACGGCCCGAGTGTCGAGACAGAAAACGGGGTTTCCCCGCGGGAATGATGCGATTTCGAGGTGCCGGAGGCGCGCCCAAAGTGCGCGCATCAGGGCGCGTTTTTTTCTGATTTTTTTCGTTTTTTTTCGTTCTTTTTTTGATTTTTTCGCGCTTTTTTTGATTTTTTTGCGCGTTTTTTCAGCTGTTTCCCCGCGTTTTGCGGGGAAATCGCGAGGATTTCCTGGGTGTTGCCTCGAGGCAACAGAAAAAAATTTGCGACGATGCGCGTGGCGGTTTTTGGCAGATGAAGGTCGCTTGATCGTCCCTGTACGACGGACTTCCAGTCCGTCGCAGATGGCTCGGATTTCGACGGACTGGAAGTCCGTCGTACGAAAGAAATGTTCGACGGTTGGAAGTCCGTCGTACGACTTGTCGATTCGGCCGTCGTTCAAGCGACCAATAGGCAACGGTTATTTGTTAGGATGGCGTTCCCGCTTGGCTGGAGTCCCTAGAACGCGTCGCTGAACCACAGCACACACTTTTTTTCAACGGGAGTTTCTGATGAACGAGCAACTGCGTACCGGCGTGATTCCGCACCTTGTTTGCGATCCTTGCGGGCCGGCGATGGATTTTTACAAGCAGGCGTTTGGAGCCGAAGAGCTGGGTCGCATGCCTTCGCCTGATGGGCGGATCATGCACGGCGAAATGAAAATCAACGGGGCGATTGTCTTCATGGCCGATGACTTCAAAGAGTACTGCGGCGGGGTGTCGCAGTCGCCGCTGGGACTCAAGGGAACGCCCGTCACGCTGCACCAGTATGTGCCGAGCGTTGACAAGGCGATGGAGAAGGCCGTTGCGGCCGGGGCGACGATTGTGATGCCGGCGATGGTTATGTTTTGGGGCGACCGTTACGGCGTGATCCAAGATCCGTTCGGTCACAAGTGGTCGCTGGCGACGCACCTCAAGGATCTGACGCCGGCGGAGATTGAAGCCGGGATGAAGGAAGCGTTTAGTCAGCCGATGCCGCAGGCGGATACGCAGTGATGCGTTGAATGCTCCTCTTCGAGTCGCCGCTAAACAGTAAGTTTAGCACTGACGCGACGCGGAGCGGAGAGTTCGCTTAGTCCGTCGGTTTCGTGTCTTTCGGGAGAACACTCAGGAGAATTCGATCGATGCGTTGCCCGTCCATGTCCACGACTTCGAGCTTGTATCCGCGCCAGGTGACTTTCTCGCCGATCTTGGGGATGCGGCCGAGTTCGTCGAGGACGAGGCCCGAGATCGTGCTGTAACCGCGGTCTTCATCGCCCGGTTGTTGTTTGAATTCCAGTTCCTTGTGCAAGTCGCTCATGCTCAGCGTCCCATCGATGAGCATCGAACCGTCTTCGCGGCGAACAACGAGTTGCTCCTTTAATTGATTGCGGTCGTCGTGGATGTCGCCGACGAGCTCTTGGAGTACGTCTTCGAGTGTGACCATGCCTTCGGTTCCGCCGAATTCATCGAGCACGACGGCGAGTTGGTTTTGCTGCTCTTGAAAGAGATGCAGCAGCCGGTCGAGCGGCATCGTCTCGGGCACGAACAGCGCCGGGCGGAGCATTTTGCGAAGTTCCAGCGGCCAGCCCATGTATTGTTGACGGAAGATGTCCTTGATGTGAACATAGCCGAGAATATGATCGAGGTCTTTTTCATAGACGGGCAAGCGCGAAAAGCCGGCCATGATCGCGGCGCCGAGAACTTCGTCCGGGGGCGTGTCGGCGTCGATCGCGTCCAGATCGATGCGCGGCCGCATGACGTCGCGGACTTTGCGTTCGCCGAGCCGGAGGGCTTCGAGCGCGACGCGTTGTTCCACCGGTTCGACGAGGCCTTCGGCAGTCCCGGTGCCGATCAGGTGCTCGATGTCATCGAGCGAGACGCTGCTTTGATCTTGGCCGCGCACGCCGAGGACGAAGAGCACGGCATTGGTCGCCTTGCCCATCATCCAGATGAACGGCCGCGCGATGGTGGAAATAACTGTCATGATCGGCGCGGCAAGCCGCGCGAACCGTTCGGCATGCCGCAGCGCGAGCCGCTTCGGCACGAGCTCGCCAAAGATCAGCGAGACGGTCGCAATACAAAGCGTGACGAAATTCAGCGCGATGCCAGCGGCGTTATCGATCAGGAACTGCCAGCTGCCCTCTTTAAGCACCGCTTCGAGCTTGAGAGCCAACGTCTGTCCGCCGTAGGCGGCAGCGAACATGCCGAGGAGCGTGATGCCGACTTGGACTGTCGGCAGGAATCGATTCGGGTCTGCGGCAAGGTCCAGAGCGCTTTGCGCGCCGGTGTCGCCCGCGTCGGCCAATTGCCGCAGCCGGCCCTTGCGGGCGTTGATGATGGCGATCTCCGCGCCGGCGAAAATGCCGTTGCCCAAGACGAGCAAAAGAATAATCAGGCATTCCCAAAAGGCGGACGACATTCAGCGGAAGAATAAAGGGAGAAGAGAATCGTATCCGGCAGCAGTATTTTAGCAGCCCGCAGCGTAAGCAAGGGAGTTTTCAGTGATACCTTTCTCCCTTGCTTACGCCGCGGGCTACTAAAGTCATTTTTCATCCGCCCTCGTGCGAGCCAAATTGTCGCGGTGAATCACTTCATCATGCGGATGCGAGCCGAGCGCGGCGGCGATTTGCTCGGTACGAAGACCACGGATTTTTTGCAGCTCATCATGCGCATAATTGCACAAACCCCGAGCGAACTCGTAGCCTGACTGATCGCGAAGCGAAACGACGTCGCCCTTGCGAAAGTCGCCCGCGACTTCGCGAATGCCAATGGCGAGAAGACTGCGCCCGTCGCGTTCGACGGCTTTGCGGGCACCGTCGTCGAGCGTGAGAATGCCGCGAGTCTGCGCGGTGAAGCCGATCCAGCGTTTCCATGCCGGCAACGTGCCTCCCTGGGCGAGGAACAGCGTGCCGACGACTTCGCCGTCGATGATCTTTTTGAGCGCGCCGGGAACCTTACCACTGGTGATGATCACGTTTTCGCCGGCGGTCGTGGCGATGCGAGCCGCTTCGATTTTACTCGCCATGCCCCCTTTGCTGAGGCCGGTGAGCTTGTCCCGGACCATGGCATAGACGCCGTCGTCGATTTTCGGCACGGTGTGGACGATTTTCGATTCGGGCAGCGACGGATCGCCGTTGTACAGCCCTTGCACATCCGACAACAGCACCATCAACGGTGCGCGGATCAGGTTCGTCATCATCGCCGCGAGGCGATCGTTGTCGCCGAACGTGGTACGCAGTTCCTCGACACTGACCGTGTCGTTTTCGTTGATGATCGGCACCGCGCCGAGTTCGAGCAGGTTCAAGATCGTGTTGCGGATATTCAGGTATCGCGTTCGATGATCCAAGTCGTCGGCCACGAGCAGAATCTGCGCCGCGTGCCGTCCAAACCGGCGAAACTCGCGGTCGTAGGTCTGCACCAAGTACGTCTGCCCGATGGCGGCGACGGCTTGCAGTTGCGCCAAGTCCGTCGGGCGTTTCTTGAGACCAAGCTGCCCCATGCCAGCACCCACGGCTCCGGAACTGACCAGCACCAGCTTTCGTCCGCTGTCGAGAACCTCGTGGATTTCCTGAGCGAGCTGCGCAATCCGTTCTTGGCTGAGCGTTCCATCGGGCGCAGTGAGAACGCGTGTTCCGACCTTGACGATCAGGGTGTGCGCGGCGTGGGCAATTTCTTGACGAAGCAGGTCGGGCATTGTTTATAGTCGAAACTTTTATTCAGAGTCTGCTCTAGTTCACGTTACCAAGCTGGGGCTCGGTAACGAGTGATTCAGACCAAGCTGGAGCTTGGTAACGAGAACAATTGCGGCGGGTTGCCGTGTTTCCAAGGATAACGGTTCGGGAGCAAAAGCTAAAGAGTTTCAGCCTAGCGACACAAACATGCGACTCATTGTGAACCGTAGCCTGTTTTCGTAAAATAGATCTTGTCGCCTCGATCTGGATTTTCGGGGGCGATGTCTCTGCCTCTTTTCGATTCGGCGGCCTTTGCCCGTATGAGCGAACTTCATCACGAATGCGGTCTGGCGGCGATCTATCATCTGCCGGGCGAACGCAGCCCGCTGTGTCCCGACCCTGGCCCAGATGCGGCGTCTCGGCTGATGCCACGGATGCTGTTGGATGTGCAAAACCGCGGCCAATTGTCGGCCGGCATGACGACCTACAACCCCAACCGCAACCAGATTCTCAAGACATTCAAGGGTCTCGGCTCCGTGACCGAGGTTTTTCGGCTCAGCCATCGCGGCAAGGCCGAGAGCTTGATGCAGGAGTACGCTGGGTGCGCGGCGATTGGGCATACGCGCTACGCGACCTGCGGCGCGGAGGACATCAATTACGCCCAGCCGTTTGAGCGCGAGCACCTACAAAAATCGAAGTGGTTCAGCTTTGCCTTCAACGGCCAACTGGCGAACTACGCCGCGCTTCGCGACGAACTCCTCGAAACGGGCGACAGCCATCTCTCGCGCGATAACGATACAGAAATCATCCTACACGCCCTAAGCCGCCGGCTTTCGTCGGCGGAATACAACGCGCCGCAGCCGCACTCGCCAAAGCACAATCACCTGGTGGACTTGTTCCACGAAGTCTGCAAGAACTTTGACGGCGCGTACAACTTGGTTTATTTGAATGCCCAGGGTGAGATGGCGATCGTGCGCGATCCGCTGGGCTTGCGTCCGCTGGTTTATGCCAAGGAAGGAAATCTCTTCGCCGCGACGAGCGAGAGCGTCGGGCTGCTGAATCTTGGCTTCCAAGCCGAAAGTATCAAGTCGCTCGCGCCGGGCGAAATGATCACGATCAGCAACGGCCGCTTCGCCATCGAGCGATTTCTGCCGTCGCCGCGCAAAGCGCATTGCTTCTTCGAGTGGATTTACTTCGCCAACGTCGCCAGCACGATGGACGGGCAGGGTGTCTATCTCTCGCGCAAGCGGCTCGGCGAAGAACTCGCGCGGCTCGAAGATGTCCCGATCGACGAAGACACGATTGTCGTGCCGGTGCCTGATACGAGCAAAGCTGCCGCCGATGCCATGGCGTATCGACTCGGCATCCCTTCGCTCGAAGGGCTTATCCGCAATCGTTACAGCGGTCGAACCTTTATCGAGGGGGGCGGCAGCCGCCGGCAAAAAGCCGAATCGAAGTACACGCCGCTGCGCGAAATCCTCGAAGACAAGCGCGTGCTGCTAGTCGAAGACTCGATCGTCCGCTCGACGACGATGAAGGTCCTGCTCAATCGCCTGCGCACGCATGGCGGCGCACGCGAGATTCATGTCCGTGTAGCCTGTCCCCCGATTGTCTCGCCCTGTTTCTACGGCATCGACATGTCGACGATCGGCGAGTTGTTCGCGCCGCCATTCCTCAAGGGCGGTCCCCTCACACCCGAAGTCCAAGCCAACATGGCGCGGCAACTCGGGGCCGATTCGCTGCGGTACTTGCCCGTCGAGGCGATCGCCCGGGCGTTGAGCTTCGACAAGAAAGACCTCTGCCAGGCCTGCATCACCGGCGATTATCCGACGCCAGTCGGCCGCGAGCTGTATCAGATCGCGCTCAAAAACACGACCCTCGCGAGCAACGGCCAGCGAACCTACGAAGGGTCCGGGACGGCCAAAGAACCAGAAATCGTGGCCTGCGGCCGCGATGCCGGGGTAAGAAGTTAGCGACTCTCGCCCCGCCTCAAATATTTTCTGAATTCGGGGGTTGATTTTGTGCCACGGATTATAGTGTACTGGCGTTCCATGAGTGCGAAGATGCACTCCGCGGCTTGAGTCGAGATGCTACATTCCTCGATTCGCTGCCAGAGCCGAGTCGTGAATCACAATCCGTGAGCGTTGCGTGACAGAAGCGTTGGGCTTGATCACGTTCAGCATGGCCGGATCCACGGATTACCTCGGCAGCTCGTGAATTCGCGCGGGTGATCACCCACCCGCCGAATTCGCGGGTCGTTTGTGTGTCTGGTGATTGGTCGTTCTTTGACAATATCGATATTGGAAAAGCGCGGGCATCAGCCCTTGAATTGCCTGAACCGGGCGGTAAAACCTGGGCAGATTCCTCCTTTTTGTGCGAATTGTGACACCCTGGCGGCTGTTTTCGCTCCCTTTTCCGAGATTTCGGCCGTTTTGAGGAACCCTTAAGCTGGCGAAATGCGTCTATAATTGAGGAACAGTCCGGCAGCTCATCTATTCGGACTGGTGATTGCGGCAATCTTCTGTAAGAGGCAAAGTGATGGCGACCGAGACTCTGCCCCGAAATCTAGAATCCGAAAACAGCGAAGCGCTCATCAACGCGCAGCTCAAGCGAACACGCTCCCAAGTAAAGAGTGTTGAATTCGGCTCGCGCATGTTGAAGCTTGTCGTTGGCGTGCTGGTGTTTTTTCTGCTCGCGACGCTGCTCGATCATTGGGTTGTCAGCGAAGGGCTGCCAATTTGGGCACGTGTGATTCTTTGGCTAACATTGATCGGCGGAATTCTTTGGTACTTTGTCCGCTCGCTGCTCCCCTTGGTGCTCTATCGCGTGAACCCGCTCTACGCGGCGCGCACGATCGAGGAGACCAAGCCGTCGCTGAAAAACAGTTTGATTAATTACCTGACGCTGCGTCCGGAACAAGATCGCTTGCCGTCGGTGATTTACGACGCGATCGCCAAGCAAGCGGCGCGCGGTGTGAATGACGCTAGTGTCGATCACGCCGTCGATCATGCGCCGCTGATCCGCTGGGGTTACTTGCTGCTCGGTCTGACGTTTTGTTTCGCGCTGTATTTTGTTCTGTCGCCGAAGAATCCCTTCCGCACGGTCGCGCGCGTCGTTGTGCCTTGGGCCGATTTGACGGCTCCGAGCCGGGTGCAAATTGTCGAGGTCACACCCGGCAGCGCGCAGCTCTACCGCGGCAAAACGGTCAAGATTTCGGCGCAAATCGAAGGGCTCGACGAAGAGGAAACCGCCACGCTGCATTACACCACGGCCGATGGCCAACAACGTGAACAGCCGATCAAGCTCAAGCTCGATGAACTGCGAAACTACACGACGTTGCTGCCGGTGCCGTCGGAAAAGCAGCCCGGCGTCGTCGCCCCGGCCCGAGAGTTGGCCGGCTTGCAGCAAGACTTCGAGTATTACATCACCGCTGGCGACGCGCGGTCCAAGACCTACCGCGTCGCGGTCGCTCCGGCACCGTACATTGGCGTCGAGCGGATTGAGTACAAGTACCCGGCTTACACCAAGAAACCGCCCGAAACTCGCCAAGGCGAGGTCAACGTCGAAGCTCTCGAGGGAACCACCGTCACGATCCACGGCACGGCGAATCAGCCGTTGAAAAAAGCCTGGATCGAACTCCGCGACAACGCGGGCAAGCCGGCGAATTTCCCCAATATGAAGATCACGGACCAAATGACCGTCGGCTCGTGGGTGCTGGGCTGGAAAGACCCGAACTCGCGCGAGGTGCCGGACTTTGCGAGCTATGCGCTGCGCTTTCGCAATCAGCAGGGCGACGACAATCCCGAACCGATCGCGTATTCCGTCAAAGTCAATCGCGATGAAGCGCCGACGATCGACATCCTCGCGCCGAGCTCCACCGAGATCACCGTCCCGTGGGATCAGCCGATCACGTTCGAAGTGCGGGCGCAGGACCCGGACTTTGGTCTGATCGAGGTTCAACTGCTGGGAATGCGCGGCGACAAGATTGCGTTCAGTCAAACGATTGCAAGCTTTGCTGCAGCGAACGCACATCAAGGGAACCTGCAGAAGAAAGTCAGCTACACGCCGAAGAGTCTGCAACTGCAAGTCGGCGACGAGATCGAATACCACATGACTGCGACCGACAACAAGGTTCCGAATCCCAACATCGTCCTCACGGCTCCGCGCCGGCTGCGCGTGATCGAAGCGCAGAAAAATCGCAAGCCTGACAACGATCCGCTTGCGAAAAAAGATCCGCTGCAAAGAAACCAGGGAGACCCCCAAGACAACAACGGCCAACGCGACCCGAATCAACCGCCTCAAAAGAACGACCAACAGCCGCAAAACGATCAGGCCAACCCAAACCCGATGGGTGACCCGGGTCAGCCGAACCCCGATCAACCAAACAACGGCCAGGGCGATCCGCAACAGGCCAACGATCCGAACGCGCGCGACAACTCCAATCCCAACAATCAGCCCCAAAATCCCAACGCCCCGCCGCAACCACAAAACGGAAACAACGCCGCTCAAAACAAACCCAACAAAGAACAGAATCCAAACGAGAAGCCGCAAAATTCTGACGACAAAAATCAGCAACCCAGCGGCGATGCGGGCAAGAACGGCAGCCAGCAAAACAAGCCGAACCAACAAAAGCCAAATGACCCGAGCCAAGGTAACAAGCCTGGTGATCAGCAACCCGCGGGCGGCCAACCATCAAACGATGCGAAAAATAATCAGGAACAAAACCCGATGAACGGCGGCGCGCAGAAGCAACAAGGCGACCAGGGCAACGATCAGCCAAATCCGCAATCAGGCGACCAAAACGGCAAGCCTGAGCAGAATCAAGCCAATGGACAGCCGCAGCAAAAAGACAGCAAGCTCAAAAGCGACGGCAGTCAAGACAGCGACGCCTTTCAACGCGCGCACGAGCACCTGAAGGACAAGGATTTCAAAAAACCGGAGCAGAAGCCAAACGATCAACTTGCCCAAAACCAACCACCCAACGGCGGCGACAAGAATAATACTGAGAACAAGCAGCCCCCAGGAAAACCAGAGCAAGGAAAACCAGAGCAAGGGAAACCAGAACAAGGGAAACCAGAAGCTGGCAACAAAAACGAGCCCGGCCAACCAAACACGGGCAAGGAACCAAGCAACGATCAATCCGGAAATCCGCAGGGCAACAAACCTGATAACGGCAAACAAGAACCAGGCAAGCCAGAGCAGGGCAAGCCGCAAAACGACAAGCAGGGCGGCAACCAACCTGGCGAACCTTCGCCCAACAAAGATCCAACTCAACAAAACAAGGCCGACAATACTGGCAAGCCAAACGGCGCGAATAACGACGCCGGCAAGGAGCCTTCGTCGAACGATGTGAAGCAGCAAGCCGACAACAAGAACACGGGCCAACAAGATCCAAACGGGGCCAATAAACCTGACTCCAAGCCGAGCGATGCAGCAAAAAATGGCACGGGTCAAAAACCTGACCCGATGAAACCGCAGCAACAACCTGGCGCTGGCGACAAATCCGGCGATGAAAAAGCTGGCAAGACCGGCGCTGGCGAAAAACCACAGCCGGGCGAGCAAGCCGACCAGGGAAAGCAGGCTGAGCAAAACGGCAAGAAACCGGGCGATATGAATCCCGACGGCAATCGCCAAAGCACCGAGAAGAAAGAACCCGGCGCGAATGCGAAGCCGTCCAACTCACAAGAAAACAAACCCGGCAACGCGACCGATCCCGAGAACAAACAGAACCCGAAGAACGATCAGAATCAATCGGGCGGGGGGAACCCCAACGGCTCGCCCGAAGCACAAGACAAAGGCAAGCCCAACGAGAATCCGTCAAACAGCAACACCAAGAAAAACGACGACCAAAGCAAAGAACAATCGCCAAGCAACAAAGGCAACGACTCGGCTAGCCAGGGCGATGAAGGGGGCGACAAAAACGGCGGCGGCAAACCAGGCGGCGGACAACAAGAAAACAAACAAGGCCGCGGCGCGTCCGGCTCCAACACCCCAGATGAAAAAGGGGCCAACGCCAGCAATCAAGAGGGCGACGGCGAAACGGGCAGCAAAGCCGGAAAGAACAACAAACAACAGAGCAACGACAAGACCGGCAAGTCCGGCAACGAAGCCGGCAACGGCAGCGAAAAGAAACAGGGCGACGGCAAGCAACCCGGCGGCGAGGCGGGCAAGAACACCCCTGACGGCACGTCCGAAGAACCCGGCAAACAACCGGGCGAACCGGGCGGCAAACCGAGCGCCCCAAGCGGCTCGCTAAAGCAAGGCAATTCCAAAGACGGTCCCGCCGGCAACATGCCCGGCGGAGGCGGAGGCGGGCAACCTAGCTCGGAAATCCCCCCTGAATTCAACGGCACGCCCCCCGCATCGCCCGACGACCCGATCAACGACGCCTACACGAAGAAGGCAACCGACCTCGTCCTCGAACAGATGAATAACCAACTCCGCACCGGCAATGTGGATCCAGAGCTGCGTAAAAAGCTCGGCGGCTGGAGCGATCAACAGATGCAGGACTTCGTGAATCGCTGGGAAGCGAACAAGCGCGCCGCGGAACAGCCTGGGCCGGCGGGCAATGTGGCGGCCAACAAGTTTCGCAATCTGGGCCTGCGTCCCGAGCAATCGAGCAACGCCGGCGATAGCACGGCCGATGACACGCAGCGCGGCAATCGCGTCAACCGCCGCTCAGCCCCGCCGAGTGAGTATCGCGACATCTACCGCGCGTTCCAGAAAGGCGCGTCCGGCGGGTAGTAGCGTGGGCTTCAGCCCACGCGTGCTTAGCCCGAGCGTCCACGCCGGGCTTTTCTCCAATTATCCCACCGGCAGTGGAACCACCGCCGGCACATCCGGTTGCCAGTCGGTAATTTGCACTTCGACGTTGCGGCGGCCTTGAAAGTGATTGATGATCGGGCGAAACGCGATTTTGAGCGGTCCCTTGTGCTTCACAAGTTCGTCGTACCACTCGCCGCCGCCAAAGGCCACGCCGCGCATCGTCGCGCCGTATTGCTTCAAACGAAGCGACAGGTGCCGATCGTTGCCAATCTTCTTCGGCGGTTCGGCCAGTTCGATATTCGACGCCGTGAGCAATGGCCTAGCGTTCCCATAACCAAATGGCGCGAGCCGTTCGATTTGCTGCACCGTGGCGAGATTCAAACAGCCGAGCGTCGTTTCGGCGTCGATCCAAAGCTCGGCCGTGCGCTGTTCGGGCTGAATATTCTTTTCCGCGTATTCGCAAAACGCCTCGCGAAACGAGTCGACTTGCGCCGCTTCAATCTTGAGTCCCGCCGCGGCCTGATGCCCGCCGAACCCAAGCAAATATTCGCTGCATTCCGCGAGTGCCGCGTGCACATCGAACCCCGGCACGCTCCGCACCGAACCGATGCCCGGCTTCACGCCGAGTTCATCCTGCGCGATCATCACTACGGGCCGATGATATTTTTCGGCGAGGCGGCCGGCGACAATCCCAATAATCCCGGCATGCCAGCCGGGGTGAGCCAACACCAGCGCCGCATCGTTCGCCGGATCGAAGTCGGCGAGCAGCTTCTTGGCCGAGATTTGAATGCTCCGCTCCAAACTATCGCGAGAACTGTTCAGCTCATGCAGGTAATCGGCGAGCGCCGCCGCGCGTTCGCTGTTTTGCGTCGTCAGCAACTCGACGCCGAGCTGCGCCTGGCCCAAGCGGCCCGCGGCGTTCAAGCGCGGAGCCAGCGTGAAACCGATGTCTTCGCATTCAAGCTCGGGCTTGGCATCGAGCTTGGTCAGCGTCATCAAGCGCTTTAGCCCGAGCGGCGGGCGCTCGCGCAACGCCTGCAATCCGTAGCGCACGATGATTCGATTCTCGCCGGTCATCGGCACCATATCGGCGACCGTCCCGATCGCGGCGAGTCCGACCGCGCTGAGCAAATACTCGCGCAGTTTCTCGGTCACGCGCTTCGCATTGCTCGCGCGCTGGCAAAGCGCCCACGCGAGTTTGAACGCGACGCCCGCGCCGCAAAGCCCGCCGAATGGATACGCTGTCCCGGGCAAGCGCGGATGCACCACGGCTTCGGCCGCGGGCAAGCGCGAGCCGAACTCATGATGATCGGTGATGACGATCTTCATTCCAAGTTGATGCGCCAAGTCAACCTGATCGGCGCAAGCTATGCCGCAATCGACCGTGACAACGAGCTTCGCGCCGCGCTCGGCAAGTTGCTGGAGCGCATCGTCGTGCAGACCGTAACCTTCGTCGATACGATGCGGCACATAGTAACTGACCGTCGCGCCGATAAGCCGCAGACATTCATGCAGAATGGCGGTCGAGGTCATCCCATCGGCATCATAATCGCCGTAGACCACGATCGGCTCTTTGGCTGCGATCGCCGCCATGATCGTTTCGCAAGCCGCGACAACACCGGGCAAGGTGTCTGGCTCGAAGAGCTCCGTCAGCTTAGGTTCCAAGAACGGCAGCACCATCGCCGGCTGATCGATGCCGCGGCAGAGGAGCAACTGCGCCACGACACCGGGAACCTTGGCCGCGCGCTCCAGATCACCCACCCGACGGGAATCATGCGGATGAAGGCGCCAG
The DNA here is from genome assembly GCA_041736895.1 of Pirellulales bacterium. GTDB lineage: Bacteria > Planctomycetota > Planctomycetia > Pirellulales > JALHPA01 > JANRLT01. The sequence continues at coordinate 19,351 of JBGSSS010000100.1, forward strand.
ATTTTGGCCATGCAGCACCGAAAAGCGGCGCTCAAGCTGCCGCGAAGAAATTTCGTCCCTGAACCAACCGAGGGCCCATCGTCAAATGAGCGAGTAACCCACCGATTCCGCCCGCCATAAATACACTCTGTGCAATTTGTCTTACTTCTTCTTTTCCGCATGCAGCGTGTGCTTGCGAAGGCGGGGGCTGTACTTGCTGATTTTCAGCTTTTCGCCGCCCGATTTGCGGCGGATCGTGTAGTTGTAATCGCCCGTTTCTTCGCAGACGAGGAAGACAGTTTCGACTTTTTTCTTGCTTTTGGCCATGACGTTCTCAGATCGGCGCAACTAGGAATTGGGAATCAACTTAGAATCTGGGATTAAACCAAAAACCTGTGGTTTCGTCCAGGGGCGCGATGAGGATTTCCTTCGCCCTGCGCCATGGCTGGGCATGTTTGGGTTACCGCCTGTTGGATACAGTGATTTTTTTCACGATCGAGAACAACTACTGGGAATAATTCTTGTCCAAACTGGCGATTTATGTAACAGAAGTATGATTTTTCAAATGGAAGGCCGCGAATTTGCTTGCATCTTTTTGCGGAATTGTTAATTTAGAGTTACGGGAATTTCGTGTAAAGTTAGTAATGTGAGCAACTTAGGTGTTTATTGTGCGGGAGCTCATTCGAGCTTCTGGGGTTTGTTGCTTGATTTTTGAATCGACATTTGCGGCAACGAATGGACATTCAACAACTTTTCCTTCTCCATCAAGACGCTGAATTCTAATCAAGGCATGGAGCCTTTGGGTGATTTTATGGCGACACAAGTACCATCCGGTTCTCCAATGATCCCGGGTCAACCGATTCCCGCTCAACCCGTTTTGGCAACTCCTGTTGCTCAAGCTCGTCCAGTGGTCGCGAACCCTGTTCCGGGGGTTCCTGTGCCAGCGATTCCGGCTGCAGTTGCAACGCCAGCTACGTCATCCGCCCCGGCGAAAGCCGCGCAACCGATCCCCCAAGTTGAAGTAGAAGAACACGAGGGCGTCGATTGGTCGACGCTGGTCCCGAGTGTTTTGACAAGTACTGTGTTTCATATCGCCTTGGTCCTCGGACTCGCCCTATACACGAGTTCAACCCCTGAGAAAAAAGAACAGGTGATCGTTTCTACGGTCCAGGATCAGCCTCCCGAAGTGGAAGAGTTCGTCGACGATCTGCCAAAAGAAGAGAGCGATGACAACGAGGTTGTCGATTCCGAGGTTCCGCCAGATGCGATCCCCACGGATCCAAATCTCACGGAATTTTCAATGGCCGATCTGCCTTCACCTGAAGAACCAGCGACGACGGTAGATTTTGCTGCAGAAACAGGTGATTTCGCCGCACAAGTTGGCCCAAATACTCAAGTTGGCAAAGGCGAAAGCCTCAGCGGGGGTCGGAGTGTCGTCGGCCGGGCGAAGAAAGCGATGGCTGGCGGCGGAAACGATGCCAGTGAAGAAGCCGTAGAACGCGCTCTGAAGTGGCTCGCCTCGGTTCAAGCCAAAGACGGCGGCTGGAATTTTGATACCAAGGGGATTAATCCTGCGGTCACCGAACCGGGTTCTGCTTCCGAAGCCCGCGCTGGCGCCACGGCAATGGGACTTTTGCCATTCCTCGCTGCCGGTTATACGCACAAAGAGAAAAGCAAATACAAGGATGTCGTTTACCGAGGTCTCGACTTCTTGACGGCAAATTACAACAAAAAACTCTCCAATCAACAAAACATAACCTTCTCCTGGCACGAAAACCAAGGGACCATGTATTCACACGGTCTCGCCGCTATGGCCATGTGTGAAGCTTACGGCATGACAAAGGACAAAGCCCTCATGCCCTTTGCCCAAGGCGGGCTGAATTTTATCACCGCCGCACAAGACCCCGCTGGCGGCGGTTGGCGCTATGCTCCTCGGCAACCGGGAGACACCTCGGTCGTCGGTTGGCAAATCATGGCGATGAAATCCGGGGCGATGAGTTATCTCACTGTCAACCCGAACACAATCAAGGGAGCCATCAACTTCCTGAACGTTGTTTCGGATGAAAAAGATTACCGCGCTTACTACGGTTACACAGGGCCGGGTAAGGGTCCCGCTCAAACGGCCATCGGCCTGCTCTGCCGGATGCACTTGGGCTGGAAAAAAGAAAACCAAGGTCTGATCACGGGTGTCGAGTACCTTTCGAAAATGGGCCCTCACAAGACCAACTTCTATTACAACTATTACGCCACCCAGGTCTTGTTCCAATGGGGCGGCGACGAGTTTAAGAAGTGGAATGATGTGATGCGCGACCAAATGATCAAGACCCAAGTCGTCAAGAAAGGGGCTGACGAAGGAAGCTGGTACTCGGGCACCAAAGATCACTCGACCGAAAAGGGAGGACGTCTCTATTGCACTTCGCTCGGATGCATGATCCTCGAGGTTTACTATCGCTATTCCAAGGTTCTTAGCAAGGATGCAGTGGACGAGTCATTCCCGCTCTAAACGAGCCACTCAAGTCCTGCCGAATCTGCCGGTTCTAACAATCCAAAGCCCGCTTTCAGTTCGAAAGCGGGCTTTTTTGTGGACTTTTTGAATCCGGCCAAACAATTCACCATTCCACCTAAAGCCCGCACTTCACCCATAGCGTATAATCCAACAGCTCTTCTTGCGTGGTTTTTTTCGTGCTTTCTACTGGCAAATGTCCCTATCGGCCATCCCGACGACTCCGCCAATAAATCTGGCCGCGTCCAACGCGCTGCCGACGCCCATGCCGCGCGCCGAGAATTGCGAGCCTTGCAAAAATGATCCTGACTCTGATGCATCCTTGCATAGCCATCGCCCGCGAGACCGTCGCTGGAATCAATTCTGGCAGGGAGATCGCGGGCGTCTGCTCAGCAGTTCGCTGGCGAGCACCCTGGTGCACATGTTGCTCGTTCTGATCCTCGCCCTCTGGCTGCATGGGTCGCCGGGTTCGAAACCATCGCGCATGTTGACTCTAAATTTCGATGCGACTGACAACCAGGATCAACTGGGGTCCGTGGCGAATGTTGACTTGGTACCTGAAGAGAAACAGGAGACCTTAGCCGGTCCGAACTTCATCCCGCAACAACTCGTTGCCAGCAACGTTCCGATCTTTGAAAGCAGCGAGAGCCCGCCGATCAAATTGGAAGGCACTCCATCGACACCTGCTACAGCCGCCGCGCCGAACGTGAGTGACATTCCCATGATCGGCGGACTTAACGGCAAGGATCGGCGAACCCGCCGGGGCAACGCCTTTGAAGCAGGAGCAACACCTGGCAGTGAAGACGCGGTGGAGCAAGCATTGCTCTGGATTAGCCGTCATCAGCGCAAGGACGGCTCGTGGCGCTTCGATCACCGCGACGGTGCCTGCGACGGAAGCTGCCGCAATCCGGGGAATCATGCTTCGACCACCGCTTCGACCGCTCTTGCGTTGCTGTGCTTTTACGGTGCCGGTTACACGCATGTCGAGGGCCAATATGCCGACACGGTGAACCGCGGCTTGTACTATCTCGGCGGTCACATGCTGCTGACCAAAGAGGGCGGCGACTTGCAAGAGGGATCGATGTATGCCCAGGGTATTTCTACCATCGCGCTCTGCGAAGCCGCAGCGATGACCGACGATCCAACGCTGCGCGGTTACGGCGAGCGCGCGATTCAGTTCATCCTCTATGCACAGGATAAGAAGGGCGGCGGTTGGCGCTACATGCCCGGTGAGCCGGGCGATACCACCGTCACCGGTTGGCAACTCATGGCACTCAAGAGCGCGCAGATGTCGGGCATACCCGTTCCATCGCCGGCGTTCGAAGGAGCGAACCGGTTTCTCGATTCGGTGCAAAGCCGGAACGGCGCGCTCTATGGCTACCAAAATCCTCAGCAGCGCGATTCAACAACAGCCGTCGGTTTATTGAGCCGGATGTACCTCGGCTGGAAGCACGATCACGCGCCGCTGCAAGAAGGCATTCTGTATCTGGACAAGCTCGGTCCTTCGAAGAACGACCTCTACTACAACTACTACGCGACTCAAGTCATGCGGCATTACGGCGGCGAACCGTGGAAGCGTTGGAACCCCAAGATGCGCGATTACTTGATCTCCACCCAGGCGCGCAACGGCCATGAGACCGGCAGTTGGTACTTCCCCGAAAAGCACAACGACCAAGGCGGCCGGCTCTTGAATACTTGCTTGGCGACAATGACGCTCGAAGTCTACTACCGCCATCAGCCGCTCTATCAGAAAAACGCCGCCAATAGCGGCTATTAGCGGCGTGGGTTTTAACCCACGCGAAAAAGCAGAGCGCTCATCATTTCGGACTCTTCGACTGCTGCCGAGCCGACAAAAAAGCTATCGAATTTACCGCGTCAATGTTATGATTTCATTACCTGCCCCCCGGTGTTCGCAAAACACCATGATACTCAAACAACGCTGAGTGGAACTGTTTGAGTGCTTGACTTGCATGCGAGTCGTTCGCCTAACCCCCTGCGACTCAAATAGCGGTTGTTGTCTCTTCTGCAAAAGGTCAACGTGATCCCGACGTTTCGAAAATTCCTAGTTGCCGCTTTGAGCGTCTGCGCAATTCTTGTCGTTTACGGCCAAGGCCGCGCTGACGAAAAGCTTCCGGCGGAAGGCGGCGTCCAGCTATTTTTCAAGCAGCACTGCATCAAATGCCACTCCGACCAAAAAGCCGAGAGCGAACTGCGCCTCGACAAGATTGCGTTACCCGCGGCGAATGTCGAAACCGACAAGACCTGGTTCCGCATCGCCGAGGTCATCACCTCTGGCGAAATGCCGCCGCCCGAGGAAAAGCGGCCGGAAGCAGCCTCGGTCAAGTTCGTCGCCGATTCTATCGCAACGGCCTTGACCAAGTCCAAAGCGCCGCGCCCCTTATCACTGCGGCGGTTGAACCGCATCGAATACGAGAACACGGTGCGCGAACTACTCGGCGTCAACGTCGATCTGGCGGAGATGCTCCCCGAGGACGGCAGCGTCCAGGGCTTCGACAAAGTCGGCGATGGGCTTAGCATTTCGGCGATCTTGATGGAGCGTTATCTCGAAGCGGCCAACACGGGGTATGAAGCTGTCTTCCGGCGCGTCAAGCAATCTCCGCTTGAGATCAAGCATCTCGAGATCCTCGAGAACAAAGAGAACATGACCTCGGTCCAACTAAAGCGGGCTGGTACCATCGAGGCCGAAGGCTCCTTGATCAAGTTCAATGTCGGCTGGCCGCCGGTGCGCATGGACGAGACAATCCCGCGCGAGAGCGGCACTTACAAAGTGCGCATCGCGATGTGGCCTTACCAACCCGGCGAGCGATCGTTGACCGTAGCACTCTACGTCGGTCCGCAATTTGGACCGGGTAAAACGCAATTTGTCGGCATGTATGATGTCACGGGGACATCCGATAAACCGCGCATCATCGAATTCCAAAGCTACTTTGCCGCGAACAATACCGTGCATGTGGTGCCGTGGATCTACCCCGGCCACAAACATGGTTCCACCGATCCGAAGCCCGGCATCGCGATCAAGTGGGCAGAAACCGAGGGTCCGTTAGAACAAGAATGGCCGGCGCAGGCGCAGGTCAAACTCTTTGGCCCGGACCAAGTGCTAATCGATGGAGCCAATGTTTATATACGCGGACGTAAAGGCGTCAAGAAACAACACGTTGACTCTAAGACACCGCGCGAGGATATCGAGCGGATCATGCGCGATTTCGTCCCCCGCGCGTTTCGCCGTCCGGTCAAAGAAGAAGTCATCCAGAAATACATTCAACTTGCGCTCGCGCGTCTCGATGCCGGGCGTTCGTTCGAAGATTCGGTTCGCGCTGGGATCACGAGCGTGCTCTGTTCGCCGCAGTTTCTGTTGCTGAATTACGAACCGGTGGTCGATGATTACACGCTGGCATCACGGCTGTCGTATTTCCTCTGGTCAACGATGCCCGATGACGAATTGCTGAAACTCGCCGCGGAAGGAAAACTCAAAGACCCGCAAGTTCGCCGCGCGCAAGTGCTGCGGATGCTCAACGATCCCAAGAGCGAGCAATTCGTGATCAACTTTGCGGGGCAGTGGCTCGATCTGCGCGAAATCGAATTCACAACGCCGGACAAGAAGCAGTTTTCGGAGTTCGATGATCTGCTCCAGGAATCGATGCTCGGCGAGACGCATGGCTTCTTCCGGCATCTGTTGAAGAATGACTTGAGCGTCATGAACTTCGTCAACTCGGACTTCACTCTGCTCAACGAACGCCTAGCCAAGTTCTACGGCATCCTGGGAGTCAAAGGGAATGATCAGTTTCAAATAGTAAAAATACCCGAGGGCAGCATCCGCGGCGGCATCCTCACCCACGGCAGTGTGCTCAAGGTCACGGCCAACGGGACGAACACCTCGCCGATTGTGCGCGGCGTTTGGATTCTCGACAAAATGCTCAGCCAGCCCCCGCCGCCTCCGCCGCCGGGAATTCCGGCGTTCGAACCCGATATTCGCGGCGCGACATCGATCCGTGAACAACTTGCGTTGCACAGCACGAACCAAGCCTGCTCGCGTTGCCATGTGCGCATCGACCCGCCGGGCATGGCGATGGAAACATTTGACCCGATCGGCCGGCAGCGCGAGAATTACTACGTCCCGTGGAACGGCAAGAAACCGCAGCCGCCCAAGGTTCCCGTCGATCCGCACGGCGAAATGTTCGGCAAGGAATTCAAGGATTTCACCGAATTCCGCCAGATACTTTGCGAACAAGACCAACTGTTCGCCCGCGCCTTGGCTGAAAAGCTATTAGTCTACGGCACGGGCCGCAAGATGACGGTTCTCGAAGGTCCGGCCATCGATCAGGTTGTCGCCACGGCTCGGAAGAACGACCTCGGCTTTCGCTCGATGATTCAGGCTGTCGTTGAAAGCGAGCTGTTTATTCGGCCGTGATGTCAATTGCAAAAACCGGGTGACTAACGTCACCCGCTCATGGTGGAAGTTTTGTTAAAGTAAGACGCAATTTTTCCTCGAACACAACTCCTCTGATGTCTTCCACCAAACTAAATCGCCGTAAATTCCTCCGCAGCACCGGCGTCGCGATCGGGTTGCCGTTGATACACGCGATGCTGCCGCGTTCGTTGACGCGTTTGAACGCCGCTGAGAATAAGCCCGACATTCGCCGGATGGTGGCGATGTGCGCGCCGTTGGGGATTCACACGCCGAATCTTTTCCCAACGACGAGCGGCAAAGATTATGAGGTCACGCCGTACTTGGAACCACTGCAAAAGCTGCGCGACAAGTTCACGGTCATCTCGGGTGTGATGCACCCCGACGTCGATGGCGGGCACGATGCCGAAGCGAGCTTTTTGAGCGCTGCACCGCATCCCGGCTCGCCGAGTTTCAAAAACACGATCTCGGTCGATCAATATGCGGCCGAACGAATCGGGCATCTGACTCGCTTTCCTTCGATTGCGCTCTCGGCAAGCGGCAATGGAATCTCGGTCGCGCGCAGCGGCGTGCGCTTGCCGGCCGAAAGTAAGCCCTCAAAGCTCTTCGCGAATCTGTTCCTCGAAGGAACCAAGGAACAGAAACAAGCGCAGATGCAGCGCATCGAAGACGGTCAAAGCATCATGGACTTTGTCCGCGACCAAACCAAGCAAGTCACCAGCGACATCGGCCGCGCCGATCAACAGACGCTCGAGCAGTACTTCACCAGCGTGCGCGAACTCGAACAGCGCCTTGTCAGCGCCGAGAAATGGGCCAAGCTGCCCAAACCCAAGATCGACCGCAAACCGCCAACCGACATCGAAGACCGCACGGACTTCACGGGCCGGATGTCCTTGATGTACGAAATGATTTTTCTCGCGATCCAAACAGACTCGACGCGTTTGATCACGTTGACCGGAGCTGGCGGGAATGAAGTTCTGTCACTCAAGGGAGTGGATGACGGCTGGCACAATCTCAGCCACCACGGCAAAGACCCGGGCAAGCTCGAACAGCTTGGCATCATCGAAAAGGAAAAGTTCCGGCTCTTTGGCGAACTGATGCAGAAACTGGCCGACACACGCGAAGGGGATTATTCGCTGCTCGACCAGACCGCCATGGTCATGGGTTCGAGCCTAGGCAATGCCTCGAGCCACAACAACTCGAATCTGCCGATCGTCGTCGCCGGCGGGCATTTCAAGCACGGCCAGCATTTGCAGTTCGATCCGGCCAAATCGCCCCCGTTGTGCAATCTCTATGTCTCTTGCCTGCAACATCTTGGGTTGCCGGATGACAAATTCGCCAGCGGGACAAGCACACTGACGGGCTTGTCCTTTAGCTAAATCCTCTGCTTTAAGTAGCCACTGTAAACTGCAATATCGCCTGAATTAGTAAGGGTTCGTGGGGTTCCCACGTCCCTACTCTCCTATGCATTAGAATTTGCTTATTACACTCATTATTCCTATTCTACCCAATTTATTGACCTTGCAAATTGCCTGAATTAACATAGCAACTCGGAGTTGGGCATCTCCTTGTTTGGTAATTTGCTTCCCGCTTGCGAGCGGGATGATCCATAAAATGGTTACGACCGCGATTGCACTTCTGCGCAGTAGTATCGCCAGCCGTCAGCTGCGGCTGGCCTTGGTGATTATCGGGCACGGGCTTCTCTTCGTTGCCATCTATGCCGCGGCATATTTGCTCCGATTCGATTTCGATGTGCCCGAGGCTCATCGGCGAATCTTTGTCCACACGCTCGCTTGGGTCGTGGCGATCAAGATGGGCGTCTTTGCCGGTTTGAGCTACTTTCAGCGTTGGTCGCGGCATGCCTCGTTCGCGGATTTGGTGACTTTGGTTGGCGCGTCGCTGCTCTCCTTGCTTTGTCTGGCGACGGCGAATCATTTCTTTAATCTGTATTTCATCCCGCGTGTCGTGTTGCTGCTTGACTGCTGCGGAACGATTCTGAGCCTCGGTGCGCTGCGTTCCGCTTGGCGTCTCGTCGAAGAACACGCGATCCCCTTGGTCCGGCGCGATGCGCGCGGGCGGGCGATTCTCGTCGGCGCTGAACGAGCCGACAAGGTCCTCGCGCAACGCTTGCAATCCTACGCCGGCTTTCCCTACAACATTTGCGGCTTCCTCGACCGCGACGCGGCACGGCCGGGAGCCTCGATCGGCGGTGTGCCGCTCTTGGGTACGACTAGCGATCTTGCTGAAGTCGTAACCGAACGCGGCATTACCGATGTGATTGCCGTCTCGGGAAGTCTGCCGGGAAGCGAATTGCGCAAGGTGATGGAGGTTTGCGAACAGTTAAACGTCAAGTTGCAAATCATCCCGCCGCTCGCGCAAATTTTTCGCGGCGACAAACAAATCCCGCTCAAACCCATCGACATCACTGATCTGCTGCGCCGCGATCCAGTCGAATTGGACACCGAGGCGATCAAGCGGCTCTTTGACCGCACGACCGTCTTTGTTACCGGCGCGGGCGGGAGCATCGGCTCGGAAATTTGCCGGCAATTGCTGGAGTTTCCCTTGGCCAGGCTTGTGCTGATCGAACGCTCCGAGTGGGCGCTCTACAAAATCGACATCGAACTGCAACAACGCGAACCACAGTTCACCATTATTCCAGCCCTGGGTGATGTGACCGACGCCGCGCGAATGCGGAATCTTTTCGAAGAGTTTCATCCCGACGTGATCCTCCACGTCGCCGCGCACAAGCATGTGCCAATGCTGGAAACACATCCGGGCGAAGCCGTCAAAAACAACATCTTCGGCACAGCTTTGATGACGGATCTAGCCCACGAATATGGGGCCGGAACCTTTGTCCAAATCTCGACCGACAAGGCCGTCAATCCGTCGAGCATCATGGGCGTGACCAAGCACATCTGCGAGGAATACGTCCACGCGATGTCAACCGAATCGAACACGCGCTGCATGGTCGTCCGGTTCGGCAACGTGCTGGGTTCCTCGGGCAGCGTGGTGCCGCTGTTCCAAGAACAAATCCGCCGCGGCGGGCCAATCACCGTGACGCACCCGGACATGAAACGCTTCTTCATGGCCATCAGCGAAGCGGCGCAGCTCGTGCTGCAAGCCGCGGCAATGGGCCGTGGGGGCGAAATCTTTGTCCTCGAAATGGGCGAGCAAGTCAAAATCGTCGATCTGGCCCGCGACTTGATTCGGCTCTCGGGTCTGCCGACTCATGCAATCGAGATCGTCTACAGCGGCGTCCGGCCCGGCGAGAAACTATACGAAGAGCTGTACTTCGACGACGAAAAACATCTGCCTACGCAACACCCCAAAGTAATGGCCGCTTACCATCGGCCGGTCGAACTTGCTGATGTCCGGCAAACGCTGGAAGAGCTGCAAGCGCTCATGAATGGCGAGCCAGGTCCGCTGCTGGAAAAACTCAAGGAAGTCGTCGTCGAATACGTTGGCTCGCATCACGAAACACAGCCCGCAGCACTCTCGGAAATCGATCTCGCTAAGTCCGTTTCAACGGGCTCTCTCACGAAGATAGGCTAGCCTTGTCGCAAGGCGTGCCGGAGTGCGAACAAGGTCAACACGAGCCGCACGCCCGCTCCGACAATCAGCGCATAAGCCGCGCCATTCAGGCCATGCGTCGGAATCCAAAGCATGCTCGCGGCGATGATCGCGAGACAGACCGAGGCAAAAATCGGAACCTGGATTTTATAGTAACGCGCGGCGCCAAGGCCGTAGCTCAAGAAGGCTTGCACGCAACCGATCGCCGCAGCGATTGCCAACAAAATCAACAAGTCGGTGTATTCGGCATACTCTGGCTTATAGAGCAGCGACAGAAATGGCCGCCCGATGAGCCAAGCCCCAAGCACGGCCGCAATTCCGATTGTTGCTCCCACGAGGGTTAGCTTGAGTATCAATTGCCGATAAGCCGCGAGATTGCCGGCTGCATAAAAACGCGCCAGTCGCGCGACCGAGGACTCGCCCAGAGCATTTACAAGCATCATGCCAGCCACCATCAGGTAAGCGAGCGCGCCAAAGATACCTAACAAGTATTTGCCGTTCGGGAGAACCTCGATGAAATACCGCGGGATATTGTCATTCAGCGAAATTAGGAGCATGACGATCCCCAATGGCAGGCTCAACTTCACCAGCTTAAGCAACACCGACCAATGCCATTGAGGACTTGTGGAGCTCAATTCGCCTGCGAATAGATTTCGCAGATTACGCCGATCGAAGAAGACCCAGACCGTAGCTTGCGCCGCCACCATTCCCGCCAGACCTCCGAGCAAATCACCTGTCAACAACAGGCCCGTGGCGAAACAGCAAAGCGAGCATAAGCCCTTGAGAATCAACGACTGGGAAATTCGCTCCATTGCTTCATGCTGTTGCAACTGGCCGTAATAGAGATCGCTCAAGGACTCCCAAGCTTTGGCAACCCCGATGAGCAAAACGGCACCAACAGATGCGGCGTTGAATCCGGATACGACAACATTGGAAAAAACAATTGCCGAAACTATCAGCAACGCTGTCAGAATGGCCAATATTCGCAACGCGAGATATTCGCCGAATTGGTACTCATGCCGCGTATCAGTCGCTTGCACGGATCGCAAATTCAAGTTCGTAAACATGTAAACCGGGGCAGTAATGGCTACGCCAAACGTGAACAGGCCAACAACCTCGGGCGTCGTCCATTTCGCTAGGATGACCAAGATTCCCCACTGGCACGCCGCGTAGATCAGATTGCCGGCGAGCGTCCACGAAAAACTATGCCGCAAGCTTTTGGCGGGCTTGGGCGGAGGCGCGGAGATTTCGACTTGTTCCAAGATTTGCGACAAACGCCCATGTACTCCAATAACCAGACGGCGATTCATCAAAGCTTAATAATCCATCTTAATTGACACTCCATTCGACCCATTTATACTAAATTAGCTACTTTATCGAAAAATAGAGCATTCAGGTGGAATGTAGGGGCAGATTCGATTTTGCGGCGAGATTGTCTGGGTCGTTTGGAAGCTCTCCGTGAGCATGCCCCGCCCATTCTGAATGAGCACTCGCTGGCAAGACCGGAAGCCTTGCAGCGATCAAAGTTCCAACTTGGAATCGCTTTTCGAGCGTAGCTTCTCTTCCTATTCATTCCTGCTGTTTGCTGAGACATCGTTTGTCGATGAATCGCTCCCGTCCCTGCCGCGTGCTGCACGTCCTTGGTTCCTTGAACCGCGGCGGAGCCGAGACATGGCTATTGCATGCCCTGCGTCATACGGACCGCAGCGAAGTGGCGATGGACTTTCTCATTCATCAGGCAGAGCCGGGAGTTTACGAAGACGAAGTTCGTGCGCACGGTTCCCAAATTCATCGCTGCTTGAATCCGCAGAAGATGTGGCAATACGGGCGGCAACTCAAAAAGATTCTGACGGAACACAGTCCGTACGATGCCGTCCACAGCCACGTCCATTTTTACAGCGGGCATATCCTACGTGTCGCCCGTGGCTGCGGTGTGCCGATGCGTATCGCGCATAGCCATAACGACACATCGCATTTCGACAATCAAGCCGGTCTTGCCCGGCGAGCTTATTTGCGATTGATGAGTTACTGGCTTCATAAGAATGCCACTCACGGACTTGCGGCAAGCGGCAAAGCCGCGGTGTCGCTCTTTGGCGCAAACTGGCAGGATGATCCGCGTTATCAAATATTATTCTGCGGCGTCGACCTGCAACCGTTTCAACAAACATTCGAGGCTAACAAGATTCGTGCCGAGTTCGGTTGGTCCGAAGAGAACTTCATCATCGGACACGTCGGGCGCTTCGACGAACAAAAGAATCACCCGTTTCTTTTGCAAATCTTTGCCGAGGTCGCGCGGCGACAGCCCGCAGCGCGCTTGCTGCTTGTTGGCATCGGCGATTTGCAGCCAAAGATCAAGGCGCTTGTCGAAGAATTGAAGCTGTCGGATCATGTGGCATTCGCCGGCACACGGCCGGATGTGCCGCGGCTGATGCTCGGCGCGATGGATGCGTTTCTACTGCCGTCGTTGTTCGAAGGCCTGCCGCTAGTCCTGGTCGAAGCTCAAGCCGCGGGGTTGCCGTGTTTTGTCTCGGACGTGATCGCGCCGGAAACGACGCTGGTTGCGCCGTTGATGCAAAAACTTTCGCTGCAAAGCCCGCCGATGGCTTGGGCTGACGCGATTCTCGCTGAGCAAACGCATTTCGCGCGCTCCGCGGCCTACGAATTGGTCGAACAGAGTCCGTTGAACATTCAAAACAGCGCGCGGGCTTTGCAACAACTGTACCTGGGGAATCCCTCTCATTCGCCGCAAGCATTGCCGCAGGAACTGGCCTTGAGCAACTGATGAATTCAGCGAGCAACAACCGCCGCGCCACCTCGCTCCCCACCGGAATTCCGGTGGCGGTGCAAGGTTGTGTCGTATTGTTTTTGCTTTGCTTTTGGTTCTGGCGTTCGGAGAACCCGGGCGATCTGCCAGCGACGATCTATTCGCTCTGTACGATCTTCACCGCGAACTTCGTCTGGTCGGTTTGCTCGTGGTATTGCGTCACCGGCAAGCTATTTGATTTTTATCAGATGTTCCTCGCCGCGGCATCGTTCTTCAACGGCGGCCAGTTCATGCTTGAGCTGCTGGACCTGAATAACAAAGGTCTCCTCGAAAGCAAATTTAACGACGAGCTCACGCTGCAGACGCTGTTTATCGTGACGACGTCGATGGCAGCACTCCACTTAGGAGCTTTGCTCGCTCGGGCTGGCTTTAGCAAGTCAGAGACAGCAATTCCGCGCGAGGCCAAGGAACAACTGGCCGGGAATCTGCGGCTCGTCGGGATCGGCTTGCTCGCGATCGCGATCCCTGGCGCGATCCTCGTCTTTCGCGAGGTGCTAAGCGTCGTCATGACCGGCGGCTATGTCGGGATCTTCCAACAATCGGCTCAGATGAGCTTCAGCGTTCTGCCCAAGGTCCTCTCCGCGTTCGTAATCCCAGGCGCGATGTTTTTGCTCGCCGGAGCCGAAGACTCGCGGAAGCTCAAACTCCTTGCGGCTGGAACCGTGGTCTGGTTCGCCGGGATGCAATTCATCATCGGCGAACGCCATAACGGCGCGCTGGCCTTGATGTGTTTGGCGTGGATGTGGCATCGGCGCGTCAACAAGCTGAACCCTATGCTACTGCTTGGCAGCGGATTGATTCTACTGGGAATTGTCTTCCCGATGGTTCGCGCGATCCGCGATTCTAGCGGCAACGAACGGGCTTCGAGCGAGCAGTGGATCGAAGGTTTTCTCTCGGTCGAAAATCCGGCCGTGAGCGCGATTCATGAAATGGGCGGATCGGTTTACACGCTCTCGCACACGATGACGATCGTGCCAACATCACGGCACTACGATTATGGCGCAAGCTATGGCTATGCGCTGCTGACACTTGTTCCGAATCTGTTTTGGGATTTGCATCCCACGATTGTTGCCGGCATTCCTGGGGAGTGGATCTCGTGGGAGATCGAACCGTGGGCCGCCGCGCGCGGCATCGGGATGGGTTATTCGTTTATTGCAGAGGCGTATCTCAACTTTGGTCCGCTCGGGGCGGCGGGCTTTTTGTTCTGCTTTGGGTGGGCCTACGCGCGGTTCGTCCTTTGGTCGGATCAGGTCGAATACCCCGCTCGGATGGCAATGGCCGCCAGCGCGGCGTTTTTCTTTATCTTTATCGCCCGCGCCGAGATGGCAGTGATCGTCCGCGGCCTCGTGTGGTACGCGTGGATACCATACTTCATGGCAACGCAAGTTTTGCCGTTCTGGCAAACTTGGAAATCAGGCCGGCTCGGTCTGGCAGGAGCCGCATCATGACCAAGCCAGCGCGCATTTACCTTTCGCCACCGCACATGGGTCCGAGCGAGCGCGAGCTCCTGCTCGAGGCGTTCGATTCGAACTGGATCGCGCCGTTGGGACCGCACGTCGATGCGTTCGAACGCGAGTTCGCGGCCATCATCGGCTGCGAACACGCGGTCGCGCTTTCGAGCGGCACGGCGGCGTTGCACTTGGCGTTGATACTCGCCGGGATTCAGCCAGACGATGAGATTGCTACATCGACGCTGACGTTTGTCGCGACGGCTAATGCTGTGCGTTATGTCGGCGCAAAGCCGGTCTTTATTGATAGCCAGGCAAGCGATTGGAACCTTGATCCAAACCTTCTGGAAGAAGAACTCGCCTCGGCGAGCAAGCGTGGCAAGCCGATCAAGGCGGTCCTCGCCGTCGATATTCTCGGCCAATGCGCGGCATATGAACCGTTGCTGGAAATCTGCGCTCGCTTTGGCATTCCCTTGATCGAAGACGCGGCCGAAGGTCTCGGAGCAACATACCGCGGACGCGCCGCCGGGAACTTTGGCGAATTCGGAGCCTTTTCCTTCAACGGCAACAAAATCATCACCACGAGCGGCGGCGGGATGCTGGTGACGCAGAACGAGGAACTCGCTCAGCGCGCGCGGTTCCTTGCCACCCAAGCCCGTGATCCAGCGCCGCACTACGAACATTCGGTCGTTGGCTACAACTATCGACTCAGCAATCTGCTCGCGGCGATTGGCCGCGGTCAGTTGCACGTGCTCAGCGAGCGCGTGGCGAAACGCTGTGCGAATTTTGCCTATTATCACGAGCATCTCAGCGACATTCCCGGCATCGACTGGATGCCTGAACCAGCGGATTGTTTTTCGACGCGTTGGCTAACGTGCATCACCGTCGATCCAAAGATCAGCGGCGTGTCGCGTGAAGAGATTCGCCTCGCGCTCGAAGCCGAGAACATCGAAGCCCGCGCGGTTTGGAAACCGCTGCATCGCCAACCGGCGTACCAAGATTGCCGCGCTCGCGGCGGGGCCGTTTCGGAACGGCTCTTTGAGACAGGACTTTGTTTGCCGAGTGGATCGAGTCTCGTTGAAACCGACTTGGCTCGGATCACGGCCATCATCCGCCGCACGCTTGGACATTCCGCAGAACCATCCGCCGCCACAGCAACGCGTCCCAGCGCGCTGCCCAAAAGTATTTTGCCCGCACACGCAGCTCCTTCATTTGCCAAAGCAGGAGGGTCGACATGAACTCGCCCGAAAGTTGGACCTTGATTGATTATTTTTCCGCGCTCTGGCGCTACAAATTCCGCGCACTGGCGGTATGCCTGGTCGCGATCGGAGCCGGCGTGGCCTTTATCGTCTACATGCCCAAGAAGTACGAGTCCGAAGCGAAGCTCAACTTCCGCGTCGGCCGTGAAAACGCGACGCTCGATCCCACGGTCTTCAAGGGCGACCAGCTCGCGATGGGCTCCTCAACCTCGCGCGAGACCGAGATCAATTCGATCGTCGAGCATCTGCGCAGCCGCGGTATCCTCGAAAAAACTCTAGACAAGGTTTATCCGCGCGGCGCTGAATCCGACGAAGATCGCGAACGGGCTTATGCCAAACTGAAAAGCCGGGTCCAAGTGACCTCGCCGCGCCAATCGACGGTCGTCGCGGTCACCGCCAAGGGCAGCACGCCCGAAGAAGCTCAGCAAATCGCGGCGGCGATGATCGATATCTATCAGGTAGAGCACTTGCGCGTTAGCCGTCCCAATGGGTCGTTTGGTTTCCTGAAGGAGCAAGCCGCGCGGCTAAAGGAAAAACATCAAGCAGCCTTGGATGCTTTGAAAGATGCTAAAAATCGCGCCAACATGTCCTCGATTGAAGGCCGCCGCAAAGGCCTCGAAGACCAAATCAGTGCGGTCGAGACAAAACTTCACGATGTCGAGGCCGAACACGCCGCGGCTACTGCGCGGCTCAAGAACAGACGCAGCACGATCGAACTGCTGCCCAAACCGCTGCTCAAGCAAATGGTTGGCGGGATGCCCAACGATGGGCTTGCGCAAATGCGCGACCGCCTGTTCCAACTGCAAGTGCAGCAAGAAGAACTCCGCTCCAAATTTAGCACTAGCCATCCCAATGTGGTCTCGGTCAACAAACAGGTCGAAGAATTGACGGATATCTTGAAACGCGAAGATCCCGAGCGCGAGCAAATCATTCTGACACTTTGCGCTGAAGATGAAGCCAAGCATGCGTCATTGACGGCACACGAGAAAAGCCTGCGCAGTCAACTCGCCGATTTACGCAAAGTTCTCGAACAACTGAATGAAGACGAAGTCCTGATAACCCAATTGACCATGGAGGTGAAGCAGTTGGAAACTCAACTGATGACCTACGTCGCCAACAGTGAAGATGCCCGCAGAGACGAGGCACTTGTCTCCGACAATATTTCAAATCTGAGCGTCATTCAGGACGCGTCGCTCTCTCCGCTAGCCGTTTTCCCGCAAAAGTCGACGACGCTGCTGATCGCCGGGTTCATCGGCATGATCGGCGGGATTTTGACGGCCCTCGTGTCGGAACAACTACGGCGAATTCGCGTCGCGAATGAACTAGCGGCTGAACACCATGAATCATTGGAAACGGTTCTGGGGATCGCCGAAACGCCCGACTACTCGCAGCAAGTCCTTGTCGCTCACCCCGCGACGACGCTGCATTCCAAAAGCCTTTGATCCTGAACGATAGAACGTTGACGATGCGACTTTCGATTACGAGTGACGGACGATACCTGCGCACGCCTGATGGCGCGGTGTGGAGCGACGGCGCGCTGCATTACGGCGTTTGGTCGCGGTACCTTGATGTTTTTGAGCGCGTCAATGTTGTCGCCCGCGTCGCGCCGATCGCCGCGGCGCATGACAAGCTCCGCCGCGCTGACGGTGACGGCGTCGAATTCAGCGACGTGCCGACTTATGTCGGCGTGTGGCAATACCTGAAGCAAGCCTCCGCGGTCAAACGCGCCGCCCGCGCCGCTATTCGCCCCGACGATGCTGTGATGCTCAACGTCCCGGGCAACGTTGCCAGTTGCGTGATGAAAGCCATCGCGCCGGGCCGGCCTTATGGCGTGCATGTGATCAGTGATTGCTGGGACACATTCGCTCCAGGCGCGTTCAAGCATCCATTCCGGCCGTACTTGCGCTGGGCACTCAGCCGCCGCCTTCGACATCAGGTCCGCAATTCGAGCGCGGCGCTCTATGTAACGTCGCGTACCTTGCAAGAGCGTTACCCTAGCAATGGTGTGATGGCCGGAATCTCGGATGTCGATCTGCCGGACGATGCCTTTGCCGCCGCTCCTCGCGTGGGTTTCGTCAACTCGGGCCCAATCACATTGATGACGCTCGGCACCATGGCGACGCAGTTCACTAAAGGCCACGACATCCTGATCGATGCCGTGGCAAACCTAGTCCAACGCGGACTCGACGTGCGCGCGGTACTCGTCGGCGGAGGACATTACCAAGGTTTCCTCGAAGAGCGTGCCCGTTCGCTCGGCATCGCGGAACGAATCATCTTTCGCGGTCAGTTGCCCGCTGGGGCGCGCGTGCGCGAGGAATTTGACCAAGCCGATCTGTTCGTTTTTCCAACGCGCATCGAAGGCCTGCCGCGGGCGCTTGTCGAGGCGATGGCGCGGGGGCTGCCTTGTATCTCAACGCCCGTTGGGGGAATCCCGGAGCTGCTGCAAGCAGACGATCTCGTCCCGCCGAGCAATGTTGCGGCACTGGCCGACAAGGTCGCGGCCGTGATCGCGAATCCGCAGCAAATCCCCGCGATGTCAGCGCGAAATCTGGCCGTGGCGCGCGAGTTTCGTGGGGAAGTACTGCGTCCCAAGTGGAACGATTTTCTCCGCACGTTGGCAGAACAAACGGCAACTTGGAACAACAGGCAGTCAGCTCGTTCAACGTCCGCAAAATCGGCCGCGAAGCAAACCGAGGTGGCGGTTCATGCTTAAACGCCTCTTCGACATTATCGTGTCGGGCACGGCCTTGCTCGTCCTCTCGCCGGTGATCTTATTTACTGCGCTGTTGGTGCGTTGGAAGTTCGGTTCGCCGATTTTGTTCCGCCAACAACGGCCAGGGCTGCATGGCAAGCTCTTTACGATTTACAAGTTTCGGACGATGCTCGACACGCGCGATGCCAACGGCGAATTGCTCCCTGATGACGATCGGCAAACGCGCTTTGGTCGTCTCATCCGCAGCAGCAGTCTCGATGAACTGCCGGAACTTTGGAATGTGCTGCGCGGCGACATGTCGATCGTCGGGCCGCGGCCGCTGTTGGAGGAATACCTGGGCCATTACACGCCGGAGCAATTTCGCCGGCATGACGTTCGTCCCGGCGTGACTGGCTGGGCGCAGATCAACGGGCGCGCTGATCTCGAATGGGACGAAAAGTTGGCGTATGACATTTGGTACGTTGACAATGCGAACTTCTGGCTCGATCTCCAGATCATCTTCGCGACAATCGGGGTCGTGCTTGGCTGGCGCGGGACGCAAACCACGCACCACGGCGTGCCGCCGACGCTCCAGGGTCCGCTGATCCCAAGCTCGGCCGTCTCCAACTCCACGGGAGACACGCCATGACCACGAGCACGATTCAACATCCGAGCGAGAGTGCTGCACGATCATTTGATGATCTCCCGCGCGACTGCCACGCGGTCGATGCTGCCGAAAAGCAATTACCGCTCGCCGGCTTGCGGCTGCTGCACGTCGTCACGGTGCCAGTTTCCTTGAACTTTTTCCGCGGCCAGATCGGCTATCTCCGCTCGCATGGCCTGGACGTACAAGCCGCGTCGTCGCCTGGTGAAGAAGCCGAACTCGCCCGCGAACGCGAAGGCATCACCGTCCACGAAGTCCCGATGAATCGTGGGATTTCACCGCTCGCGGATCTAGTGTCGCTCTGGCGGTTGATTCGTTTGATGCGGCGCATCAAGCCGGACATCGTTCATTCGCACACGCCCAAAGCCGGCCTGCTAGGGACGATCGCGGCACGGCTGACTAGCACGCGCGGGGTGATGCTTTCGATCTTCGGTCTCCCGCAGATGACAAGCCGCGGACTCAAGCTGCGGTTGCTCAACACGTTGACATGGTTCTCGTGCAAGTTGGCGAAGCGCGTCTGGTGCGATAGTGAATCGATGCGCAAGCACCTGAGCGAGTCGAGCCTCTGCCGCGCTGATAAGATCGTCGTCCTCGGTCACGGCAGTTCCAACGGCATCGAGTCGAGGCAGAAGTTTAATCCGGCGAGTTACACCGACGAAGAGCGCCGTACGCTGCGTGACCAGTACAACATACCTCACGACGCACTCACCGTCTGTTTCGTCGGCCGAATCGTCGCGGACAAAGGAATGCGCGAACTCGCCGGCGCTTGGCGAATCTTGCGCGACAAACATCCGATGCTGCACCTGATGATCGTCGGCCCATTCGAGCCGCAAGATCCGCTCGATCCGGCGGACGAAGAACTGCTTCGCACCGATCCGCGCATCCATCTGACAGGGATGACACAAGACGTTCCGCGCCATCTTGCAGCAGTCGACTTGTTGGTCAACCCGTCCTATCGCGAAGGCTTTAACGTCGCCCTCCTCGAAGCGGCTGCGATGGGTTTGCCCGTTGTCGCCTCGCGTGTGCCTGGCTGCGCCGATCCGGTCGTCGAAGGTGTCACCGGAACGTTGGTGCCGGTTCGCGATGCGGCGGCGCTGGCTCAAGCGATTGAAAACTACCTGCTCGATCCTGCGTTGCGTGAGCAACATGGAAGGGCAGGGCGGGAGCGGATCGTCCGCGATTTTCATCCGCAGCAAATCTGGCAGGAACTTGAACAACAGTACCTGCAACTCACAGGACGAAAGGAGTCCGGCTCGTGCGTGTCGCGATAATCGGCGGCGGCGGACATGGCTCTGTCGTCGCAAATATTATCGAATTACTTCCCCAATTCACTCTCTCAGGCTTTTTGGATGCCAGATTTGAACCTGGCATGAATATTCTGGGCTACGAGGTTCTTGGAACGCCGGATTCGCTCTCCTTACAAATTCTCAAGCATCAACTTCAGGGGATCGTCATTGCGGTAGGAGACAACTGGACACGCAGCAAGTTGGCGGAAGCCGTCCGCGCAACATAACCCGAGATTCAATTCCCTACGATCATTCATCCCTCGGCTCAAATCGGAAAACAGGTGATCATCGGCCAAGGGAGCGTCGTAATGCCGGGCGTGGTGGTGAATTGCAACGTGCGGATCGGCGAGTTTTGCATCCTCAATACCAACTCGTCACTCGATCACGACACCACGATCGGCAACTATGTCAGCTTCGCCCCCAAGAGTTGCACGGGCGGCGGAGCGGCAGTCGGCGATTATTCCGCCATCTGCCTCGGAACAAATGTGATTGATCGAATTACAATAGGGGAACATACCGTGATTGGGGCTGGCTCAACCGTGCTGCACAATCAGCCGTCTCACATCGTCGCTTACGGAACTCCCGCCCGCAAAATTAACGATCGCCGACCAGGCGACAGGTATCTCTAGCATGCCTACACTCGATCTGCCGACAAAGCCATTGCCACAATATGTCCTGACCGACGCGCAACTTGCCCTGTTGCCTAGCGACGAAGATGTCGAGCGATATGAAGCCGAAGGTTTCTATATCTCAAAACCTGGCGTCTTGCCCGACGACTTGATCGAAGCGGCGATCTATGGGGCTGAGCGATTCTATCGCGGCGATCTCGATGCGCGGCTGCCGGTCGAGACAGGTTATTCCAACACCGTCTCGACGGATGAATCGCTGCCGAGAAATAACGAGTTTGTTTCCTTGCAGGTTTCGCAGCTTCGAGATCTTGCGACGTATCCCTTGATCGGCGCGATTGCGGCGAAGCTCGCGCGCAGTCCGGCGATTCGCTTGCTCGACGATCAACTGATTTGGAAACCCTCGGCCACGCAGGACGCTGCGCGGACTGTCACGGGTTGGCACGCGGATCGCGCGTATTGGGCGACTTGCAGCTCGGACAATTTGATCACGGCTTGGATTCCGCTGCATGATATCGAACTCACGCGCGGACCGCTCGCGGTGATGTCCGGCAGCCATCGCTGGTCGGGGACCCAGGATCTGCGGCAGTTCAACAATCAAAACCTGAAAGCCGTGCAGGAAGAGTTGCGTCAAAAAGGTCACGCGGTCCAAGTCGTCCCGCTGCTTATGAAGCGCGGCCAGTTGAGCTTTCATCACGCCTGGACGGTGCATGCCGGCCTACCCAACACGAGCGGTCAGCCGCGCCAATCGCTGGCTGCGCACTTGCAGGACGACGCGAACCACTATCGCCCGTTCACTAACTCCGCCGGCAAAGAGATTCATATCTTCGACGAACAGCTTTGCCGCAAGCTTCCCAACGGCGATCCTGATTTCGCCGATCCGGCCGTCTTTCCCGAACTTTGGAGAGGCTAAGATGCTCATCCAAACGATCGGACCGAACGACGCCGCATGGGTCGAGGCCCTTGCGCGCACGCCGCATGATGTCTATCATACCGCCGCGTACGTCGCGACCGACGCGCGGCGCATGGAAGCCAAACCGGCTGCCGTTCTAGTCACCGAAGGCGAACGGCGGTTGTTTTTGCCATACCTTGTTCGCTCCTGCGATCAATGGGCGCATGGCGCGACGGACATTCTCTCGCCGTACGGTTACCCAGGACTGCTGCTCAACGAAGCGAGCCGCGAGCCCGAGTTCGCCCGTGCGGCTTGGGCCGCCGTGATCGGTGAATGGAAAGCGGCGGGGCACTGCTCGGCTTTTCTGCGGATGCACCCGATCCTGAGCACGGGTCTCGGCGAACTGATTCCCGAGGCTCGTCTGCAAGACACCGGACTGACTGTTGCCGCCGACTTGCAGTTGGACGAGGAAGCGCTCTGGATGGGTCTTGGTCACAATCATCGCCGGTCGCTGCAACGCTGCCGCAAGGAAGGTTTCACCGCGCGGTTCGTGCCGTTTGCCGAGTACCTCGAGCCATATCGCGAGGTCTACAACCAAACAATGGACCGCGTCAAAGCGCACGATGCGTACTATTTTGACGAAACTTATTTTCGCGCCTTAAGTGAACAACCGGGCGTCCATTGCTGCACCGTCGAGAAAGATAATCACATTGCCGCGGCGTGTCTCTTTTTTGAATCGCACGGCATCGTTCAGGCACATCTCGGTGGTTCGGCAAACGAGTACTATCGTCGATCACCGTTTCATCTTTGTCTCTACCACGCCATGCTCTGGGCCAAGAGCCGCGGCAATCGCTGGCTGCATCTCGGCGGCGGTGTTGGCGGCGAAAACGATCCGCTGTTTCAGTTCAAAGCAGGGTTTTCCAACGCGAGGTTCACCTACCAAACGGCGCGGCTCGTGCTCGAGGAGGAACGCTATCGCAAGCTCGTCGAAACGGCCGCCGCGGAACAACATGCGACGCCGGCGGAACTGCTCGACAGCCATTTCTTTCCCGCCTATCGCTCGCGTTGCCTGGAAAAAGTGTAGGCGGCTCGACATTCAAGCGACGCATTCCACGCGCAGTATGCTGAAAGCCGGACGCGGCTGAGCGCAGCGCTAGGTTTCTGATTTGGAAGGACACAACTCCTGCTGAGCCGTCGGTTCGCTGGAGCTTATACGCCAGCCCTAACAGACAGAGTGTCTGACGTACGACCTGGCTCCGGCTGAATTCTCAACTTCCCGTGACATTCGCGTGACGAAACTCCCCTTGCGGGGTTATAAAGGAATGCGGATGCTCAAGGTGTTCGAGCATCAACACAATTTTTAAATCTCGGCTTGCCCAGCTTTTCTCGCGAGGTCCACGCATGTCTTCATTCCAATTCACATCGCGCCGACGTTTTCTCACGGGCATGGCCCTCGCCGGGGCGTACTTCACGACGCGCGGCGCGTTTGCCGAAGAGTTGATCCGCACGCCGGCACAAACCGAAGGCCCGTTCTATCCCGACAAGCTGCCGCTCGACACGGACAACGACCTGATCATCGTCAACGACGGCATCACCCCGGGTGTCGGCGAGATCACACACCTGCACGGCAAAATCCTCGACGCCAAGGGGAACCCCGTGCGGAACGCGCTCGTCGAGATTTGGCAGTGCGACTCCAACGGGTCGTACCTCCACAGCGGGAGCAGCAACCGCAATAAGTACGACACCAACTTCCAGGGCTTCGGGCGATTCCTGACCGGATCGGATGGGTCGTACTACTTCCGCACCATCAAGCCCGTGTCCTATCCCGGGCGCACGCCGCACATTCACTACGCCGTGAAGTACCCCAAGCAAAAGCAATTCACGACGCAATGCTACATCAAAGGCCACGCACAGAACGATCGCGATGGAGTGCTGCGCGGAATCCGCGACGAGAAGCAACGCGCGAGCGTGATGGTCGACTTCACGCCGCTCAAGGATTCGAAAATCGGCGAACTCACGGCAAAGTTCGACGTGATCCTCGGCTTCACGCCGTCAGCGTAACTGTAGCCAATGCCGTAAGACCTTGGATGGTGTGACGAGCGGCAATTTCCAAAGTCCGACTACCTTGGCTGCGGCAGAGATTTTATGCCGCAAAGAAAGCAAGAAAAGCAAAAGAGAATGCAGCGAGCGACAATCTCCTGCATTCTCTTTTTTTGTTGTCTTTGCTTTTCTTGCGGCAAAATAATTTCTTTGAATCGTTTTGATCATCTCCAGGTCCATCGTCTAGCATTAAGCATGCCGCGCGAAATCTTGCGGCGAATCTTTCGCCAGGGGTGACCGATGCTTGCTCGTTATTGGATCACCGTCTGAGTCGCCATCGGTTTGCTGCTTAAAAAATACTTCGGATGGTGCCGCTGAACATTGAGTCCTCGTCGTTTAGGGCACAACACGCTTGGAATGGAAGTTCGTTGTTCTTGAACAAGCGACGGGCAGCGCGGCCGTCAAAGCACTGAACAGTAAATTGACTGCTCAAAAGGTCAAGTACGAAGCCCTGCGCAAGCAATTGCTCGCGGATAAGCATGTGGTGGAACTCCCTGTGGAAAGTGGAACGAGCAAGTAGAATGGAACTGTTCCAAGGAGATAAACTCCTTGGCTTTGGCTATCTCATTCTAACTTGTAACTCCTTCCTCCTGGATTCATTCTCCTCATGGTCATTCCGCACGCCGATGCTTGGGGCGATATGTTGCTGCGGCTCGGCATCGCCACGATGAGCGGCGTCTTGATCGGCATCAACCGCGATCTGCATAACAAACCAGCGGGCCTGCGCGTCCTTGCGCTCGTCGCCGTCGGTTCGTGTGCCGTGACGATGGGATCGCTCTTGGCACTTGATGAAAATGGGGGTGCCGCGCGCGAAGGAATGTTCCGCACCGTCCAGGGCATCCTCAGCGGCATGGGCTTTCTCGGGGCCGGCGTGATCCTCCGCGGCGTGAACCCCGGCGAAGAAGAGGTCACCGGCCTAGCCACGGCCGCATCGATTTGGGTCTCGTGCATCCTCGGCATCCTCGCCGGGCTCGGTGAGTGGTTGCTCGGCGGGCTCGCGTTCGGCGTGACGATGGTGATCCTTACCGCGGGTCATACGCTCGAACGCATCGCCAAACGCTACGGCCGCGAACGTAAGGAACTGAAACGCGAAGTACTCGGCGCGCCGCCGGTTGATGATGCAAAGCCGAAAGAATGAAAGCCCGAGGCGTAAGCCAGGGCGTGAAGCTGGAACCACAAAGAGGCACAGAAATCACAAAAGCAAAATGCCGAATTTTCGCCGCAAAGAAAGCAAAAACAGCAAAAATAATGCAAGTCGGTGATATGGCTGATAAAAAATTCAACTACAAAATAGTTCGTCCTCTTTTTTGTTTTTCTTGCTTTCTTTGCGGCAAAATACTCTCCCTCATTTTTTGTGTCTCTTGCCTCTCTTTGTGGTTAAAAGGATTCCTTGACGCCCTGGCTAACGCCTCGGGCTTTCAATTTTTGCGGATACTGTTGTCGCCCTCGCTAACGCTACGCGCCTACAAAAATCACTCCAACTTACCCGGCGGGCGTTTGCCGGTGCCAGGATTTTTTTGCAGACTATCCCCGATATCCGCACGATACGCGTCGGCCATTTTTTGCAGCTTCGCAACGATCTCGGGATGCTCCTTTTGCACGTCCTTTGATTCGCTGATGTCGTCGCGCAGGTTGTAGAGCGCGAGTTCCGTTTTCGCTTGCTTGTAGCCATTCGGCTTGCCGTCCGCCCCAGGCGGGCCGAC
Organism: Pirellulales bacterium; assembly: GCA_041736895.1. Classification (GTDB taxonomy): domain Bacteria; phylum Planctomycetota; class Planctomycetia; order Pirellulales; family JALHPA01; genus JANRLT01. Next base: position 45,323 of record JBGSSS010000100.1, read on the forward strand.
GAAGTTGCGAAACGTGTGCGGCAGAATGAGCTTCCAATCACCTGCGCGCACCGCTTGCAATTCGTTGCCGTAATAGAACGCATAACTTTCGTGCGGCGACTTCGCGCCGGGTTTGCCAAGGACCAAATCGCTTGCGTCACGGCCATCGATCTTGTGCGCGGGCAAGGTTCCGCTGTTCCACTTCGCAATCGTCGGCAGTAGATCAATCGTCATCAATGGTTCATCGCATGTGCGGCCCGCGGGAATCTTACCCGGCCAGCGCATCACGCACGGGACGCGAACGCCCCCTTCCCACTCGGAGCCTTTACCTTCGCGGAGCGGGCCTTTACTGCCAGCGTGATTGCCATAACTGAGCCACGGGCCGTTATCGCTCGTGAAGACGATGAACGTATTGTCGGCAATCTTATTGTCGTCAAGAGCCTTTATGATTTCGCCGACCGACCAATCGATTTCGAGGAGCACATCGCCGTAGAGGCCGACGCCGCTTTTGCCTTTAAAGTTTTCGCTCACGTACAGCGGCACATGTGGCATTGCGTAAGCCACTTCGAGGAAGAACGGCTGCGCAGCTTTGCGCTTGATAAAGTCCGTCGCGTGTTCCGTGTATTGTTTGACGAGTTGCTCTTGGTCCGGTCCCAGCAAACCGACTTTCACGGCTTTGTTCCCCTCGATCAGCGGCAGCGGCGGCCATTTGTTGTTGGTATTCGGATTGTGCGGCCACATATCGTTCGAGTACGGCAGCCCAAAATATTCGTCGAAGCCATGCTGCAGCGGCAGAAACTTTTCGTTGTCGCCAAGGTGCCACTTGCCAAAGATGGCTGTCGCGTAACCGCGCTCGCGGCAGATCTCGCTGAGCAATTTCTCGCTCGCGGCGATGCCCGTCTTGGAACCTGGCCCCGGCGCGCCAAGCATGCCGAGACGATTGGGATAACAGCCGGTCAGCAAGCCAGCGCGCGACGCGCCGCAGACCGCTTGCGGGACGTAGAAACTCGTGAAGCGCGTCCCTTCAGCCGCAAGTTTATCGATGTTTGCCGTCTTAACTTTGTCATTGCCAAAGCAAGAGGGATCGGCGTAGCCCAGGTCGTCGCAGAAGATGATGACGATGTTGGGCGGCGTGTCCGCGGCTTGGGTATAGCTTGGAACTAAAGCCTGTAGCGTCAATGAGAGTGCAAATAGCTTGCAGAGGTTTGTCATCTGTTTGTGATTTTTATTGATAAGTGTGAGTCGCTTCGGGTGCCACTGGCTATGCCAGTGTCTTTGGTCCGTTACAGAGCACTGGCTAAGCCAGTGGCACCCAGAAATCTCGGTGGTACTTCGTCACCCAGTGCATTATCTTAATCGTTGCTGCACTCATTGAACAACGCATTCAGCTAGCTTGGGGAAGCAATGTTTAAGCGACTAATCCTGGGAAGTCTTTTTTGCTGCTTGCTGTTTAGCCAAATTGCGGCCGCGGACCCCTTCGCCGAATTGGTACGCCCCACGGAACCGCTGACACCCGAAGAAGAACGCGCGGCGTTTGTATTGCCCAAGGGCTTCGAGATGCAGCTCGTCGCCGCGGAACCGGACCTGCGCAAGCCGATGAACATGGCCTTTGACGTCACGGGCCGGCTCTGGTTCACCGAGTCGCGCGAGTATCCCTTTCCCGTGAAGCCGGGCGAAGTCGGCCGCGATTCGATTCGCATCCTCAGCGACATCGGTGATGACGGCCGCGCGAAAAAGGTCACCGTCTTTGCCGACGGTCTCAACATCCCGATCGGGCTCTACCCGTTTCGTTCGCTGAACAAAGAGACGGGCAAGGTGACGTGGAAATGCATCGCGTGGAGCATTCCGAACATCTGGCTTTTCGAAGACACGGACGGCGACGACAAGGCCGACAAGAAAGAAGTCCTCTACGGTCCACTTGGTTGGGAAAGTGACACGCACGGGAACCTGGCCAGTTTTCGTCGCGGCGCGGATGGCTGGCTCTACGGCACGCATGGGTTTAACAACACGAGCACGATGCGCGGCAAGGACGGCTCGTCGATCACGATGCAGAGCGGCAACACCTGGCGCGTCGCGCTCGACGGCAGCCGCGTCGAGCAAATCACTTTCGGCCAGGTCAACCCGTTTGGCCTCTGCTTCGACCAGCGTGGGAACATGTTCACCGCCGATTGCCATAGCTCGCCGATCTATCAGTTGATCCGCGGCGCGTGCTACCCCAGCTTCGGCAAGCCGCACGATGGGCTGGGCTTCGCCCCGACGACGATCAAGCACACGCACGGGAGCACGGCGCTTTGCGGGATCGTCTATCTCGACGACCTCGGCTGGGGCGATGAGTACCGGGACAACATCCTCGTCGGCAACGTCGGCACAAGCCGGATCAATCGCGACGGGATTGAATGGCGCGGCACGACGAGCGTTGGGCACGAAAAGACAGACTTCTTGAGTACCAAGGACCCGTGGTTCCGCCCCGTCGATCTGCAGATCGGCCCCGACGGCGCGCTGTACATCGCGGACTTTTACAACAAGATCATCGGCCACTACGAAGTTCCGCTCACTCACCCCGGCCGCGATCGCGAGCGCGGGCGGATTTGGCGGATGGTGTATCGGGGGGAGCAGGGGGATCGGAAGTTGGAGCCGGCGGCGCTGCCGACGGCCACCGAAGGACTCGTCAAAGAGCTTGGTTCGCAGAATCCGACGCGGCGGATGTTGGCGTTGCATGAGTTGTGTGACAATCATGCTGAGGAAGCTAAAGGCCTGTTAATGAAACGCAGCAGATTTCCGTTTATTCAAAGCAATGCCCTGATGTTCTTGCATCGCCTTAAACTTGCTGATGATGAAAAAATCATCTGCATGATCTGTAACACGGAACCACTCGTAAAGTTAGCTGCTTTGAAGAATGCCGCGGAGACTAAGGAATGGAGTTCAGAGTTACGCAACAGCGTTCAGCTAGCTCTCGAAGATGACGATGCCTTCGTTGTCCGCGCCGCTGTCGAAGCCCTCGGGAGTCATCCGGCGGTGGGGCAAGTCGGAATGCTATTAACAACCGCTGGTTCCGCCGGCAAAGACACGCACTTGCATCAAGCGGCCAAGGTCGCGCTCAAAGCGCATTTCATGCATGAAGGCATTGTCAGGGGCACGGATTGGGGGAAGTTTAATCCTGGCAAGCAGACCGAGTTACTTTATGAGTTACTGTTTCTCGCGAAGCACCAGCCATCGGCCCAAGCACGTGCCAAACTCTTCGAAAACAATCGCCCGAGTGCCGAGATTGCTCTGAAGCACTATCCGCAAATGGCGGAATACTCGGTCATGTTCAGGAACCAATGGCTGTCGTACTACCTGATGACTTTGGATGTGTATTCCGAACTCGAGAACAGTCGAATTATTTTTGCCGTTTACAAGCAAGAGCACAAGAAAAAGAGCGCTGCGGCACAAAACTTTCAACCATACGTCCAAGCACGCATCGAAGCTCTGAAAAAACTTGGCATGGATGAAATCCTGTTGCTGCTATCGACAGCTAAAGACGTCCCGAATTTCGTGGATGTCAAATTCTGTAAGAAGTATTTAACAGCCGCTGATGCTTCGCTGGAAATCAAACTCGCGGCGGCGGATGCCTTGCAGGCGACCAATCAAGCGGAAGATATAAAACCAGTACTCGAATTGCTAGATTCGCCCACGACCGCGAGCGATTTGCGAGAAAAACTTTGCGTCGCGCTCGTCCAACGCCAGAAACCTGACTTGCTGCCAAACATCGTGCAATCCCTCCGCCTCATCCCCGCCCGCGCCCAAAACGAAGTCGTCAAAATCCTCGTCGGCTGGAAAGAAGGGGCCTCCGCGCTCCTGACGGCGATCGACGAAGGCAAAGCGCCCGCGGTGTTGCTGCGTGAGAAGGCGCATCAGGACCGGCTCCGCGCGCACAAGGACGCCGCGCTCACCAAGCAACTCGATGCGATCCTGGCCAAGCTGCCGCCGGCGAATGTCGAGCTTGACAAACTCATCGCCAAACGCAAAACGGCCGCGCTGAAAGCCGAGGGCCACGCCGAGCGCGGGTTCGCGGTCTACAAGAAAACGTGCGCCGCGTGTCACAAACTCGGCAGCGAAGGTGCGCTCGTGGGACCACAACTCGATGGCATCGGTGGGCGGGGATTGGAGCGCTTGCTCGAAGACGTGCTCGATCCGAACCGCAACGTCGATCGCGCGTTTCGGATGACGATCATCACCAAAAAAGACGGCACGGTCACCAGCGGCCTCGTGCGTAAAGAAGAGGGCGACGACCTCCTCATGGTCAACCAACAAGGCCAGGAGTTCACCGTCAAGAAAACCGATATCGACGAGAGAGCCGAAGCGACAACATCGCTGATGCCGAGCGTCGCCGAGTCGCTGCCGGAAAGCGACTTGATCGATCTCATGGCGTTTCTACTCAAGCAGAAAGCGAAGACGCCGTAGCTGAATCGCATAAACTTTTTTCACGCCCGTTTAGCGGCGACCCGAAGGGGAGCGTTTTTTCTTTTTTCACAAATGCTCCCAGGGGGTGAACCCCTGGGCTTTGCAACTTTCTATTGAGTCCTTTCATGCGAAACATGTTCATTTTCTTATTGCTCCTCTTTTCAGCATCCTATGTTCTCGCCGCAGAGACGCCACTCTATAGCCGTTGGGAGCAGACGTTTACTGCCGGCAATGACACACCTTCAACAACCGAATTGCGTGTTGAGTTCACTTCGCCCGATGGCAAGAAAACGACGGTGCCGGGTTATTGGGATGGGGGTAAAATGTGGCGTGTGCGGTTCTTGCCGACCGCAGCGGGGGCTTGGAATTACACCACCAAATGCTCGCCGCCGATCGATGGTTTGCACGGCCAGCAAGGAACAGTGCAAGTCACCGCCGGCCAAGTCGAACAAGCAATCAAGAGGCTTGGCCTGCAATATCACAACAGGCTTGCTTTCGTTCAGCATGGACCTCTCAAAATTGGCAAGAGCAAAACGCATCTCGCGCACCATGACGACGAGCCACTCTTTTTCCTCGCCGACACTTGCTGGACCGGACCGGCACTGAGCAACAAGGAAGATTGGGAAGAATACCTGATCAAACGAAAGCTGCAAGGTTTCACTGCGATCCAATACAACGCCCTCTCGCCTTGGCGCTGCGCACCAACGGATGCCGAGGGCTTATTACCGTATGTCCTGCAGCCAAAGTTTGACATCAATCCCGCGTATTTCAAACGGCTCGATGAGCGTATTGACGCGATCAATACCGAAGGGCTCTTGGCAGCGCACGTCATGGTGTGGGCCAATAAAAAAGGCGACGCCGGGATCGATCTCAAGCCGGAGCAACTCGAACGGCTGCTCAAGTACCAAGTCGCGCGGTACGGGGCGAACAATATCTTTTGGATTCTTGCCGGCGACAACAAGTACGCGCCGGAGTCGGCCGAGCAATGGAAGAAACTCGGCCGCGCCGTCTTTGCCGATCCAACGTTCGACTCGCGCACGCATGTCGTGACGACTCATCCGACGGGCATGAATTGGCCGTGGAAGGATTGGGAGAACGAGACCTGGCTCAACGTCTTATCTTATCAAAGCGGGCACGGCGATGGCGACAAGACGTGGCAATGGATCACCAGCGGGCCGCCGGCGGAATACGGAAAGCAGAAGAACCCGACGCGGCCGGTCATTAATCTTGAACCGCCATACGAAGATCACCTGGCGTATCAAAGCAAGAAACCGCACGACGATCTCAACGTCCGCCGCGCGATGATCTGGAGTCTGCTCAACGCGCCGACCGCCGGCGTCACATATGGCGGGCATGGCGTTTGGAGTTGGCACACCAAGCCCGGCGAACCGCCGACGGATCATCCAGGTTCGGGTAAGGCGAAAGTCTGGCGCGAAGCGTTGGACTTACCAGCGGCGAAGCAATTGGTCACAATTCGCAAAGCATTCGAGAGCGTCTCTTGGCACGAATTGCGGCCTGCCGCCGAACTTTTAGCTGCTCAGCCAGGCACGAATGATCCGTCGGCCTGGGTTTCGATTTCTGCTAGTCCCGATTTAACTACAATTGTGATCTACGCACCCAAGGGTAAAGCCGAGCTGAATTTGCCGGAAAACAAGATCGGAAATTGGTTCCGCTCGAATGTGCGCCTGCAGAGCGGTGAGTTCGTCGTCGAAGTAATGCGAGCTGTCCCGTCGGGAAAGATGACAATAGAATTTGAGAAGAATACCGAAGTATTGATTCTGCTTACGAAATTGAAGTAGAAGTTAGGATAACCTGCGGATATTCGCCAATTTCGAACCGAAAAGCTGCTCTGGATTTTCTCAGAGCAAGTAGAGATAATTGGGAATAGGCCTACCAACGATTCCCGCCCTATGCACATGTCCGCTCAGACCATGAACCCCAGCGAATACCACATTCAACGCCGGCCTGACGGGGCGGTGGTGGTGCGGGTTATCTCGCCGCGGCGCGAACAAGCGGCCCCTCTGCCCGACGCCGTCTTCTGCTTTCAAGTCGGCGATCCGCAACACGACTACTGGGCGAGCAAACTCCGCACGGCGCAAGCCGAAGCGGTGCAGTGCTTCGAGTAGGGTTTCTCCGTAGGTGCGGCTGTGCCGCACAGAGAGCAGACGCGGTAATGAGAAAGCGTGTTGCAGTTCAGCGCACGATTTCTCACAGAATCTATCTCTCAATCCGTGTCTAATATTTGTGCGGCACAGCCGCACCTTCTAACACAAGCAATCGAAATTCTGCCCGCGCTCGCTGCAACGTTGTTCCACCGCGATGTACCAATTGGCGAGCGAGACGCCTTCGTTTTGATTGCCGCCGGTGAGAATTCGATCCAGAAGCAAGCCGTGTCCAAGTGCGCGCGGCGGACAGAATAAATTATCTCGGGGTAACGGATCAAGCGGAGGAATCGGAGGGCAGGGGAGAGGCCCGCGCGGCTTGAGCGCGGCACACGCGGCGGTAGGCACAAAGAAGCGGTATCCAATCGCTAAGCGCGCGAGCGGCGTGGAGCGGATGCGGCGCAGTGCCGGTCCCAAAAGCGGCGCGGCGGCGGTGGCTCGATAACAAGGAAATAGCATCGTTCGGCTCCTGGAGAGAATTCATCCTCGTTTGCCGAGGGATCAAGTTCATCTCTTGTGCCGGAGCCGAGCGAATCGTGGCTCATGGTTTCAACTGCCGCATTTTCCCGGCTGTTTTGTGATTCGCGCTGGATTTCGTTCTCTCTGTCGTGTTTCCAAACGGCATCCACATTCAATCCATGGTTGACAAATGGCAACACGATCATTGCGGGGTGATCGGATTCTCTGGCAAAAATCAATCGATCAAAAGGCGGCACGCGACTTGCCTAACTGTCCTTTGACGAAACTTTTCCGAACGAAAGTTCGCCAGAACATTTGGCAGCCTTTTCCCGTAGAAACACCTTTGGCAAATCGTCGCACGTTATGACCATTACAAATTGCCCATTTTTTCCGAAAAAACCGGCAATTTGCGGTTCCAATCGTTGCGAAAGTCGGCACGCTCGTTTTTACTAGAAGAATACGCCTATCGGGCAGGAAATTCGTATTCCGCTGCTCGATCGGCCCAAAGTTGACGGTCGAACTGACGACTCTGCCCGCTAGAACGCCCACCCAAGCAGGTCCCGTGATGAAGCGCCCCCTGATGACGGCTCCGCTCCCGTTCATGAATCCCAACGGTTCACGTTCCAACGCGGTTCGCTCACGGACGACAACAACGCCAGTGCCGGCGGTAGAAGATGGACAAGCTGCAACTTCCTCGCGGAAGCAGCATCTCCCCAAGTCGGCTACGCCGAATCAACCGCGCTTGCAGTCAAAATCCAAAGCGCGCAAGTCCAGCAACTCGCGCGAGCAGCGCCGCCAGCGGATCATCGAATCACTCGAAGCGCGTCAGGTCTTTGCCGCGCCGACTCTCTCGCCGATCATCGATCAAAGTCTCCTCTCTGGCGCGCCGTTGCAGATCGCACTGCAAGCCGACGACGCGGACGGAGATGCGCTCACCTTCTCCGCGATCTCGGACAATCCCAATATCGTCGCCGAGATGCGGGCCTCGACCAATCGTTATCTCGTCCTCGACATCGAGCACGTCAGCAGCGGAGAGCCGGGCGATTCGGATTTTTCCGGGCAACTGATCTTTCAATTATTCGAAGATATCACGCCCGAAATCACGGGCCGAATCATTGAGCTGGTCAATAGCGGGTTCTATGACAACCTGATTTTTCATCGCATCATCGACAACTTTGTGATCCAAGGGGGCGATCCGCTCGGCAATGGAACGGGCGGCTCGGGTGTGCAATTCGATGACCGCTACTATGCCGATTTGCAGCACACCGTTTCGGGCTTGCTGTCGATGGCTAAGTCGAGCGACGATACCAATGACTCGCAGTTCTTCATCACAGAGGGTCCGCAGCGCAATCTCGATTTCAATCACTCGATCTTCGGCATGTTGGTCGGCGGGAGCGCCACGGATTCGAACTTGGGCACGCTCACGGGCGAAGAATTTCGCAATTTGATTAGCAATGTGCCGACCGATCCCGACAATGGGCCCGATCTCGATGGCGATGGCACAAACGACCCCGACGGTGATCAGGACGATAACGGGCTGAACAGAGACGAGCCGCTGAGTCCGGTGCGGATCACTAAGGCCGAGATCAAAACCTTGACGAATTTCGAAGTGCTCACCGTGAAGGCCGCCAACGGCTACACCGGCAGCGGCACGATTACGGTGACCGTCGATGATGGCAACGGCGGCACAACGCAGGAGACGTTTACCGTCAGCGCGACGCCGGACACGAATGACAATGATCCTTTTCTAGTCGATCCGCCGAACCAAATCACGCTGACGTTGAACGGCAGCGGCGTTACGGGTCAATTGCAAGCAATCAACGTTGACGGCGGGACAACCACATTCAATGCTTACCTTGCCAACCAAGCCGACGCCGGCAAGGTCACAATTTCAATCGACAAAACCACCGGCGTCTTGACGGTCACGCCGATCAATGGCTTTGCGGGCGTGGTCAATATCGTGGTGATGACAGCGCCATTCTCCGTGGCGGACCATGAATTTATTGAACAGCAAGTGGCCGATTTTAATAACAATCCTGCAAATATAGATAAATTGTCGATCCAGGATGGCTACGATTTTTTCGCCAGAAACAACGGAATCAAATTCGACACACAAGCTGTTCCCGTTGTCGTCACGCCCACGACGCCGATCACGATTGATTTGGATGCCTTATCCGATTCAGGCAGCAGTTCTACCGATAACATCACGATCAATAACAACAACGGCGGCAACACGCTCAAGTTTCTGGTCTCGGGCGTGACGCCTGGCGCGACGGTGCAACTGTTTAACGGAGCGACGTTGCTCGGCCAAGCAGTCGCGACAGGTAGCACCATCGAAATCACGACCAACAACACGGCTCTTTTGACAGATGGCCAGCACACGATCACCGCGCATCAATTCTTCACGATTGATGCTGGCAATCAAGATCGCACGATCGAATTCCCCAGCAACCTCGACGGGACGATGAGCATCACCGTCGATACGGCGGCGAATATTTCTTCGGCGCCGGTCACGTCGCTGGTGCAGTTCTCGACCTATACCTACAACGCCGAGTCCGATGACGAAGCGGGCAACGGAGCCACCTACAATCTGCTCACTGCTCCCGCCGGCATGACGATCGACCCGAATACGGGACTTGTCACCTGGCTCCCGACTCAACCACAGATCAATGACGGTTTCGCGAACGTTGAAATCCAAGTGACGGACAAGGCTGGCAATGTTAACACGCAGAGTTTTACCATCACCTTCGTTCCCAACGAAGCGCCGACACTAGACGCTATCGCGCCGCAGACCGTCGACGAAGGAACACTGTTTTCTTACGCCCTCGTCGCCCAGGACCAGAACCTTCCAGGGGACACGCTGACCTACAGTTTGGTCAGCGGCCCGGCCAATGCGGTGGCGAACCCAACCACGGGCGTGGTCACCTTTACTCCTCTCGAAACCGATGGCGGCACAACGGTGACGTTTACCGTTCGCGTCACCGATGCCGGCGGGGAGTTTGCCGAGCGGACTTTTGATCTGACCATCAATGACACGAACACCAATCCACTTGTCGCGCCGATCAGCACGCAGACTGTCACGGAGAACCAAGAACTGGTCGTCACGATCAGTGCTAGCGACAACGATATTCCGGCCGATACGTTGAGCTACGAGTTGATCAGCGGCCCGGCCGGCACAACGATTGATGCCGGTGGCGTCATTCGCTGGACACCCGACGAATCGCACGGCGGCACACAACAGACGATTACTTTCAAGGTGCACGACGGGGCAGGCGGCTCGACGCAAGCTAGCTTTCTGGTCAATGTCACGGAGCAAAACCAGAACCCTGTTCTCACCGTACTGACAAACCACATCATCGACGAGTTCCAAACGCTGAGCTTTACCGCTTCGGCCAGCGATGCCGATGCGCCGGCCCAGGCGCTCGTTTATGGGCTCGGCAACGCGCCGGCCGGAATGACTATCAACGCCAGCACGGGTGTCATCACTTGGGTGCCTACAGAAGCTCAAGGGCCAAGCTCGTTTACGTTCCAAGTCACCGTCACCGATTCGCTCGGCGGAATTGATTCGGAAACGGTGACTGTCATGGTCATTGAAACCAACCAAACGCCGTTCCTCGGCGCGTTGAATACACTCGAAGCATCCACCGGTTTGACATTCACCGCGCAGATACCGGGCTCGGATGCGGATTTGCCGGGGCAAAGCTTGACATACGCCCTCGATACGGCTCCGGCCGGAATTACAATCAACCCCACGACCGGTCTGCTGTCTTGGAACGTGCCCGAAGGTGCCGCCGAGGGAATCGTTTCGATCACGGTTCGCCTGACCGATGCGGCGGGCGAGAGTGTGACGCGCGAGTACCTGATCCAAGTCAGCTCACTGAACATCGGCAATGCGTTTGGCTTGATCTCGCAATGGACTTCGACGTCGGTCCCCTCGCCGCAGGACAACCGGCCGATTCAAATCACCACGGTGACGCAAACGACTGCGGCGGCGCTGATCGATGGACAGGTCGCCCCGGTCAGCGTCCTCGGCGACAATTCGGCGAACTCCGTGACGTCGCTGCTCGGCGGACTGAATCGTTTGCAAGGCACCAACGAACCGCAAATCGTCAAGGCTATGAAGCCCGTGATCGAAGGGGGGGCCGAGGGTGCCGTCAACGAGTCGAAATCGACGGACGAAAAACCGGCGCCGAAACCCGACAACGATCCCTTCAATTTCAATAGCGGCACCGCTCCCGCGAACAATCCGTCGTCTCCCTCCGGGACAATACCCACCGGGACATCGCCTTTCGGAGCAATTCCGAAGGGAAATGAGAATCAACAATCTCGCCGGCAACGTTGGCTCGACTGGCGCGAACATCTACGCGCGGCAGCGCTCGTGGAATCGGCTGCCGCGGCCGAAGATCTCGATTTAAACTGGGTGAGCCGTGCTCCGCAGGCTCCGACAAGCTTCGCGGCAGAATCAGTCGCTGCGTCTGCTGCAGAAGTGAAAGCTGTAACACAAACCGAGTCACAACCAAATAACCAAGCTGAATCGGAACCTCTCGCGGCGAGTGTCGGCGTAGCAGCGATCGCCAGTCTCGCCCTGCGGCCGCGCAAGTCTGCCGCACCGGTAGCCATCCCCGTCGTCAACGACGAAGTCCGCCGCAAACGCGGGCCACGCTGGAATTGGTTTTGAGCACTTTTGTAGCCCGTCGTGTTAGCGAGGGCGACAAAAGATTCTATTCTTGCGCTATGACGCAAGCGCGTGGGTATCTTACCTTCGCGCTTGCGTCATAACTTAACGCCCTGGCTTACGCCGCGGGCTTCTATTTTGTCAGCTCCGCGGCGAGTTTCTTAATCCCCGCGAGATCAAGCTTGCCAGTGCCTAGGACCGGAATCTCGTCAACCTTGTAGAACGAATCGACGCCTGGAATAAAGAGGTTCGGCAACCCCGCTTCGCTTAGCTTCTTTACCAAGTCAGCCGGCGTTTTGTTCATGTCCGCGTGAAGCACAACGAGCCGCTCGCCTTTCTTTTCATCCGGCACGGCGGTCACGGCGAGCGGAATCTTTTCGGCGTCGCCCGCGCCGAGTTGCAATAGCAGCGCCTCTTCGACCGCGCCGTGCGGCACCATCTCGCCGCCGATCTTCGAGAACCGGCTCAAGCGGCCCGTGATCTTGATGTAACCTTCGTCATCGAGCATCGCCATGTCGCCCGTGCAGTACCAGCCTTCTTTCAGCACCGGCTCGGTCAAGTCCGGTCGCTTCCAATACCCGCGCATCACATTGGCTCCGCCGATCCAAAGCAGCCCCGGTGTGTTCGGCCCGAGTTCCGCTCCGGTGTCGGGATCGAGAACCTTGGCACAGACGCCGGGGACCGGCTGGCCGACGGTGCCGGCTTTGCAGTTCGGAGGAAACCCGATTGTCGCGCGGCTTGGCGGGATGTTGACCGCGGCCAGCGGCGAAAGCTCTGTCGTGCCGTAACCCTCGACGGGCCGGACGCCGAATTTTTCTTCATACGCCGCGGCGACGTCATCGGGCAAGCGTTCGGCGCCGGTGATGACCGTTTTGAGCTTGGCGAACTCTTCGACTTCGCAGCGGCGCGTGTAACTGCGCAGAAACGTCGGCGTCGTGAGCAACACCGTTGCGCCGTGTTCCTTGGCGAGCTTGCCGACTTGCTTGGGATCCAACGGGCTGAAGTGGTACGCGACCTTGAGATCGAGAATCGCCCCGGCCCACAGCGTCACTGTCGAGCCGAGCGCGTGGAAGAGCGGCAAGATTCCGAGCAGCACGTCGTCCTTGGTCAGGTGGATCACTTGATCGATCGCTTCGACATTGGCCGCGACGTTGCCGTGCGTGAGCATCACGCCCTTGGGCTTGCCGGTGCTGCCCGAGGTAAAGATCAAGGTCAGCAGCTCATCGCCGGTTGTCTTGGTCAGCCCCAGCCACCAGCCCAGCACGTGCGAGGGCAAGCAGAAGGTCTGAAACGCGGCGACGAGCTTGTCGAGTTTTGAGACCTTGTCGCGCAGCTCTTCGAGCAGGACCATCCGCGCCTTGAGCTTCAAATCGATCTTGTCGAGGAATTTTTGGCTCGTAAAGACGGTCTTCACTTCGGCTTGTTCTAGGCACGAATCCAAGATTTCCGCGGTGCAGGTGTAGTTCAAATTCGTCACGACGCGATGATCTATCGTCAGGGCCAGGTTCGTGACAATCGCTGGCACTGTTGGCGGGAGGAGGACGCCGACTTGCTTCTCGTCCGGCTTCAATTCGCGATGCAGCACCCGCCGCAGCGCGAGCGTACGCAGCAATGCGGTTCGGCCACTAATATCCACACCCGTTGAATCGGCGAACTTCGACAATTTGCCGCGGCAGCGCATGCCGATGATCGCGTCGTAAGCGACGTTTTTGCGACCTTTCATCCGCAGTTTCACCGACTCGGCGCTCAGCCGCAGCACGGCGTTGCGGATCGTGGCGATGTTCGAATCCGCGGGGAGCGGCGCGCCGAAGTGGACATTCGCCGGATAGCGCCAGCGGCGCGGCCACTTCCAGAAAAACTTGCCTCCTTCGTAACTGAAGATGCTTCCCCAGAGCTGATCCAAGTAGACCGGTATCACCGGCGCATTGGTTCCTACGAGAATTTTGAGCATGCCCGGCTTGAACGCGCCGACATTGCCGCTGCGCGTGATGTCGCCTTCGGGAAAGATGCAGACGACTTCGCCGTTCAAGAGCGCTTGGTGCGCCGTATCGAGCGCGCGCATGATCGACTTGGGATTGCTCGTCACGAGGATCACGCCCCAAAGGTTCGCGAGCTTGCGCATGAGCGCGTTTTCGAAGTTCCCGGCCCATGCAAACATCCGCACCGGCCGGGGGCTGCACAGCATCACCAGCACCGCGTCGATGAATGAAATGTGGTTCGCGGCCAACAGGGCAGGTCCCGAGGCAGGGATGCGCTCGACATGATAAACCCTCAGCCGATACAAGCATTTGACCAAGAACCAAACGAGAAACCGCAGGCATATGCGGGCCAAAAATCCGAACGGGGCTTCCTGCGGCGCGGTATTTTTCGCGGGCAAGGAAGATTCGGCGGACGTTTTTTCGGTCGGAGGATTCATGTTCGTCATTGCTCGCTCGATCAGTTGCATGATTCCCGCTTCATTGGCGATCAGTTAGGCGGGAGCCTTGAATCAGAAACCCCAACAATACTTCAGTGGAGAAGTCAAAGTCGTGCGGCCCTCGCTTACGCTCGGGCTAATGCAACAGCTTCTCTGACATTTTTACCAAGAAAGCCGCCGCAAGATAACGGCAGTGTCAAAGTTTGAATCAGCCTTGCCGCTGTGATAAACTTTTGACGGGGGAAACTGTGACCACGCCTGCCGATTTCAAGGGGGAGAAACCCAATGTCTTTTTGCCGTAGTTTCATTCGTATCATGGCCTGCGCGGTTGTCGGTGGCAGCGCCGTCTTACCCGCCGTTGCCGCAGAGCTGAAATTCAAACGCACCGTGCTCGACGAAAAATTCCGCAGCGAAGGCGTCGCGGTCGGCGACTTTAACAAGGACGGCAAGCTCGATATCGCCGCCGGGAGCGTCTGGTATGCCGCGCCTGACTGGAAAATGAATCTAATCCGAGACAAGGCCGAAGAATTCGACCCGCTGAAATACAGCACAAGCTTTGTGAACGCTGCCGAAGACCTAAACGGTGATGGCTGGACGGATTTGATGGTTGTCGATTTTCCGGGCAAGCAAACCTGGATATTTGAAAATCCGCAAGGCAAGGAAGGGCCCTGGCCCCGGCATGTGCTCACGCCCGTGACGAACAACGAAAGCCCGACGTATATGGACGTCGATGGCGACAAGATTCCTGAATGGATCATGGGCGTGAACGACGACGAAAAAAACCCCGACGGCCCGAATCGCTTTCAAGCGATTGTGAAGCGCGGCTCGAACGCGCTCGACAAGTGGAACATCACCAAGGTCTCGAAGGCCGGCGCGCCGATGACGACCAAGTTTTCGCACGGCATCGGCAGCGGCGACATCAACGGCGACGGCCGCAACGATCTGGTTTGCAAAGACGGTTGGTGGGAACGCCCCGCCGATACGAAAGAAGCGGGCGAGTGGAAGTTCCACCCCGCCAAATTCGGCGCCGAGTGCGCGCACATGTTTATCTACGACGTCGACGGCGACGGCGACAACGATGTCATCAACAGCAGCGCGCACAAGGTCGGCATCTGGTGGCACGAGCAGACACCCGACGGCTGGAAAAGCCACACCATCTCGGAGGATATCTCGCAGACACACAGCATGTGCTTTGTCGACATGAATGGTGACGGCCTCAAGGATATCGTCACCGGCAAGCGTTGGTGGGCTCACGGCCCCAAAGGCGATGTCCGGCCCGACGATCCGGCCGTCTTGGCCTGGTTCGAACTTGGCCGCAAGGACGGCAAACCAACCTGGACGCTCCACGAAATCGACCACAACAGCGGCGTCGGCACGCAGTTTGACGTCACCGACGTCAACGGCGACAAACTCCTCGACATCGTCGTGGCGAACAAGAAGGGCGTGTTTTACTTCGAGCAGGAGAAGTAATGAAAGCCCGACGCGTCAGCGAGGGAGTCAGGTTCATTTTGTAGCCCGTAGCGTTAGCGAGGGCGACAAAAATTGACGTTCAAAGCCCGAGGCGTTAGCCAGGGTGTAATTATACAGGTCCGGAGGACCGACACCCTCGAGTGTCGGTCCTCCGGACCTTTTTGCGTTTCGTGAAATGCTCCCCAGGCCTGACGGCCTGGGCTTAATCATGACGGTCCTCCGGACCTAATGCTATTTGACGGGTTCTCGATTCGATCTTTGCATTCTGCGCTTTGGTTCATTCATTGATGTGTGGGCTGAAGCCCACACTACTTTTTGAACAGCTTCTGCAACGCGAGCATATTCTCGTGAACCGTTTTTAGATCCCCCACGATCACAAACATCTGAAAGGAATACTCCCCCGCGGCGAGCGGAATATTTTTGCCGTCGGCATCTTTGTCGAGCACTTTGCGAAAGACGCAATTCCACTTGGTGACCTTGGCTTTCTCAAACACAAATCGTCCGTAGCCAACACGGGTGAAGCCCGCGGGCTGCGCGACCGGCGTCCAGATTCCCATCGCGTGCGTGCCGGTTTCGTTGGCGGCGATGACCGGATAGCGTTGTTCGCCCGGGCCGGCATCGAGGGGTTGCAATTCCGACTTGTCCGGCACGACGGCGTAAAACTTGTGAAACTCCGCCGGCATGTACCCGGTCAAGGCTTCGAACTGCGCTCGCGTATGCCGCTCGCCTTCGGGCACGCTAAATGTCACGCGGTAGTCGATCACCTGCGGCAGGTCCTTGTAGCCGAGCTGCACGCGTTTGGTGAGCAGATGATTCGAGAGGGCGGTCTTGTTCTTCGCCGGTTTGCCGCCCGAGGTGCCATCGGGCGGAAGCCAGTAGGCCATTTGAATTGTCGTTTGCAAAAAATCGGAACCGACGACTTTGTGCAGCAACCGGCTTGTGGACGTTTGCTGAGCGCCGTCGCGCACGGAACCGGCTTCGGTCGGGTTGAATTCTTCGCTATTCGACCAAGCAGTGCCGTTGTCGAACGCGCTCGCCGATTGCAATTGCCGGCCGTGATCGGCGCTGTCGATGAACTCGCGGCCGTTCCAGGTCAGCGAATGAATCGCCCCGGCCAAGCGGGGCGTCGTGGTGATCGCGATTTCACTTGGCCCGGCGGCTTTGCGGATGACGATGCCGGCATCGGCGTTCGGTTTTGCATCTTCGGCATGCAAGCAAGCGGCGACAAAGATTTGCAGCGCCATCGAGAGAACACACAACTTCATCGCAAGGCTCCATCAGCAATTACAGACGTTATCTCTTTCAAGTCACTCTGTGCCGCTCTGAATTTTCTCTGTAGTTCCGTGTTTTGCATTTTTGCAGTTCAAGAAAGCGATTCGCTGGCGCGAATAATCGGTCGCCTTCGGCTCCCCGCTAAACGAGGAGAGCGCGGGGGGACTCATTTCATACTCGCCAGCTCGCGTTCGAGATCGAGCAAGAGTTGCTTTGTCGCCAAGCCGCCGGGCGCGGAGAACCCGTGCAAGCCGTTGGTACCGACGACGCGATGACAGGGGATCAACAGCGGCAGGAGATTGCGCGCCATGACACTGCCGACCGCGCGCGCCGCGCCGGGAGCTTTTGCCTTAATCGCCAGTTTCCCGTAGGTCAGCGTCTGGCCGCGGGGAATTGCGCGGCAAGCCTTGATAACGCGCTGCTGAAACGGCGTTTTCGCCGCCAGATCGAGCGGAAACTTGGAAAAATCGGCTTCTTCGCCGGCCGCATAAGCACGCAACTCCGCCACCAATTCCGGCAGCCAATCCGGTGTGCCGTGGAAATGACGTTTGTCCTGTGCCGGTTTGCCCAAGATCGTGATATTCGACCACTCGGACGACGTTGCCGCGGCGCGCAAGGCCGTGAGCGTGGGATAACGAAATTTCAGCGAGACAACGCCTTGCGGCGTCGCGGCCAGACACATCCAGCCGAATTCCGTTTCAAAAGCAATTTGCCACTTGGTTTCCTGGCGCGCTGTTTGACTCGACATTTTTCTTCCCACGGAATGATGCCCGCTAGTAACGGAATGATGATCTTCAACGAGTTGATTTTATCGTTTTGCTTATTGAACAACCAGCAAACAGTTGGCAATTCCGCATCTCATATTCGATTTCTAGTGAACATCACGCAAGGAAGAGTTGTCCCTTGATTGGAATTTGGACACAAGTTGTTATACTAAAAACCTCATCACCATCGGCCATTTGGTTAGCAGGGGAACCGCGATGCACGACTACAGCGCGTTGTGCGACGATTACTATTTGAATTTGAATCTGGCAACCGAAATGGAGTTGCCCGGCAATCGTGAAACGATTCTGCATTACTTCGAACAGTTGCAGAAAAAGTATCCCACGATGCGCAAATTCTACAGCCGCGAACGCAAAGATTACGTCCTCGAAGAAGACAAAGAGCAAGGGCATTATCGCTGGAGTACGGTCGAGACGCGTCGTGTTTGCTCGGGCTATGTGAACCCGTCGAGCCCCGAATCGGCCCTCGAACAGCATCGCTTCGTCCTCGAAACGATTCCCTACGCGCTGTCGATCAGTCCGCTGGAAGTCGAAGCGCTCGATGTGCTGTACGGCTTCGATTTTTCGTACCGCGGGAATCAGAATCTGCTTTTGGCCGAGACGCTGGGCTTTTGCCCTGCCTATGAGAAGCTGCTGGATTTGCCGGGGGCTAAGGTCATCAACTACGAGCCGGTCGTGACGCTCGCGGTCGAAGATGATTGCCGCACCCAGGTCCGGATGAGCATCGAAACCCGCACCACGGCGGCGCAAGTGCGCTCGGGCGATTTCCCCGAGGATCAATTCAGCGTCTATCTCACGGCGCGGCAGTACGGCAGCCTTGCCCCCGGCGTGACGTTTCTGCAAACGATGGAAAAGCTGGCCGAATTGGCCGCCAGCATCGTGCAGTCGCACGTGCGGCCGAATGTGCTCGAACCGTTGGCTCGGGCGATTTCGATGAAGTAGGACAGGCTTTAGCCTGACTCGCTTAGCCGGATCGTCCACGGCCGGCGCGCTTCAGGCCGGCTGTGGACGGTCCGGCTGTGGACGGTCCGGCTGTGCGGAACTTGCTGCGCAAGTTCATTCTCCGAAAACGTCTGTAACGATTGTGCGGGCAATTCGCGCGCACGATCTGCTTTTCGCGACCAACGCCGCACGAATCATAAGCTACAGTTGCGCGCCCGATGTTCTGGAGCCTTGCCCCATCAACCTCCTCCGGTCGCCAAAATGAAACGCCATTCTCGCAATCGCTTGTTTGTCGACCCCAAAGTCCAGGGCATGCTCATGCTGCGTTGCCTGGCTTACTGGGCGGCGATGTTGATGACGATCACGGTGCTGCTGATCACGTGGCGCTCGATGAGCGGCCCGGCGAAAATTTTCTACGAGCATTTCGACGAGCTTTGGCAGCAATACCAAATGCCGTTTTTGGCGACATTGTTTTTGTTGCCGTTGTTGCTGTTCGATATTGCCAAGTTGAGCAATCGGTTTGTGGGGCCGGTGATTCGCCTGCGACGCGCGCTGCGCGAGATGGCTAACGGCGACCCGATTCGGCTGATTCACTTCCGCGCCGGCGATTTCTGGAGCGAAGTAGCGGATGACTACAACGCCATGGCTGCGCGGGTCATGCTCATGGAAAAGAAAATCGAACGGCTCGAAGCCGAACTGCTGGGCGAAGCCTTTGGGACAAAGAATGTTTCCGAATCAGAAACTCCGTCGCGCGACGACAAGCCGGAATTGAAACTCGTGGCGATCTAGTTGCTCGAAGCCATGCTTCGAGCGTCATGATTTCGGAACTTCTCGCCCGAAGCACGGCTTCGAGCTACGAACTTTCCACAAACGCCCGCGCCGCCAGCACATGCTCGATGATCGAGCGCATTTCCTCTTCGCTCGCGAAGGGCGAGAGGACGTAACTCTTGAGGGCCACAATCGGATCGCCGAATTCGGTCTTGCGATAGCAAACGGTCAAGGAAATCGCGACGCCGCGGCCGGCTAGCGCCTCGGCATGGACGCGTTCAAAGATCCGGCGATTGTAGTCGTTGTGCTTTTTGACAAGTTCCCGCGCCGCCGGATCAGTCCGCTCGCGGTCTTTGATCGTAAAGGTATCCACATCGTCAGGGTAGACGCGGAACAACGTGACTGGCCCGACGTTCTGGCCGTTCATCACGGTCAGGTTCGGATGAGCCTCGACCAGTTCGCGCAGCACCTCGGCCATCTCGACCGAATGGCCGAGCAAGACGCGGTAGCCTTGCTTGCCAAAGTTCAGCAAGCAGCCCAGCGCGGCCAACACACCCGTCCCCGCGCGCGACGTCTCGAGCGTATTCATCCCCGGATGATACTGGCCCGAATGAAAAAGGTACGGCATCTGTTCCGCGCGGCGGCCGATCAGTTCCCACTCGCTGCGCTCGCGAAACAGCACGAGCGACGAAATGTACGGCGCGTAGCCGGTCTTGTGAAAATCGATCCCGATCGAGTCGGCCAGCTTCAAATGCCGCATGCGATGCGTCGCCGCCGCCAGCGCACGAATCGTGCGGCCGCGAAACCGCAGCGGGTTCGCCGTGAAATCGTAGTCACCAAAAACACTCCACGCCCAGCCGATCACCGCGTCGGCGTGAATATGCGGCCGGTACGGCAATTGATACTCGCGCACCAACCGCTCGCGCAGCTCATAGATCCCCGCGAGATCGTCCAGCCCAAACGCATCGGTCGTGCCCAGCGTCGCGATGATCGCCGCGATGGGTTGCCCCGCATCGAGCGCCCGCCGCGCATTGATCTCCAAATGATAGGGATCGATGCTATTGTCCAAGTGCGTCGGCACGCTGATGACTTGCTCTGTGCCGAGCCCGATCCAGCCAGCGACATTCAGCACCGCGTAATGACTCTGCGCCGAAGCCAGTATCACCGGCTTGCCGCTCAGGCCCATTTGCAGCGTCCCGGGCAGGGCCTTTTCCAAGCCGACGCGCACGCCGTAAAGCAAGCAGCCCGTCCCGCCGAACGTAAACACGCCGGCCGAGGTTTGCGGATCGTACCCCACGAGCACGGCGGTCATCGCGGCGACGCGAACTTCGGCCTCAGACAAGCGATGCCCGCTTTCATCGCTGCACAAGTTCGGGTTGTACGTCGCGGGCAGGAGCATGCCGATGATTCCGGCAATGCCCGGTTGCTGAACGACGTTGACTTGGCTGCGCGGATGCCCCCAGATCAACATCCCGCGCAGATAATCGACCAACTCCGGAATCACCGCTTCGAGCGTCCGCGATTCCTCGCCCAGGCGTTCCAAACGCGCGGCCTGATAATTCGGCGTCGTCGGATCGCCGAGGATCGGTTTGTCGGACTTCAGGTGATCGACCTGATCCAGCGCGCGGAGGATGCTGAAGACCAAGTAAGCGTCATGCTCCGGGTCCGAGACAGGCTGCGGAAATGCGCGTCGCAGGGCAGTGAGGATTCGTTCGTGCTCGGGGAGTTCGTCGTGGTGATGTTGCATATTCAGATTCGACGCGTCCTTTACAAACGAAAAGCTCGCACCCTCGGTGCTGACGCTAAACAGTCCTTTCTATTATTTATCCTACGCGGCGGACCCGCCATTGATCGATGGCGACGGCCGAAATGACGATCAGGCCCAGCAGAATATCCTGCAATTCGTTGCCGATTCCCAACTGGACACAGCCGCTATTTACCACGGCGATGATGGCCGTCCCGCAGCAGGTTCCCAGCACCGTGCCGCGGCCTCCTTGCAAACTGGCGCCGCCGACAACCACTGCAGCGATGACCTTGAGTTCGAACCCGGTCCCTTCGGTGGGGCTGCCTTGCTGGTTGTTGCGGCAGAAGACATAGAACCCGGCGAGCGCAAAGAAAATTCCGGCTATGCCATAGATCGCAACCTTGAGCCGCGCCACCCAGATCCCGGACAGTTCCGCCGCGCGCTCGTTCGAACCCAGGGCATAAACGTATCGTCCCGCCACGGTGTAACGCAAAACCAGCGAGACCAGGACCGCGAGTCCCAGCACGAGCCAAACCCCAGGACCAAACAGCGGCCAGCCCTGGGGCGGGATGGGTGTCAGAAAACTCGCGATCCATTGCGGCAATTGCTTTTCTAATGGCCGAACAGGGTTGTTGTTGTTCGAGAGCTTGGCCAAGCCGAGAAAAATCGTCATCGTCCCGAGGGTCACGATGAACGGCGGCATGCGGAGGTAACTAATCAGCGAACCGTTCAACGTTCCGCCAACAAGTCCCGTCAGCACACACGCGCCAAGCGCCGCGACCGCGCCGTAATCATGCACGAGCGTCAATCCCAACGTCATCGACGCGAGCGCGGCGAGTGTCCCGACCGACAGATCGATCCCGCCGGCAATGATGACCAGCGTCATCCCCAGCGCTCCCATCAGGACCGGCGCTGCCTGGACCGCGACGGTGCGCAAGTTACGAAAACTCAGAAACGCCGATTCGCCGCGCTGCAGGTACTCGGCTGTGCCGAAGATCGCGACGAGCAGCAACAAGGCCAACACCGGGCCGAGCAGGTTCAACGCGGTTTGAGTGCGGGAAGTCATTTTGCAGTGTTGGAGTAGATATTCAACCTATTTCTTGGAACGCGTAGCTTGCCATTCCTTAAAACGATTATCAATGACTTCAGCAATTCGATCATAGTTCTCCCATGTATCCTCAACATTGTAGAAGCTAGGGAGTTCACTAACTAAAGCTTTTTCATAGTCATCGATGTATAGTCCGTAACCTTTACCGCCTTCTCCTGAGTAATAAGTCGATGCAAATTCATTTCCCACATCACTCAAGTCTTCTTCCCAAAACTTGCCGTCACAGGCTTGAAACAAAAACTCACGACCGGTCATCTTACGCGCCAATACAGCTGTAAGTTCGTTCTGCGAATCCTCGTCATGCATCTCTCCTTGTAAACCGTTATGAATTGCCCAGGCGAGAAACATCCCGATATGAGTTCCGCCATTATCCGGGGGTAATTCGGCCGGAAAATCGCCACCTGAGTGCCAATCAGCTTTATCGTACGACACACCGTCACCTTTGAATGCATCTCACGACAATAGAGAAACAGCTATGAAGAGTCATTACTTCAGATGCGGCGGCTGCAGGCGTTCCTTGACCGCCTCTTCATCCATGTTCGCCGGCGTCGCCAGGAGTTCCCCCGTCGCGATGCGCGGTTCGACATTTTCACCGCGCAGGTATTTGACCATCGTTTCGACGGCGGTGAAGCCCATCTTGACGGGGTCTTGCAGGACGAGACCGTGCATGTCGCCCGACTTGAGAGCGGCGATCATCTTGTCGCTGGTGTCGAAGCCGATGAACTTGACCTTGCCCGCCAGTTTCGCATCGCGAAGCGCTTGCAGCATCCCCATAGCGCACGATTCGTTGACCGCAAAGACGCCGTCGACTTGATCCCCAAGATTGGTCAAAAGGTTTTGTGCTTTGGTCAACGCCTCTTCGGCCGTTGCGCCGGCGTATTGGTCTTGCGAGATCACTTTGATGTCGGGAAATTCTTTGGCGAGCGCGTCGAGAAAGCCCTGTTCGCGTTGTTCGGTGCTTTCGCTGCCGATGGCATAGCGAAAGAGAATCACATTCCCCTTGCCCCCGAGCAGTCTCCCCAGCTCGCGGGCTGCGAGCGCGCCGCCGTTCGCGTTGTCCGTGGCGACGTAGCTGACAAACGATTCGGGGCTATCCAAGCCGCTATCGAAGATGACCGTGGGGATGCCTTCTAGCTTTGCCGATTTGACTGCGGCGACGAGTGCCCGCGCGTCGAGCGGAGCCAAGCAAATCCCATCGACACCGCGGGTGACAGAGTTCTCGACGACGCCGATTTGTTCTGTGCGGTTATCTTCTTTCGGCGGGCCGTTCCAAATGATTTCAACGCCGTACTTATCCGCCGCTTGCTTCGCGCCGTAGTGGACGGATTGCCAGAATTGATGCGTGGTTCCCTTGGGAATCACGGCGATTTTTAGCTTCTTGTCTTTGTCCGTGTTCGAGCCGCAACCAGCGAGCGCGGCGAGCGCCATCAAGATAAAAACGAAACATCCCCTTGGCAATTCTCGCATCACGCTCGTCCTCCCCAGGATCGAATGTTGCTGTTGTGTGCTTTTTTGTAGCCCGTCGCGTTAGCGAGGGCGACAAAAGTATAAATGCAAAATGCTAAATGCAATAGTGAATGAGATTCATTTTGCATTTAGCAATTTGTTGTGAATTAACTGATCACCCTCGCTAACGCTACGGGCTATAAATCCTTCATTACCCGCGATCGCGTCCGCCGCGATAGCCGCGGCGATCGTTGCTCTTGGGGGAGCGCGAGCGGTTTTCGATATTGGCCGCGACAAGAAACCCGATCGCTTCTTTCCACGGCGTCACATCGCGGTGCAGGTGCTTGTGATGCTGATCTTCGGAATCGTCGTCTTCATGCGGATGAGCTTCGCGCGACCGAATCGGCGCAAGGTCTTCCGCGTCGTCATGCGCCGGCCGAGCATCGCCATCGCCCAGGGCATCGCGTGGCGACTTGTC
>JBGSSS010000103.1:0-21684 GCA_041736895.1 Pirellulales bacterium
CGGCACCGCGGCCAAAGCCCGCACCGCCGCGAGCCGGCTGATGTCGTCCGTCGGCGCTGTCAACCCCACCATCACAGTCACTCCCGCGTTGATCACAGAAGCGACCGACGAAGTGACCGTTGAAGTGAGACTTTCGCTGAATAGCAACGCCTGGCTGATTCCGGCGTTTACCAAAAATAAGACGCTGATCAAACGCTGCCGCCTGACGCGCGAATCGGCATCGTTTTAGTAGCGTGGGCTTCAGTCCACGCGTCAAAGCATTAGGCACAAAATTCTCACGATTATTGCCGCAGAGTTGTAAATGACAAAAAAGCAGCCATAACGACTCGCATCTTTAATCTTGACGTGTGGGCTGAAGCCCACACTACGCGTCTTTCCCGCCGATGGAAATCTGCGGGCCGCGATTGACCCGGCCGCGCTCGCCGTGTTTGAGATGCTGCGGGTCGATCTTGCTGAGTTCTTCGCTGAGCACCGTGATTGTCTGGCGAATCTGTTCTTCGCTATGCTTGCTGGTGATGAAGAACCGCAGCCGCGCGGCGCTTTCTTCGACGGCCGGATACATGATTGGCTGGACATTGATCCCCCGCGCGAAGAGTGCCTGCGCTAGCCGCAGAGCATGCAGCGAGTTGCCCAAGATCATCGGCACGACGGCCGTATCACGGCTCATGCCGGTGTTGAAACCTTGCTCTTTGGCCAGACGTAAAAAGAGCGCCGAGTTCGCGTGCAGTTTGACCACGCGCTCGGGTTCATCCTCCAACAGCCGCAAACTCGCCAGTGCCGCCGCGGCATTCGGCGGCGAGAGGCCAACGCTGTAGACGAAGCCGGGGGCCGTGTATTTCAGGTACTCGACCAGCGCCTTGCTCCCGGCGATGTAACCGCCGCACGAGCCGTATGCCTTGCTGAGCGTCCCCATCCAAATATCAACGTCGCGCGGATCAACATCAAAGTGCTCAGCGATCCCGCGGCCGTGGTTCCCCATCGTGCCGGCGGAGTGCGCTTCGTCGACCATGAGGAAGACTTTGTGCTTCTTTCGCAGGTTGATGAATTGCGGCAGGTCCGGATAATCGCCGTCCATGCTGTAGACACCCTCGATCACGACCACACAACGGCGATACTCGCCTCGCAATTCGTTCAGCAGTTCATCGAGCACGCGCCAATCGTTGTGAGGAAAGGGGCGGCGCCGCGCCCCGCTCAATAAGCTGCCTTGGACGATGCTGTTGTGCGCCAGCGAATCATGCAGGATCAAATCGCCGGGGCCAAAGAGATGGCCGATCGTCGTTTCGTTGGTCGAGTGCCCGCCGACAAACGTGATCGCGTCATCGACGCCGATGAAGCCGGCGATCGCGCGTTCGAGTTCGCGGTGGATTGGCTTTTCGCCCGAGACCAACCGGCTGGCCGAGACGCTGGTGCCGTAACGTTCGATCGCGTCCTTAGCGGCTTGCATGACCGTGGGATCGCCCGACATGCCGAGGTAGTTGTAGTTCGACCAATTGATCATTTCGCGTCCGCCGATGATCGCTGTATCTGCGGTGATGCGTTCGTGTTGGTTGAAATACGGAATGACCACGCCGGCCGCTTTGATCGCCGCGATGTTTTGCTTGAGGGCGATGTATTCGGGGTAAAGCTCGAAGCGATAATTTTCCTGAGGGATCTCCGCCGGTTTGCTCGTTTTTTGCTGTGGGATTTTGCCCAAATATTGTTCCACGGCCGCGACGACTTCGCCGCACGTTTCCATCGTCGTGAGGACGGCTTCCGGGAAGCGGCCGCCGAAAATGTCTTCGAGCGCGGCGACGATTTCCATCCGCTCGATCGAGTCCATGCCCAACTCGACGATGTTCGTCTCGATGGTCATGCGCGCCGGCGTCCGCTCCTTGGCCACTTTGCGGACTTGCTCGTAGACGATGAGGGCGACATCATTCGTGCTACTCCCGCCAGGAGCTGTGCTTGTCGGCGCGGGTTTTTTGGCCAACTCGACCTTGGCAGGAGTCGCTTTATCTGGTGCAGCTTTTTCAGACGCTGCGCCCTCGTCGGTTGAACTATGCTGCCCATTCATGGCCATGCCAAAGTTCGTGTTCGGCAGCGACTCGTTGCTGGAATAGGCAGTGGTCGGCGCGACGGATGCGGACTCCGCTACGGCGCTCTCGGCCGGTGTCGGAGCTTTCTCCCACAAGCCCCAGCGAGCCACCTCTTCGAGCGAACCGTCGAGGAAACCCCGTTTGCAGGCATGGCGTTGAATCTTGCCGCTGCTCGTTTTTGGAATGCTGCCGGCCTTGATGAGCACGATCCCTTCGACGGGGACTTCGTGTTCGGCCGAAACCGCGCGGCGGATCGCTTCAAAAACGCCGCTGAAGTCATCGACCTGACGATGCTTGCCGCGCTCCATCTCGCTGACGATCACCAACCGTTCCTTGCCGCTATGTTCCACGGTGAACGCGCCGCCAGCACCCGGTTTCAAATCGGAATGCGCTTCTTCGACCGTCCGCTCGATGTCTTGCGGATAATGATTCACGCCGTGAACGATGATCAAATCCTTGAGCCGGCCGGTGACAAACAACTCGCCGTCGCGCAAGAACCCGAGATCGCCCGTGCGCAAATACGGTCCCTTGCCCGTGTCGCTGAGCCGGGCACGGAAGATTTGTTCGGTCATTTCGGGGCGCTTCCAATAGCCTTGCGCGACGCTAGGGCCCGAGACCCAAATCTCGCCGACTTCGTCCGGCGCGCAGCGGGCCAGCGTGTGCGGATCGGCAATGACGATTTCTTCGTCGAGCAAGTGCCCGCCGCAACCGACCATCGCGCGGGCACCCTCTTCGTCGGAGATCGCATCGACGACCTGGTTTTGCTCGAGCGCTTTCGATTCAAAGTAGCGAATCACCGGCGGAACCGCGCGATAGCCGCCGCTGACGATGAGCGTGTTTTCGGCCATGCCATAGCATGGGTAAAAGGCTTCGCGCTTGAAACCGCACGGTGCAAAATAATGGCAGAAGCGCTCGATCGTTTCTTCACGCACTGGTTCCGCGCCGTTGAACGCGAGGCCCCAACTGCTGAGATCGAGCGTGTCGCGCTGCTCGGGCGTGATCTTGTTCACGCACAGATCGTACGCAAAATTCGGCCCGCCGCTGATCGACGCGCGGTACTTGCTGATCAAATTGAGCCAGCGGAACGGCTTCTGCAAAAACGAGACGGGCGAGATCAGAATGTTCAACAAGCCCATGTAGATCGGCTGCAAGATCCCGCCGATCAGACCCATGTCGTGATACGACGGGAGCCAGAACACGCCGCGGCCGCTGCGCGTATGCTCGAACGCGTACGAAATCAGCGCCGAATTGTGCAACAGATTCGCATGGTTCAGCACGACGCCCTTGGGCGTACCGGTCGAGCCGCTGGTGTATTGCAGGAACGCCAGCGTGTCGCCGTGGACATCGGGCCGCTGCCAATTGGATTCTTCATCTGCCGGCAGTGTGTCCGTGGCAAGCCACTTGATCGAACTGAGC
This sequence comes from Pirellulales bacterium, assembly GCA_041736895.1. GTDB lineage: Bacteria > Planctomycetota > Planctomycetia > Pirellulales > JALHPA01 > JANRLT01. The sequence continues at coordinate 3,492 of JBGSSS010000103.1, forward strand.
AGCGGCGTGGTATCGAGCACGCCCTGGATGCGTTCGTAAACCTCGGCCGTGGTCAAGGCGATCTTGGCTTCTGCGTTGGCGCAAATTCCCTGGATGCGAGTCAGGTTTCGATTCCGCCGGGGCGGATACGCCGGGACCGCGACCACGCCGGCATAGAGACAGCCGAAGAACGCGGCGATGAAATCCAACCCCGCGGGGTAGAGCAAGAGGGCGCGCTCGCCCGTCATGCCCATCGCTTGCAGGCGCGCGCCGATGGCGCGGGCTTGGCGATCGAGCTCGGCGTAGGTCAGCGTCAACTCATCGGTCTCGCCATCGCGCAGAAAGATGAACGCGCGGTCGTGCGCCTGGTGCGAAGACCGATGCACCAGCAAATCCACTAAATTAGAGGGGCCGAAAAATGAACCAGGCAAATGGTCGAGATGCACGCGCGAAATCCTCGAAGGCCTCGATCTCCGCGGTCAGCTCGGCGGCGAGCGACTCCAGCGGAAATTTGGGAAACGACAATAGTGACGATCCGCACCAACACGGAACGCCGGCTTCCTTGCCTTGGGGAAACGATGAGATCCTCTCACCTCCTATGATCGACCGTCGTCAAGCCAAATCTCATCGAATTGGCTCTCGTAACAGCGAGCCTCGGAATATCGATTTTGCAACTCCTACAAGCGTCGAATGTTGTTTAAAAGTCAAACTCCCCGCTCGCCAAAAGCTAGGCTCCTTATTTTACCATTTCACCGTGGGGGCTGAAACCAGGAACGACGCGAAGATAAGTAACATCCCACTTTTCAAATTTTCTAAATCGCCATCCCACAACCGCACGCTGAATCGACTGATTCTGGGCGAGCAGCGCAGCACACCGCTAGGGAGCTGCTTGGCACGCCTTTAATCCAATCACAGCTTCCCCAAGCGTTATTGTTTATCCCAGCGCCTTGCGCAATTGATCCAAATGCTTGGGGCATTCCTCGCGCGGGTCGCCGGCTTCTTCGTATTCGAGGACCACGTACCCGCGATACGATGCGTCGCGGAGGATCTTGGCGATCTTGGCGTAATCGGTCGGGACTTTTTTCTTGTCCGGTCCGCTGGTGACGATTTTGACCTGGGCATTGAGCGCGTACGGTGCGATAGCCGCCAGTTCGGCATACGGGTCGTCGCTATGAAAGTTGCCCGAATCGAGATTCACGCCGAACCAAGGGCTTTTGACCGCGTGAACGAGCTTCAGCAAGCCTGCGGCGGTCGCAGTTGGCCCGCCGTGATTTTCCAGGGCGAGGTAGATGCCCTTCTGCGCCGCATAATCACAGCACTCTTCCATGCCGGCGACCATGAGCTTGTGCGCTTCTTCTTCGGTCTGACCTTTTTGGACATGTCCGGCAAAGATCCGAATCACCGGCGCGCCGAGAACCGCCGCGCGATCGATCCACTGCTTGGTCTGCTTTAGTTCGGCATCGCGCTTCTCGCCCGGCGGCAGCGCAAACTCGTTGCGGATCGCCGTGCCGCTGATATCGAGGCCCAAACGAAAGCAGAGCGCCGCCGTCTCGCGCAGCCAAGCGTCGCTGACATCCGTCGGAAAGTAATACGACGTCAGTTCTGTCCCCTCGAGTCCGAACTTCGCGCAGTCGGCAATAAAGTCGGCGACCGTTGTCCCTTTTTTGAACAGTTCGCGATAGCTATATGCCGCGAGACTGTATTTGAACTTGGGGCCGCCAGTGCGCACGATCGGGTCACTGGCAAAGTTTGCGGGCAGCGCCGCGATTCCGGCAGTTAGAGCGAGGGCAGATTGCAGAAACGCGCGGCGAGAAGCGGACATGAGGAGGGCCTTTACAAGTCGCATTTGGGGCTGGGAAATGCATGCAATGGGAAAAAACGTTGCTGGCTGCGACGACCGGCAAGTTCGTTCAAGTTTACCAGCGCGGAACAGCTTGCCAAAACGGGGCCGCCGCGCGGCAAACTGTGACGGATGTGCGGCCCGCGCCCGGGCCGATAACCGGCAAGGTTTCGCTCCCTTCACAGACCGGCAAGGTCTGCGCGACTGTCGCTGTAAACCATTCCACGAAAATTACTTGCGTCCGCTCAAGGCGTTTGTTTGGCAAGGCCGATACGAAGGTTTGTCACGATGGAATTTCCATGATTTGCAACCCAAATCATGTTCAGGGCGCGCCGGGCAACCGGACAGTTTCAAGTGTGCCAAGGATTGGCACACACGGACTCGGCGCAACACACCGTGGAAAACACGACGCTCGTTGGGTGAATCCCTCACCGACGGCAAGCATCTGAATTCGAACCAGGGAAGGTTCCGCTTTACTCGCGAGAGTACCTTCCGGCAACTGGACGAATTTAGATCGGCCGCGCGGCACGATCCAACCATGGTACGGACGCATCGAGGGATGCACGTACGAGTTGCCAGTGTTACCACATGTCGAGGAGATTTTGTTCGATGAAATGGACAAAGGTTTTCAGCGCGCTCGTGGTCAGCGTAGGCCTCTGCGGTCAAGCATCGGCGTTTGAGCTGATGGAACGCATGTTGGGTCTGAACGGCCACGGTCACAGCAGCTGCTGTGCCCCGAAGTGTTGTGAAAAGTCGTCCTGCACCGATCCAGGCTGCTGCGCTCCGGCGTGCGACCCAGGTTGTGCGGCGCCTTGCAACAGCTGCAACAGCGGTTGCGCCTCGGCTTGCGATCCGGGCTGCGCCGCTCCTTGCGGCAGCAACGGTTGCTGTGCCTCGGCATGCGATCCGGGTTGTGCCGCTCCTTGCGGCAGCAACGGTTGCTGTGCTTCGGCTTGCGAGCCAGCTTGTGCTGCTCCTTGCGGAAGCGCTTGCAATAGCTGCACCAGCAGCTGCTGCGAAGCAAGCTGCGGTTGCGAAGGCGGCGTCAAGTGCGGTTGTTCGCACTGGGGCGTCAAGACATGCCACTCGCATGATCTGTTCTGCGGTCTGAAGGGTCTGTTCGATTGCCACAAGAAGAAGTGCTGCACAAGCAGTTGCTGCTCGTCGCCTTGCGAATCGAGCTGCTGTGCTTCGCCTTGCGAAGCCGCTTGTGCCGCTCCATGTGGAAACGCTTGCGGCAACGGTTGCGCTGCGGCTTGCGAACCAGCCTGTGCTGCTCCTTGCGGAAACGCTTGTGGCAACGGCTGCACCACAGCTTGCTGCGAACCAGCTTGTGCCGCTCCTGCTTGCAACACCTGCTGCTCGGCTCCGACCTGCTGCAAGAAGAAGCATTGCGGTCTGTTCGGCGGTCTGTTTGCTCACAAGAAGAGCTGCTGCAAGTCGAGCTGCTGCTCGGCTCCTAGCTGCTGCGAAGCCACCTGTGCCTCGCCTTGTGAAGCTGCCTGTGCCGCTCCTTGCGGAAACGCTTGTGGCAACGGTTGCACCACGGCCTGTGGCAACGGTTGCACCTCGGCTTGCGGAACTGGCTGCACCACCGGTTGCGGTGCTGCTCCTGCTGCTGCTCCTGCCGGAACTCCTGAAGTTGCTCCGATGCCGCCAGCCCCTATGGCTGATCCTTCGGCTTCCCTGCAACAAAAGGGCCGCGTTATGCAAGCCAGCAACCAAGTTCGCACCAAGTAAGCTGACGCAGGCTCAACCCTGCTACGCCTAACGGCTCGAACGAATGAAGTTCACGCTTCAAAAATAGACTCCGCCCGAGAGCAATCTCGGGCGGAGTTTTTTGTTTGCTACGAAGAAGTTCAGACCATCTGAGCCGGGGACGCAACTCCCCGGATGCAGCACGCAAGACTCTTGGACAAACGAGCTCGCTGCGTCACTAGGGAGCAACAGAGAAAATGCCGACTGCTGGCTTCATCCGGCTCCCAACGACCGGGATGATGCTAACGCAGCCGCCAAATCCCTCATGCTGTTTGAGCAGTTTGAACACACGCTCGATTTCCTGGTGAACTGCCGGGAGTTGCTTGGCCATCAACACCGTTCGATTGCCAAATTCCATGGTCTCGAACATAGTCGGATCGAAGCCCTCGGTGTCTTTGAGCAGCAGTTGCAAGGTTCCTTTCCAGGCGGCAAACTGCTTTGCCCGAACCGCGGCATCTTTCTCTTGGGCCAACGAAGGCAACTCGTAAGTGCGCAGAAGCGGCAGATTCGGCGCGGGTGCTTGCGCCAACCGTTTGGGTGATGCGGCCCGCGCGGCGCGCAGGTCATCAAAGAAGTTGGCGAGTTTTCGATGCGTCCAAAAATCGGCGTTCACGGCCAGTTGCGCTTGCTCGCCGCTCTGCCAAACCGCTAGATCGTTCTGCCCGCCATTGGCTTTCCAGCGCTCGGGATTCACGATGGCTTGAATCCGCTCCATTAAGATTCCTGGTTCATCAGTCAAATCCGAAACCTCATACACGCGGGGCAATAAGGTCGATTCGGCCGCTGATTCCGAAGTAATCAACACAAGGTCATTGCTCTCGGGAATGATCCAAGTCAACCTTTTCGCATGGAGAATCGTGCGCAACGCTTCACCGCATTCGATATTGTTGATGACATAGTCAAAAGGACTTGCCGTATCGAAGGCCAGTTCTTCGAGGGCGCGGAGATCGAGTTGCACCTCGATGCGTTTTTCAGTCCGAATCTGCTCCACGATATCATCTAGTTTATTCTGGTTGAGATTGAAGGAGATCTCCTCCGCCATCCTCTTTTCGAGTGCGGCTAGTTTCGCCGCCCGCGCCGCAGCGCGGCTGTGGTCCACGGTCGGTTTTGTTTCCGCGGTGTTGGCGTTGAGCGTTAGGGTATTGCCCTGGGCATCTGGAGTGCCGTTGATGGTCAGCGTAAAGTTCCTGCAGATTGGTTCACCCGCGGGCTTGTCTTCTGCCTTCACCGTTTCGGCCGCCGCAAGCAAATTCAGCAACCCCTCGGGCTTCGCCGCCGGCTCAGCGGCCGTGATCGTGAGGGTACCCTGCCCTTGCTTGGTCAGGCATTCGCCCCCTTCACAGATATGGTTCTTGGTCAGGTTCTCAATCATCTCCGCCGCTCTTGTCAGCGGGCTATCGACCGCGGATTTCTCCGCATGCAACGTCAAGCCGATATGGCATTCGCCGATGCACCCCGGAGCCGACGTCTTCGACGCAACGGCCGAATCGCTCTTGTTCAAGCTCTTGTCGCAGCAGACGCCCGTCTCATGGCAGTTGCCGGGGCAGTCGCCCGCCGCCAAATTGCCGGTACTGGTCGTTGCCTTGACATTCTTCTCGATCATCGCCAAGAGTTCGTCAAAGGCGGTGCTCGACGGCGCGGAATTGTCTGTATCTGTGGCTGCGGCGGCTTTCTTTGCTTGGCACGCTGTGCAGCCCGAGTGTGAGTGAGATGACGCGGGTATGCTGGTCGCGAGTTCGATCGGCGCATTGTCACTCGAAGGAGCGGCACCGATGGGACTACACTCGATAACCTGGGCGAATTTTGTTCCGTCGGCCAGCTCGTTCTGCGCCTTGCCCGCGCCGCTGCTCGTCGTCAGCCCCAGCGCCGTGACGATGCCCATCAGACCCAATACGGCCCAATTCAAGCGTTCCATAGGAGTTACTCCTGTTCCGAAAAAGATGAGATCCGGTATTCACCGCGCGGCGCTCGGGCCTCTCCGACCGAACCCGACGGCGCGGCAAGTCGCATGCTTGCCGTGCCAGATTAGATCACTCCAGGGTACACTCTGCGGCGCTTTGAGAGCAAGAAAGTCGCGGAAAAATTAGTGATCTTTGACAGCACAAAGGAAAAAGGGAAAAGGAAAAAGGTAGAAAACACAATCCTTTTCCCCTTTTCCTTTTCCCTTCTGTAATTTGTTTGACGTTCTATCGAAGCTCTAGGCTGATGTCACATCCCCCGCACAATTCCCAATATGACGCTGCTGGCGTAAACTATACCTGCCCATGACTGAACATCCTTTGCTTGTTAGCTGCGCATGAAGATTCAAACCTTTCTGGAACATCACGGGATCACGACCAATCCGTTTGCCGAGGAAGATGCCCGGACCGATCCGGTGTTCAAAGAGCATTGCATCGCGAGCGTCTATCATCCGTCGTGGGACAAGGTTTACGGCGACCCGGCGAACCCCAGCACGGCGATCATCTTTGGCGAGAAAGGGGCGGGCAAGACGGCGCTGCGGCTGCAGATCGTCCAGCATCTGAACGAATACAACCGCGCGCATCCGACGGGCAAGCTCTACACGATCGAGTACGACGACTTCAATCCGTACCTCGACCGCTTCCGCGACAAGCTGAGCCGCCGCCGGCAAAAGGCAACCGACCGGGTGCTGGCCGAATGGAAACTCTGGGACCACATGGACGCGATCCTGAGCATCGGCGTCACGCAATTGGTTGATCGAATCCTGACCGGCACCGAACCGCAGACGACGGACTCTGCTGTCGCGCCCGGCAGCAAAACGAAACTCCCTTTCGACAAACATCAGTCCCGCGACCTGCTGTTGCTCAGCGCGCTCTACGATCAATCGCTCAGTGAAACGGCACGCAGCCGTTGGCAGCGTTTAGCCAAGCGGTTGAAGTTCCGGACCTGGAAATCTTATTGGGATCTGGCGCTCGGCTGGTTCGTCACCGCGCTAGTGATCGCGCTGTTTTTGCATTTGGGCATGAAAGAGAATGGCGATTGGAGTTGGTGGGCGACGCCGTGGCCGTACTTGATTGCCGCGGCCGGGTGGATTCCACGCTGGTGGCGGATGTTCAAGTGGTGGGGCCAAGCCCGGGCGATTGTGAAACAGGTCCGGGTGTCGAATCTACAAACCACAGCGCTGCGGCAGATCTTCCAGCAATTCGCCGCGGCCGAAATCTCGGGCCAGCCGCTGCCGAACAAAGATCGCACCGACGACCGCTACGAACTGATCGTCAAGTTCCAAGGCCTGCTCCGTGCGCTCGGCTACAACGGCATTATCGTGCTGGTCGATCGCGTCGACGAGCCGCACCTGATCAACGGTAACGCCGACCAGATGCGAGCCCTGCTCTGGCCGATGCTCGATAACAAGTTCTTGCAGCACCCCGGCATGGGCTTCAAGCTCTTGCTCCCGATCGAGTTGGTCCGGTTCATCGAGCGCGAAGAGAAGACGTTCTACGAACGCGCGCGGCTCGACAAGCAGAACATGATCCCGTCGCTGGTCTGGACCGGCGAAGCACTCTACGACGTCGCCAACGCGCGGATCAAGGCGTGCGCCACGCCCGGCAAACCCGTCTCGCTGCGCGATCTGGTCAACGAATCGATGGGCGAGCGGCAATTACTCGACGCGCTGCGCAGCCTCCGCGTACCGCGGCACTTGTTCAAGTTCCTCTACCGCGTCCTCGTCGCCCACTGCAACGCCTACACGGACGAAAATCCGTCGTGGCGAATCAGCGGCGAGATGTTCGAATCGCAATTGGCGCTGTATCGCCGCGATCAGGAGAATTTTGATCGTGGGCTCGGGGCGGTGTGATTTTTGTAGCCCGTAGCGTTAGCGAGGGCGACAAAAAATGTAGCCAAGGTCGTAAGACCTTGGATGCGCTGCCGTACGACCAAATCCAAAGTCTCACGACTTTGGCTACGGAGCTTGAAAGCCCGCGGCGTAAGCCAGGGCGTCAAGATACTGGCAGGGAGAGGCTCCCGCCGAACCGCTCGCGTCCTGTAACATTTGTCACTTTTTCGGGGCTGGCACCGGCGTGCGCGGCGTTGGTTTCCGAAATGGCTTCGCTCCCTGGAGTTGCGGCACCAGCCAATCCAGTCCATCGAGGTTATCTTGCAGCCGCGCTTCGGCGTCGTCGCTGGTGTGGCCGATGATGCCGATGCGGCCGCGATAGCCGCTGTCGAGGATGGCTTGCAGCATCCCGAGGTCAAGTTGGCCTTGGCCGAGTTGCAGGATTTTCTGCCCACGCCGTTCGCCGTCATGCTGCATGCCGTTCAGGTTGATTGCCAAGAGATGCGGCTTCATCTTCTTGAGCAATTCCGCAAACCGAGGAATGTGTTCGTGGCCGTGGTGTTGGTTGTAAACGATCCCGACGTTTGGGAGCTTCAGTGCCTCGATCACGGCGAGTTGATTCTCCGGCTCACCGAACCAGCCGCCGTGATTGTAGAGCCCGACCTTCATGCCCTGCGCGGCCGCGGCTTCGGCGATGGGGCGAATGCGGTCGGCTTCTTGCTTGACCCGCGCGGCTTCCTCGGCGGCATTCTTCGTCGGCCCGCCGCTGCCGCTGACCCACAGGTCGGGATGGATGTCGTGGCGCTTGCAGACGTCGAGGATCTGCTTGGCCCGGGCGTCGAGCGTGTTGGGAAACCACCAGGCATCGAGCGCGACACCGTGTTTCTTGCAGGCCTCGATCTCGGCAGCGAACGTCGGGACATGCTCGTCGCGAAAGTCGTACGCAAAGTGCTTGAAGCCAAGCTTCGCCAGCATCGCCGCGCGCTCCTCGGGTCCGCGCTTCTTGCTGTCGAACGGCACGATGCACCAGGCGATGAGATTGTCGCGGCGGAAGAGATTGATTTCCGCGGCGGTAGGTTTATCATCGGCTGTGCGAGCATAGGTAGTGAAAGCTGCCGTGCAAAAGGCGGCGAGGAGAACGAGGCGAAGAACATGCAGCGGCATAAAGTGCTTTCGTTTTGGGCAAAAGACTGGAAACTCATTTCCCTCACCAATCAACTCTAACGCTCGCGCCGTGGTACGGCGAGCGGTCTTCTACTATGCCGCGCTTCGTGCGCACCAACCGCGGCTCATCATCACGATGCGTGTGATCGGGCGGCAAACGCAAGGCCAATGTTACTTCCAACGGATCAAGGTCCGATCTCCAGAAGCGAACTGAGGCATAAGCTCGGGTGGAAACTCGTTTCGACATCGTCTTCGTTGACCGCCTGAGATTGATCGTTCTGGACGATTCTAGCATCGAGTTCGAGACCGCTGCTGAGGTGAAAAGGCATCGCTGCCTGGCAGAAAATTACAGCCTATTCAGAAACTTGTCGGATATGTCAATTATTCCTGATTTTGCGGATCCTGGCTTAAGAATCCCCCCCTAATTGGTGGTGCTGGAGGGCCATACTGGATGTTTTTGTCCTAGAGTCTAGAAGTTCTGATTGTGCCTTTTTTGAAATTTGGTTGTGGGGGGGCAGACACACCGATGATTAGCAGTTTCGTTGATTCGCCAGTTCACTTCAAAACGCCAACAGCGCCGGGCAGACAGCGCTATCTGGCGGTGCCCGTGGCGATTTTGCTTGGTCTGCCTAAACTGCGCTGCGATTTGTACATGCAGCATGCGATCTCGACAGAAAAAATTCTGTATCGCAGCCATCAAATCGATCTGCCGATTGCCGCGGACGATCATTTGCTGAACGGGAACGTGCGGCATTTGTTTTTGCGCGTCGAAGACGAGCACTTGTACGAGGCAGCCGTTCAGAATACGCTCGCCGCCAGCCCCGTTGATCCGGGCTTGCTCTTAACACTCTCGATCGAACATCGGCGGACCGCGTTTCAAGCCGCGCTGATCAGCAATTCGGTCGCGCCGCTGGTCGAAGCTTGCGGACAACTGGCCCAAGAATTAATGCCGGCGATCCAACAAGACGATTTTTGTGTGAGCAAAGTCGTGGGCTTACTGACCCACGATCATTGCACGTTTCAGCATTCCTGCAACGTCGCCATCTACTCGAGCGCATTGGCGAAGCGGGCGGGAATCGACAATCCCGAGTTGGAACTCTTGGCGACGGGCGGCTTGCTGCACGACATTGGCAAGCGGCATATCCCGGGTTTCATCTTGCGCAAGCCGGGCAAGCTCACTCAACGCGAGCGCGAGTTGGTTCGCAACCACCCCAAGTCCGGTTTTCTCGAGTTGGGCTCGCTCGGCAAACTGAACTGGAATCAGTTGATGATGGTTTACCAGCATCATGAATGGCTCAACGGCGGCGGTTATCCTGTGGGGAACGCCGGAGAAGAGATTCATCTCTGGGCACGGATCTGTGCGATTGCCGATGTGTTCGACGCGCTGACCGCCAATCGTCCGTATCGCCAATCAGGTTATACAGACCAGGCGTTGCAAATCATGAACGACGAAGCGGGGCACTTTGATTCGGAACTGTTGCAACTGTGGAACGAGGTGGTGAAACGATGAGTACCATGACCACTGCCGTGCAACACATCCCGTTGCCACCGATCAACGACGAATTGCTGCTACAAACCGCCGGCTCCGAAAGCCAGTGGAGTGATTCCCGCCGCTTTCCCCGCAAGAACACCAGCGGCCAGTGCTTGCTCGTGCCCGAGTCGACGTATCTTGCATCGGGTTATCGCAGCTCGACGCAGGATGTGTTGTTGCGCAATTTATCGCGCGGCGGCGCGCGGCTCTTGCACGGCGGCGAACTATTTCCGGGCGAGACGTTCGAACTCAAGCTGCGCACGGGAGTAAGCCTGCGTTTGAAAGTCGTCTGGTGCCGCCGGCACGCGCCGGGCGTCTATGTGACCGGCTGCCATTTCAGCGAGCAGTTGTAAGCAATAGCGAAACGAAGCGCGCAAAAAACCCGCCGCCGGAAAATTCCGGCGGCGGGTTTGTGTGTCACCCGGTGGGGAGTCCGCGGCTGGCGCCGCGGTGCTTTTGTTTTTCGCCGAGGTTGTTGGTAGTTCACGTTACCAAGCTGGGGCTTGGTAACGAGGGAATTCCCGCCGATACCATCGGCGGCTTTGTTACCTCTTAGTCATCCCCGCCGCCGCCGCCACCAAGCAGCGCCGCACCGCCGGCTTCCATGATCTTGAGGCGGATTTCTTCGGTCACTTCCGGATTGTCGATCAGGTATTGCCGCACCTTTTCACGGCCTTGGCCCAAGTGGACTTCGCCGTAGCGGAACCAGGCCCCGGAGCGGACGATCAGTTTGGCCGTCATTGCCAGATCGAGGACGTCGCCTTCGTAGCTGATGCCGTTAGTGTGCATCATGTCGAATTCGGCGACCTTGAACGGCGGGGCGATCTTGTTCTTTACCACCTTGGTTTTGACGCGCTGGCCGACGACCGCCTCGCCGTCCTTGATCTGGCCGATGCGGCGAATGTCGATCCGGACGCTGGCGTAAAACTTCAATGCGCGGCCGCCGGTTGTCGTTTCGGGGCTGCCAAACATGACGCCGATCTTCTCGCGAATCTGGTTGATGAAGATCACACAGCACTTGCTCTTGCTGATGCAGCCGGTGAGCTTGCGCATCGCTTGCGACATGAGCCGCGCTTGCAGGCCGACGTGCGAATCGCCCATCTCGCCGTCGAGTTCCTTTTGCGGCACGAGGGCGGCGACCGAGTCGACGACGATGACATCGACGGCGTTCGACTTGATCAGCATCTCGCAGATGCTCATCGCCTCTTCGCCGGAGCCGGGTTGGCTCACCAGCAGTGTTTCGAGTTCGACGCCGAGCTTCTTGGCCCAGCTGGGATCGAGGGCGTGTTCGGCGTCAATAAAGGCCGCGATGCCGCCGGCCTTTTGAGCGCGAGCCACGACATGCAGCGCGAGCGTTGTTTTGCCGCTCGATTCGGGCCCGAAGATTTCGACGATGCGTCCCTTGGGCAAACCGATCCCGCCGAGCGCGATGTCGAGCGACAAGCTGCCGGTGTTGATCCCCTCGACACCCATCATGTTGTCGACGCCCAGGGGCATGATCGACCCGTCGCCAAAGGCCTTGTCGATTTGGGCCATCGTGTTTTTGAGGGCCGGGTTCGAGTCGATGAGCGAGCGGACGCTCTTCGTGGCTTCGGATTTGTCCTTCTTGCCCTTCGCCAGCTTTTCCGACTTTTCAGTGTTTTTTTCGACGACTTCGACAACGTCAGAGTCTTTGTCTTTCTTGGCCATACGAGTGATTTCTTTCGGTTTGTCGGCGACGGCGACCATGGCAAATACTCCGGCTGCGAGAAGGGTAGACAAAACACCACTTGATTGACACCTGTACAGTGTATCGGTGTTCAGTTCCCCTGGCAAGAGAATTTTGCCCCGGCGGGTCGCAAAAAATGAAAAAAGTTGGGTACCACTCTGCTAGCACGGAATCGCCGGCAAAGTCCTCCGAACTTACCAGATTCGCCGGGGAGCTTCTACTAAAAATTTCCCGCAAAAAGCTGCGATGCCTAGGAGTTTATCTCCTTGGAACGGAATTTTTTGCCGCAAGCGCTGGGAAGATCCAAGGGAATAAATCCCTTGGCTTTGCGGTGATAAAACGCCAACAACCGGCGCGAACAATGTTCGCGCCGGTTGCTGGATTGAGGGGATCAAGATTGTCAAAGTACGATTTTCAAACTCCGTAACTCTTGCCGCTTAGAACATCGGGAAGTTGTAGTTGCACCCGCCGAAGGAAGGATAGCAGCCGCCATACCAGCTTCCACAGTTATAGTTCGGCCAGCAGCTACCGTAGTTGTAGCACCCGCCGAAGCCGAAGCTTGGCCAGCAGCTCCGGAAGTTATTGAAGCAACCGTAGTTCTGGTAGCAGTTGTTGTTGAAGCCTCCGCCCCAGCAGCTCTGGAAGAAGTTGTTGTGGAACTTCCCATGGTTCCCGAACTTGCCGTTGTTGTGGTTGCCGTACTTGCCGCCGCCAGTTCCGTTGCCAGGTCCGTTCCCGCCGCCAGTTCCGTTGCCCATCCCGCCGCCGTTGCCCTTGCCGTTGCCCATGCCGGGGAGCTTGGTGAGGATGTTGCTTTTGTTCGGACCGTGGTTGCCGAACTTGCCGCCGCCGGTTCCGTTGCCGGGTCCGTTGCCGCCGCCAGTTCCACCGCCGCTGCCGGGAACGCGGGCGATGACGTTGCCCTTGTTGAGGCTACCTTTGTTGAGCACGGAATTGCCGAGGCCGCTTGAGGGCCGGGAGAAGACATTTTTATTCATGCTCCCGCCCATGGACTTGTTCAGGCTGCCGTGGTTGCCGAACTTGCCCCCGCCGGTGCCGTTGCCTGGCCCATTGCCGCCGCCGGTTCCATTGCCTCGTCCGCCGCCATTGCCGCCTTTGGCTGAGGCGGTCGAGGTCGTCAAGACCATCGCGACAGCCAAGCCAGCTAAGATCGAAAAAATGCGCTTCATGAAAAAGATTCCTGTGTGAAGTGAAGTTATGGGGAAGCCAGTCATCAGGCCGGCTTCGTGCTTTGTCTATTTAGGCCAGCGCAGGAATCGGGAAAGTGTTACAGGGGAGCGGCAGAGATTCGGGATTAGGGGTTAGGGGTTAGGGATTCGGGATTGGGGGGGTAAGGGATTAAGGTGATAAGGGAAGAATCGCAGTAGGGACTAGGCGAAGAAGTCGCTCGTTTAGCGGCGACCCGAAGGGAAGCGTTTCGCGCGAGCAGATTGGCGTCCTCAAACGCCAAAAGCCGGCGCGAACTTTTCGTTCGCACCGGCTGTGTTGGTCGGAGATCAAATTGTCAAAGAGCGATCAGTCGTTGGTGCTTCATAGGCTTCCTTGCTGTTTGAACTTCTTGCATTCAGGGTGATTCTTGACTCGGCTTAGCGACTGCAGAGTTTCTTGGTTCAGCGGCTTAGCGGCTGCAGAGTTTCTTGGTTCAGCGGCTTACCGACTGAACATTCCATACCCGCCAGCCGAGTTTGATCCGCCGTAGCCACCCCCACCGCTGTGATTTGCTGGAGTGCTCATTCCGCCATAGGTTCCCGGAGTGGAGCTTGGACGTTGGCTCGCAGGAGTGTATGTGCCGTACTTTGTCCCGTATCGCCCCAAGTTGTAATTTTGCCAGGCGTTGGTGTTCTGTCCGCCAGTGGCATTGCTGTGGCTCATGGTACCCGACAGATTCTGGGGAGCGAGGCGCGGCGAATATTGCTTTTTGTCGAAGTTGGCTTTAGCCGCGGCATATCGACGGGCTAGCTCCGCCTTGCTGTGAGTTGCTTGTACGCGTGGGTCCTTGTAGCTCCCAGGAACGGCACCCAAGTTGCCATTGGGATTGAACGGAGTCGTAATCGGAGCGCTCGCCGGGTTGTTCGACGGCGTGCTGCTTTGACCGACCGGCGGTCCGACCGGAACACCCCAGCCACCGGTTCCCCAAGCGGCGAAGGCGGAAGTGGCAAAAGCCGAGGTCAGCAAAGCCGCGGCGATGATCGCGCAAAAACGTTTCATGTCAGAATTCCTTATCGAAAGTGAGAGAGAGGTTTCAAAATCCTGGGGCAAATCCCCTGACTGCCACTCTCAGCGTCGATCCACGAATTCTGTTACAGGTGAAAATGAAGAATTTAGGAGCCGGGAAGAAAAATGGAGAAAATGCTAGACAATTCCTATTCTGCTTCCTATTTCTCGCTCCTTCCGAAAGCGCTCCCCTCCGGGTCGTCGCCAAACAAGCTAGCACTTATTTCATTTGCAGCAACTTTACCCAAGCGCGCTCCAGCGCCGCGCGTTGCCCGGACGAGAGCGTGAGATCAGCAGCAGCGGCAGAGCGCGCGTCCTGCATGATTTTCCGCAGTTGTGTTTGCAATTCCTCGAGCGCCGCGAGTCCGCGAATTTCTTCGCGCAATTCCACCGGCGCGATCGCTTGATACAATAGCAAATCCCGGCGGGCTTGGCTCAGATCGTGCAAGATCGTGAGCAGCGCGTCAGCGCGATCGAGGGTCAATTCCTCTTCGCTATACAGATCAACCTGCAACGCGCGCCACGCTTTGTCGTACCCGCGCAGCCGCGCTCGCAGTTCGGCCGTGTTGAGTTCCGCCGCTTCGGTGACGCTGTCTGTTTTCGTTACTGGTTCGTTCGCCAAGGTCACCGTCTTCGGCTCGGGCGAAGGGATCGGCCCCGTGTTGATGCTCGAATGCGTGAGCACCGCGCTCTTGGGCAGATCGGCTGCGATGCTTGTGCGATCGTCAACTGAATACGGGAAATCCATTACCAAGGCTAAACTCGAAGTGTTCGGCAGCGCGGCGAGCAGCGTGAATGAATCCTTTGTTTCGCGTGGCCGAACAATGTCGCGGCTGATCGCCGTTACTTGCACTTGCCGGCCAAGGCGCACACGCTTGACCGGCAACGCGCGTAAAAGCACAGGACTCGCAGGGCGCGGCGCGATGTTCGGCGGTCGCGCGGGCACGGGAATCAATTCCTGGGCGGAACCGGTCCAAGTCGGCGGCGCGGGCAGCGGTTGCTGCTGCGCCGAAGCACGCCGCGCTGCATCGAACCAACGCACAAGCGCCGCGGCTTCCTCGGGCAGCGCGCCGCGCGTCTGCCATTCGGCGAGCAGTGCCTCGCCCTGCTTGCGGCGCGCATCGTACTCAACACGATTCATCCGAAACGCACCGTAGATCTCAATCCGATAATCCCGCGCGGCGGACGATAGTTCGGGTGGTGGTTCCGCAGCGATTGCGATGCTGGAAAGAATACTGCTGAGCCAAACGACGAAGAACCCCGACGCGAAAACTCGCGTAGTGCGTGACCAACTCCAGCGGCAGCAGACGGTCAGTAACACGGTGCAAAGCAGACAGGGAAGCAACTTCCGGCAATAGCCCGGGAAACCCTAGGTCACCCCCAGCGCAAGTCAAATTGGGAATAGACGTTAAGACCGGAACCGGCGCGCTGGAACGCTCAACCCAGGGGCATAAAGCCCCTATGCTTAGATAGATCAAATTCGCGATTCCCCCGGAAACGTTTCAAAAACATCCTAAGCCCAGGGGGTTTCCCCCCCTGGGTTCCCCGCAGCCAGAAAATCCTCCCGCCAAGTAGCTAAATCCCGAAAAGCTAGCATTTCCCCGGAAAATGTTTGGTTTCAATTTTCAGGTTTTGTATGATAACGGACAGCCGAACCGGGTCATTTCTTTAATGTCAACGATGAGTAAATCGCTGGCCGACGGGCCGGTCCCGCCTGCTGTAAGCCAACTACCAGATTCCCCGCCCAGTAGTTCCAGATTAGGAGCTTCCCGATGTTCACCTTGCGCGGCACACCTCGTACTTTTTGCGATGGGAATACACGGCGGGACTTTTTGAAGATCGGCGCGCTGGCCACGGGCTCGCTCGCCTTTGGCGGACTGACGCTTGGTGATATCTATCGCGCGGAAGCAGCGACCAGCGCTGACGGCGGTTCCACCGACAACACGGGCAAGAAATCGATCATCAATATCTTCCTCGGCGGCGGGCCGTCGCACTTGGATATGTTCGATCTCAAGCCCAATGCGCCGCCGGAAATTCGCGGCGAGTTCGTCCCCACGACAACCAACGTCTCGGGCATCGAGATCAATAGCCTGTTCGATCGCCTCAGCAAGCACGCCGACAAGTTCGCGATCATCCGCTCGCTGACCGGGATCCGCGACGAACACGCGCCGAATCAACCCGAGACGGGCTTTGGCGAACCGGACATGAAATCGGCGGGCGGGCGTCCGAGTCTTGGCTCGGTGATCTCCAAACTGCACGGCACCACCAATGGCAGCGTCCCGCGCTTCGTTGATCTAAGCGGCCATACGAAGCACGGTTTTCTCGGCTCGGTCTATCATGCGTTCAAGCCCGAGGGGAACGGCCGCGAGAATCTCAAGCTTCGCGGCGACGTCACGCTGGATCGTTTGAATGATCGCACAAAGCTGCTGCAAGATATGGACCGCCTGCGCCGCGATGTCGATGGCAGCCAGATGATGACGGCCATGGATTCGTTCAATCAACGTGCGATCGATGTCATCACCGGCAGCAAGATGGTTGACGCCCTCAGCATCGAAAAGGAATCGAAAGAGATCAAAGAACTCTACGGCATGAACAGCGACGAAGGCCGCGATAACTCGCGGTTCCTTGTGGCTCGCCGCTTGGTCGAAGCAGGTGTCCGCGCTGTCAGCTTTAGCTGGGGCGGTTGGGACACCCACCAGGACAACTTCAAATCACTCCGCAAGCAATTACCTAAACTTGACATCGGCCTGAGTGCCCTGTTGATCGATCTCGATCAGCGCGGCATGCTCCAGGACACGATCGTCGCGATGTGGGGCGAATTCGGCCGCACACCGCGCATCAACATGTCCGCCGGCCGCGATCACTGGTCGCGGGCTTCAAGCTGCTTCCTCGCCGGCGGCGGCATGAAGATGGGCCAGGTCATCGGCTCGACGAATCGCTACGGCGAAACGCCGCAAGATCGCCCCGTTCACCTCGGCGAAGTCTTCTCGACGCTCTACCACACACTCGGCATCAACCCCGCGACAACAACGCTGACCGATTCCAACGGCCGGCCGCAATACCTGACCCAGAATCCCAACACGATTCCGGAACTCGTCGGGTAAAAGTAGTGTGGGCTTCAGCCCACACATCAAACAAAGCCGCCAATCATAAAAAACGCCAAGGGCGAAAGGTATAATCCTTTCGCCCTTTTTTCGTGCGCAGATTTTAACCACGAAAGGCACAAGAATAATTCAGCAGAGAATATTGCCGCAAGAAAAGCAAAAAATAGCAAAGAGCAGATAGGAGAGAATGAAGAGAGGAGGTAATGCCAACGCTATACCCACCTTGCATTCTTTCTTTGTTTTCTTTGCGGCAAAAATGTATTCGTGTTTTTTTGCGGCAATTTTGGCTCACCGTCGCTGACGCGTCGGGCAGTTATTTCATCGTCAGCGTCGAGTTCTTTAACAGCACCGGCGGCGTTTTGTCTTCGTCCAGGCCAGTGATCGCGCGGAATTCGTTCAGGCTCGCTTCCGTGCTCCGCAGCGACTCGGTGAGGAGTTCGGCTTGCTTGGCGAGCGACTCGCGGTCGTGGCGGGCGATGGTTTGTTCGCTGAGCGCGCGGATTTGCGTTTCGAGGCGTTCGAGCTCGACCTGCGCGAGCCGCCGCTGTTCGACCGCTCGCTGGGCGTTCGCCAAACGCTCTTCGCTCGCGCGGAGACTTTCTGTCCATGCCGAGCGCTGCTTCTGGACCGTTTCATCCGCGGCGTCGAACTCTTCGGCAAGACGCTCCTTGTAACGCCGCACGTCGCCGGCGATCAGCTCGGGCTTGGTCGTGGCCGTGAACTTTTCGAGGGAGTGCTGCGAGTAGAGCAGCTTCAGGTAAATCCAAAGCAACTCGTCGAGGCCTTCGGCTTGGAACTGCGTCAGCGCGCCGACGCCGCGGTCTTTGCCCGCGCTCAACGGATTGGCCAGCTTTTCGAGATCGAGGCACCGCTGCCGCAACTGCCGGAAGCGCGTCAGCTCGGCTTGCGGCAGGTCGCGGAGCATCCGCTGGAGCGTCTGCTCCGCCGCGCGGGCTTCGACCTTGCGCTCGGCCGCGCGTTCTTTGATATCGACGCTCGCCTGAAACGCGGGACTCGTCGCGGCGAACGCCAAGTACGCCATTTCCACGCCGCCAACGGCGTACCACACCATAGGATCGTTGCC
>JBGSSS010000136.1:0-74373 GCA_041736895.1 Pirellulales bacterium
TTGCCAATCCTTCATGACGATCCTCCTCGTTGAAACCCCGGTCAGGGCCTTCCTCAGGAGGATCGTCTTATATTTTCGCTCGAAACGGCAGAGCCTCTTCAATTCTCACCGGCAGAGCCGGTGGATTAACTTGGATTTAGTCCCACCACCATTGATCCTTGGCGAGGCTCTTGAGATCGATCTCGTCGTGCTTGGCTTTGACCTTGCCGCCTTTGTCTTCGAGCAAGTTCGATGACTTGAGGGCTTCGGCCGGCTGGATGTTGACGCCGCCGCCGATTGGCGTGGCGAGACGGTTGCCTTTCCAGAACGCGGCCACGGCCGTTTCGACTTGCTTCGGCACATTCAGCGATTCGACGGAGTATTCTTTTTCGTTGAGGAAGGTGTCCATCTTCCAGCCCGCCTTGTCGGCGTACTTGTGTTCCTTGATAAAGGCGGCGACGACGAGCATGTCGATGCCGTTGCGCAGTTGCCAGTAGACCGGAATCCCCTTGGCGATGCCGGCGTAGTTCTTGGTGAAGTCGGTAGTGAACCCCTTGCTCGCCAGATCAACTGTGCCGGCCTTGGCACGCGTGCCATCGGGGTTGACCAGTTCGTCGGCGCTGATCAGCTTGACGCCGTCGCCCACGAGCTCCATCGCCAATTCATCTTCGGCGACTTTGACACATTGATAGTCGGGAACAAAGTACCAACGTTGCAGTGCGTTGCGCGAAATCGAACCGACATTGGCCCGCGCGGCCCAGCTCGCCATCTTCACATTGGCTGGCGGCGCTTCGAGGCCGATGCCCAGCAGCTTCATCCGGTAGTCGGCTTCGACCAAGACTTGGGCAAAGTGCGACGACGCGGGAATGCCAGTCAGCCGAACCGATTGCAGGCCGAGACTTTCTTTCAAGCCCTTGGTGATGAATTCGGCGTTGGGCTGGACATTGCTGTTGGAGCCGACTTGCTTCAGGAAATTCTGCATGGCTTGCAGCCCTTCCTTGGTCGGATCGATCGAGACACTGACCAGCGGCGCATCGCGTCCCTTTTCTCCGAAGAAGGCTCGCAGCGAGACGACGAGATCATCCAGGTTTAATGTCGCTTGACCCGTTTCCAACCCGCGGAAGCGCCCCGCGAGGTCCGCGCCGTAAGCTTCGGCCGGTCCGGCAATCACAATATCGTTGGTCTCGGGATAGAAGAAGACATACTGAATGCGCGTCATGCCGGCCAGATTGAGCATGTCTTCGGTCGGTTTCATGCCCATGTCGGTGCGGCTCTTGACGGCCGCTTCGAGGCGGTTGAGCGAGACCTTGCGGAGCGGCGACTTCTTGGCCAGCTTCGGATCCAACGCCGAACGAGCCGCGGCGATCCGCTGACGCGAGAGGGCGCCATTGGGATCGGGCGTCAACTGGGTCCGCAACACGCCATCGGCATCGACGATCACGCCGCCGACGCCGAGGAAGTTGTTCATCATCATCATGTTGTTCATCATGTTGTTCATCATCATGTTGGGCATCACTTGCGCGTGACCAACCGATGACATGCCTTGGAGGAAGCCCAAGGCCAACATCACGAGGAACAATTTTCGCAGATACGACTTCATCATCCCGGCTCCCGAGAAAATCAGTGACAAGTTTGGGAACTCTCGTTCGCGGATCACGCGAATGATCAAAAAATCGACAACCACAATCGTGTGATCATCGCAGAAAATCCACACAGACAAGCACGCCACACACGGAAAAGCCGCGGAATTGGACGAGTAAATTTATGGTACTTACGCAATTCAGGAAACGCAAGAAACCGCCCGCAGCAGCCGAAAAAAAGAAGCTCTTTTTGCCCAATTGTTGGAATTTCCGCTGCAAACCGCATAACCGGATGCGAACCATCGCCAAGGTCGTGAGACCTTGGCAACAAGCGTGGATCAACCCCCACGCGTTCAAAGTCTCACGACTTTGGCTACATTGTCATCGTCCCAAGGTCCATGCGGCTTGGAGTGGAAAGACGAGAAGGGTATGATTGAAGCCTAGAAAAGGGCTAGTACTCTGTATCGCCGTACCCGCAGGTTCCAAGTTCATGCCGAGTGAGATTGCGTCCCCAACGACGCCCGCGACCGTTCCCAGCGCGAAACCGGCGGCTGAAACATTTCATCCGTATCCCTGGTACATGCCGAGGTTTTGGCATGGGATGACGTTCGGGGTCTGGTTCAAGCTGCTCCGCGACAACGGGTTTGCCGTGGCTTGGCAGCGCTGGCCGATGGCCGCGGTGATTTCGATCTTCGCCGTTTGCAATAGTTTTCTCTCGGCGCTGCAATCCCTGTTCTACTTTCGCGGCTTCCCCGATGACCGCGACTCGCAGCCGATCTTTATCCTCGGCCATTGGCGCAGCGGGACGACGCTATTGCACGAGATGATGATCCGCGATCCGCGCTTTGGGTTTGCGACTTCGTACGAATGTTTCATGCCCTCGAACTTCCTGATCACGGAATGGGCGTCGCCGCTGTTCAGTATCTTTATGCCTTCGAAGCGGCCGATGGACAACATGCCCGCCGGCTGGCAGCTTCCGCAAGAAGACGAATTCGCGCTGTGCAATCTAGGCGCCGGCTCGCCGTACACGATGCTCGCGTTTCCGAACAACCCGCGGCACGATGCCAAGTTCCTGGACTTTGTCGGCGTGACTCCCGCAGAGTCTTCGCACTGGCAACGCGTCTTTCGCTGGTTTGTGCAGCGCGTGGCGCATCGCACGGGGAAACAGCTCGTCTTCAAATCGCCGCCGCACACGGCGCGGATCAAGCAATTGCTCGAGCTGTACCCCCGCGCTAAGTTTGTGCACATCGTGCGCGACCCGATGTCAGTTTACCCGTCGTCGACACGGCTGTGGCGTTCGCTGTGGCCTTCGCAAGGTCTGCAAATCGCGAACAACGAAGGGCTCGAAGAAGAAGTCCTTGCCACGTTCTGCCGCATGTACGACAGCTTTGATCGCGAACGGCCGCTGATCCCCGCCGGCAATTTTCACGAACTCCGCTACGAAGATCTCGTCGCCAATTCGATGGGCGAGATGGAGAAGATGTATCAAGCGTTGGAACTCGGCGACTTCGAATCAATCCGGCCGCACTTGGCCAGCTACCTGGAAGCGCAGAAGAGTTACCAGACCAACAAGCACAATCTCAGCCCCGAAATGGTCGCCATCCTCGCCGAACGCTGGGGACCGTACATGCGCCGCTACGGTTATTTCGAAGGCGTCTAATGAGACTTGCAGAGACTTATGCGTCAAATACTTATTGAGTTAGGCAAAAGAATGAAGGCAAGAGAATAAATACGAATGATTCTCTTGCCTTCATTCTTTTGCCATCTGCTTCTGCCTGCGTTTGCAAGAAGTTCGCGATGATTTGGCAAACTTTATTTTGGCAATATTATTCTTGACGTAGTGAAGCCAGTTTTTGACCGTACGACGGACTTCCAGTCCGTCGAAATTCCCATTAAGTTGCGACGGACTAGAAGTCCGTCTTAGATTTGTCTTGGGTACCACGGGCTCTGCCAGTGCGAACGGTGGCAAATCTTGTGTATAAAATCACGCACTGGCAGAGCCGGTAGCACCCAGATTTTTCTATGACTTAAAAACCGCAGCCGATCTCCCGCGAGGCAAACACTAGGATGTAAAAACAGGGTAACAACCTAGGGGACTCTCTCTCACAAGATGACTCTCAAGTTGCTCAGATCCCAAAAGGTTTCTGCTGGGAACAATCGGCTGCGGTAGTTCATCGCGGCTCGTACATCAGGCTTTCAGCCTGACACTCTCGTAGGTTAGGCTTTCCAGCCTGACGCTGCGGCCGCAGGTCACAGTTCATTCAAAGTGCTGAAGCGGAGCGTTAACATTGCGCGACACTTCCTGGAGTGGATGATCAAACTCTGTCAGGCTGGAAAGCCTGACCTACGAAAACCGGCCCGCGGCGGATCAGGGGACGCTACCTCACGATGTCAAACCACCGCCGCGGGCTCGGAGACGAAATTGTCTGAGAAGTCCATGGTCGAGTGGTCAACCGGCGAGTGGTGAACTGCCAAGTGGCTGACAGTCGAGTGTTTCGCCAACGGGGGATTCGGCAGAGCGAGTTCGCTGCGGAGAATCTTGACATGTGACGGTGCTGCTATTCCCAACGTGACTCGGTCACCCGAGACGCGTTGAACGATGACTTCGATCGCGTTGGCACCCGTGCCGTTGCCGATCATGATCCGTTCGCCGATTTTGCGACTGAGAATTAACATTGGTCTCTCCATTGACCAGGTGACCCGCGTTACTAACTCTGACACTGAATACGTCTTCAATGACTTCGTGCAGCCCTATAAAGCAATCAAGATGCCAAGGTTGTTGCCAGCAAAAATAAATCTGAAAAACGCCGCATATCGCCGACTTTTATTAAAGCTTTTTGAGAGTACACCATTGCTGGGATTGTAAAAGAATCTCAAAATGAGGGTCGGCTCTCAAAATGAGATGCCTGCGCCTCAACGGACGGATAAGATGAACCAAACAAATTCTTACCATCCCTTCATTTGAGTTTGATGATTCAACGATGAAACTTTGCCTCTGCCTGATCGCAACGATCATGGGTTCATTTCAGTTTGGTTATGGCGAAGAACCGGCTCCCGTTACCACGGCCGCGATCAAACAAGCTATTGTTCAAAACAAACTCGACGAAGCGCGTACCCTGGCGACGCGCATGATCGCCGAACAGCCGCAGTCCTACACACCCTTGTGGATTCGCGCGAAAATTGCGATCGATCTGGAACAATTCGCGCTGGCGATCCCCGATCTGGAAGCTGGCGAGAAGCTCCTCCGCGAACCGAGCGCCGAGTCGATCAACTACCTCGGCACGATCCGCTACCAAGCCGGCCAACTCAAAGAAGCCCTCGCCGACTTCGACCGCGCGATCAAACTCGAGCCGGAACTCGAAGCCGGCCACTGGCAGCGCGGGATCGTCTACTACGACCTCGGCCAATGGGAAAACGGCCGCAAGCAATTCGAGCAATACCAGGGTGTCGACGACAACGACGTCGAGAACGTCGTCTGGCGGGCGATGTGCATGGCCCGCGATCCGCAGTTCGGCTGGGCGAAAGCCGCCGGCGATCTCTTGAAAGTCAAACACGACCGCCGCGTCCCGCTCATGGTTGTGCACCAACTCTTCGCCGACAAAGCAACCGAAGCCGACGTGATGAAAGCCGTGGACGAAGGCAACCCCGGCGAAGCGGAACTCCTCTCGCGCCGGTTCTACGCCCACCTCTATCTCGGCCTCTACCACGAAGTCCGCGGCAACAAAACCGAAGCCCTCAAGCACCTCGAACTCGCCTCGGGCAAGTACAAACTCCCCGGGTACATGGCCGAAGTGGCGCGGGTGCATGTGGGGTTGTTGAAGGAGAAGAAGTAGGGATTGGGGATTGGGGATTGGGGAACAGCTTTCTATCACCCCGTTTAGCGGCGACTCGCAGAGGAGCGTGTGGGCTGCGAAAGAAATACCAATTCGTCGGACACCTGATATAATTCGATCATGAGCACTCTTTTAGAAATCGAAGCCGCCGCCAAGGCGTTGCCGATTGAGCAACAGCAAGAATTGTTGCTTTCTCTTGCGATGCGCTTGCGGCAAATCGGCGATCTGCCTGAACCGCGCAAGTTTTCCGCGGAGCAAATCGCGGCTTGGATCGCACAAGATGAAGAAGATTTGAGACAATATCGCGGTGGCAAGTGAATCTCTTTCTGGATACTTCGGTAATCTTAGCGGCCATCGGCTCTGACTCAGGCGCGTCTCGCGAGATATTCAATCAGTCAGTCAATCAAAATTGGCATTTGCTGGTAACGCCTTATGTCATGGATGAAGTTGAAAACAACTTGGCTAGCTTCCCTGAGGATGCAAGCAACAAGTGGTCTGAGCTGCGCATAAAACTTGTTGTCAAGAATGATATTTTAACGATCGACCGACCATCGGTTTTTGGGCCCACGAAAGACCGGCCGATCTTGTTTGGAGCATTAGCTTGGGCTGAAGTTCTGCTCACGTTAGATCAACAAGATTTCGGCCAACTTCTTGATCAAACTTTCTATGGACTAAAAATATTGAGGCCTGGAACCTTTCTTACTCACGAGCGCAGCAGTGGAAGATTGCGGGAACTGCCTTGATGGCATTGAGGGCATCAAGAAATATCTATATCAAGCCCCCGGCACCGCACAACATGGTGCAACACCGGAGGTAATGAATCTTCTGTTACTTGCTCATCGAAACCGACTGAATATCCTTGCTGATCAAATCCGTCAGCGCCCCGCGTTGCGAACGGTAGGCCGCGAGGAGTTGGCTGCCAAGGTTCCGCAGTTCGGCGTTTTGTTCGGCGGCGATCGCCGTTTCGAGTTGCCCGACCCGCGTGTCGATCTCGGCAACCGCCGTGTTGGCTTGCTGAGCCAAGGTCAGCGACGGACCCGACACCAGCGGCAGCTTCAACGCGGTGAAGATCGGCGGTGTTTCTAGGCCGTAGGTCACTTCGACAAAGAACTGGCCGTTGCTCGTCGTCCCTTTGGTGAAGGAGGTGACGATCCGATATTGGACCGCTTCGGCAGCATGGCCAAGGACATTGACCGTTTGGCGTTCGTTAACGACAGCCCAGCCGTTGCCGGCTTCCAAATGACTGACCATTTCGCGGGCCGCGCCGTCGAAAAATCGCGTCGGCACTTCGTCGGCCGAAGCCAAGGCGGGCAATAGAGCCAGCAGCAACGCGGCCAATCCGCTGAGTCGAAAGCTGGAGAGGAATTGCATGATTTCGTTCCTATTTTTGATCAAGAACTGCGCGGCGGCAGAGCTTGAGGAATGTGTGGTGTGGGAGAGAGCTATCACTCGTGGCGGATGCCATTGAGGGAGCAGGACAACGCGGCGAAAGATTTGTGAGAATTTTGGTTTTCCAGCCAAATCTGTGTTTCTATCACAGGTGACAAGCATGGCTGCAGACGGGTTCCTCTTCTCCGTTCATAAGAACGGCGAAGAATGGAACTGCCACTGGCCCACAAAAATGGGGCTTGACAAATCGCCCCTAATGTAGTATACAAGAGTTCATGTATTAATAAGTTGGGGAATTGTTCCCGTCGGTGAAGGCCGCCGCCTGCTTTTCGGCGGTCATCACCCGTGGCGGAACTGGGCGAACTTCGCCGTGCGGTCGATAGCTGAGGCAATGAAGCTTTGGGCAACGGCGCATTGAGCGCGGAAAAAAATGTCAAAAAAAACCAGCGTTTGTTGCCATTAAAGGCAACAGCAGAACGACACAAAAGCGCCGCAAATCGGGCGTTCCAAACCAGAGTGCCGCGTCCCAGAAAACGCAATTTCCCCAAGGGATTACGCAGTTATTTGTGAGGTGCGAACGTTTCCGGAGACCCGGAAATGCGCGCCGATTTTTGGTTGATTTTTTTCGTTTTTTTCTGTTTTTTTCGCGCATTATTTTGATTTTTTGGTGTTTTTTTTCTGATTTTTTCGTGTTTTTTCTGCGTATTCCAGGCGTTTTACGCGTTTTTTTGCGGCTGTTGCGCCGAGGCAACACAAAACTCGAAACGACTCCTTCAGCACCGATTTGCTACGCCGCGGTCTTCGCCGCCGCGCGCTGTTTGAGATAGATTTTGAACCCAATCAGACCCAGGACGCCAACAGCGACGATGCCGAGAAAGATGTTCCAATTCACGCCGCCGGCGACGCCTTCGGCTATCGGGCCAAGGGTGCTGTCTGTGATTGCATTAACCCCGCCGACAACGAGTTCCTTGGTGCCGTTGATGAACGGTTCGGGATCATTGACGAAGGCAAGGCAAACCGTTCCTACCGCGAGAGCTTTCCAATGCTTGTTGATAAAGACCATGGCGTTGTCGCCATACTGGCCGATGACGTTGAGCATTTTTTGCGGCGCGGCGAGTTTGGCCAGTTGGCCGTCGTTGATTTTGATGGCCAGTTCGATGGCTTCTTGTTTGTTGAGTTTGCTCATGGCGCGGGCCGCGTCATCGCCGTACTTGCTGAGCACCGGAGCCATCATGTCGGGGCCATGTTTGATGATCGCCTCGGTGGCATTGTCGCCGTACTTGGCCGCCAGTTGTAGAGCTTGCGGATTGCTGACGACCCGAATCGCATCGTCACCATAGCGGGACATGATCCGCACTGCTTGCGCGCCGTACTCGCCCGCTTCGTCGGCGTAGCGCAGCGCTTGCGGGCCGACCTTTTGCACGGCTAGGAGTCCATTGTCGGTGTATTTCGCGGCGAATGTTTCGACCTTGCGGGTCATGGTTTCGACGCCTGTCTCGGCCATTTCGGGGCCGAACTTTTTCCCGAGGATCTCCATCGTTTCGTTGAAGAGTTTGGTCGCGACCCCGGCTTGGGCAAAAGCGGGAATGCAAGATGCCGCAACAAATAGAAGGAAGACCAAGGAGCGTGGAAGGATGGAGTTTCGCATGAAAGTCAGTTTTGAAAGGGGTGGCCGTTGCTTGAATTGTATCGCAGAACTAAGCCCGGGGCTTAGAGGGCGAATAATCAATTTTTCATCCGGGCTTGGAGCATTTCCAGGACGGCTTGGCGGCGGACTTCGCCGCGTTGTTCGGCGTAGGTTCGCAATCGTTCGCGCA
Source organism: Pirellulales bacterium (assembly GCA_041736895.1). GTDB lineage: Bacteria > Planctomycetota > Planctomycetia > Pirellulales > JALHPA01 > JANRLT01. The sequence goes on from JBGSSS010000136.1 coordinate 8,599, forward strand.
GGCCGGGTTCTTTCGTTCCGTCCTTGGCGGCTGGCGGACCATCAAGGATGAGGCCGCGAATCTCGTCAAATTTTTTGTTCAGTTCCTTGACCAATTCAGCTTTGGGATCGGCCGTACGATCGTAAACCCAGGTGACCAATTGATCGACAATCACGCCCACGACGATGCCCAACCCCAGAGTATACGGCGAAGCGGCAGCGCCGGTTCCGAGAATGCCAGCGGAAATTCCGAGCCGGATCGCGACCTGGGTCAGGACCTCGCCGGCGATCAGCGAAACGACTTCGCCGCCGGCGCTGCGGGTAAAGTCGCTCTGGCTCTTGTCGATCACACGGTTGATGGCCTGTTCGTAGTTGGACTGAAGTTCGTCCTTGGAGATCGCCGCGAGTTGGTAATTGTCCGGGAAATCGAGCGCGCCTTTGCGGATGCGGACGAGCATTTCATTTTCGATGCTTTCGATTTGCAATTGATAGTTGCGAATGCTGTTGTCGATGACTTGCTCCAGTTTTGCCGGAGTGAAGAGCAGCTTTTCAAATTCCGAGCGAAGGTATGTATCGTGACGGTCGCCCTTGGTGCCAGGAACATAATCGGCCATCAGCCGCCACTTGCTGCTCCAATTCAAGGCTGCTTTGGAAAACGCCGGAGCGTTACGTTTGGCGTCGCGAAAGAAATCCTCGATCGGGATCAGTTCACGATACAGGCGCTGCCCGCATTCACGCTGCGCCCATTCGAGGTGCGGTGCGGCGAGTTCTTCGGGTGTCGGAGCACGGGGCTGATCGGGCGCGGCTGGCCGGGGCTCGGCGGTAGCCGGAGTTTTTGCGACGGGTTCCGGCGAACGCGTGGGTTGCGGAGAAGCGATGAGGAGATAACTCAGCGCAATCAAAGCAACCAGCAAGGCAAACCCGGCCAGGAGCCGGTTGTCGCGGGCGTCGTTGTGGAGCACTGGTTCGGTCATACAAGCGTGATAGACGATCGAAGCATTGCGGAGTGATGAAAGGACTTCTCATCTCATCCGGCACATTTGGCATAACCTGATGGTCAAGTTTACCGGCTACTCCTTCAGTTGCCGAGAAAGCCGCAAACGTCACCGAAAAGGTGCTTAATCAAGCTAATTCTACCTGTTTAGTAGCTTTTTCCCCTCGAAAAATTGCGGGTTTCCTTTTTCTCCTTTGTAGAAATTAATGAATTTCAACCTAGAGTTCAAAGTCACAACCCTAGTCGGGACATCAGGGCTTACCGATTTGAGTTGCTGGCACCAGGCGTCGGTTCAAGGTTTTTTCGCATTCGATTTGTCATGCTACGCGTCCCTGTTACCAATTTGCAGCCCGGGATGATTCTGGCCCGCCCCATCGTTTCGCCGCAAGACCCGAAACGATTCCTTGTCCAGCGTGATCGCGAAGTTCCGCAGGACATGGTGCCGCGCTTGCGCGAATTGGGAATCGTCGATGTGTGGGTGCGCTACAAGGACCTAGAATTCCTCGAAGAGATGATCGATGAGGGTCTCGAGGAGCGGCAGCGCGATGTGTATCACCATGTCCGCCGCAATTTTGAAACCGTGATGAGCGGCGCGGCGTTTGAACTCGATATCAGCAAGTACCAAAACAGCATCGGCGATCTGTTTGGCTTCTTGAAGCAACATACCTGCGGCAGTGTGCTGCTGCAAAAGCTCGAAAGCTACGACAACTATTTGATGTCGCATTGCACGAACGTGTGCTACCTGGCGCTGTTGCTGGGAATGAAGCTGGAACGGTACTTGATCGAAGAACGAAGTTTCAAGACGGCGCGTGAAGCCAAGGACTTGCAGTTGCTCGGGCTGGGGTGCTTATTGCACGATGTCGGCAAGATGAAGACGCCGTCTGAAATCCTCAACAAGCCATCGCGCTTGACCGAAGACGAGATGCGGATTATGGAGAAGCACACCACGAATGGCTACGACATGGTCAAGGGCCAAGTCCCGCCGAGTGCCGCGCAGATCGTCCTCAACCACCATCAACGCTTCAACGGCCAAGGCTACCCGACGCGTATCGACCCGATGACGAACGAAGTCATGCCGCCGCTTTCCGGCAAACAGATTCCGATCTTTAGCCGGATCGCCACGGTCGTCGATATTTACGACGCTGCGACGGCGCAACGCTGCTATTCGCCGGCAAAACCGCCGGTGCGGGTGCTGCACGAGATGCGCACCTGGTGCGCTGGCTTCTTCGATCCGGTGATCGAACAAGCTTTTTACGAAATCATCCCGCCGTTCCCGGTCGGGCAAATGGTCAAGCTCAGCAACGGCGTCGAAGCGGCGGTTGTCGACTTCAACCCACGGCATCCGACGCGGCCCAAGGTCCAAGGCATCCGCAACCCGTACGGCGAGCGATACCTTGATCCGGCGCAAGAAGAAATCGACATGGCGCTGCATCCGGAGCTGCGGATCACGCATCTTCAAGATGTTGATATTACGGCGTACACGGCTTCCCAAGAAACATTCAACGTCGCACGGCAGCAGCCGGCGCTGGCGTAGGTGCGGCTGTGCCGCACAAACAGAATGGCTTATTCGAAGTGCAAGCGAAGCCGGCAGAAACACTTCGGCCGCGCGTTCTGTCTGCTGAAGCTGCTGGCATTCGAGAATCGTGCTTGCGCCCGGCACAGCCGGGCCTACTTCTAGTGCTTCAACTTCTTGTACTTGAAGCGATGCGGCTCGTCGGCCGACATGCCAAGGCGATCTTTGCGTTGGCTCTCGTAGTCGGCGAAGTTCCCTTCGCAGACGTGGACGTAGCCATCGCCTTCGAAGGCAATGATCGTAGTCGCGAGGCGATCCAAGAACCAGCGATCGTGGCTGATGACGACGACGCAGCCGGAGAAGGCCAGAATCGCTTCTTCGAGCGCTCGCAGTGTGTCGATGTCCAAGTCGTTCGTCGGTTCGTCGAGCAAGAGAACGTTGCAGCCACTGCGCAGGAGCTTCGCCAAGTGGACGCGGTTGCGTTCACCGCCCGAGAGATTGCCGACCTTTTTTTGTTGGTCGGGACCTTGGAAATTGAACCGCGCAACGTAGCTGCGCGAGTTCATTTTCTTCTTGCCCATCTCGAGCGTGTCGTGGCCGCCGGAGATTTCTTCCCAGATCGTCTTGTTCGGATCGAGCGCGTCGCGGCTTTGATCCACGATGCCGATCTCAACGGTTTCACCAACGCGAAACGTTCCCGTGTCCGGGGTTTCCTGTTTGGTGATCATACGGAATAACGTCGTCTTGCCGGCGCCGTTGGGCCCGATGATGCCGACGATGCCGCCCGGCGGCAAGCGGAAACTCAGGTCCTCGATCAGCACATTGTCGCCAAACGCCTTGTTGACGTTCTTGGCTTCGACGACGAGCGTCCCCAGCGGTTTGCCCGGCGGGATTTGGATTTCCAATTCCTCTTCTTTGTCGAGCATGCTTTCCGCGGCCAGCTTTTCGTAGGCCGTGACGCGTGCTTTGCTCTTGGCCTGACGGGCCTTGGGCGAGCTGCGAATCCATTCCAATTCCGTGGCCAAAGCTTTCTGGCGCGAGTCGGCGGCCTTCTCTTCTTCTTCGAGCCGCTTCCGTTTGTGTTCCAACCAAGCGGTGTAGTTCCCCTCGAACGGGAAGCCGCGGCCGCGGTCGATTTCGAGAATATACTGCGCCACGTTATCGAGAAAGTACCGATCGTGCGTCACCGCGACGACGGTCCCCTTGTACTCTGCCAAGTGCCGCTCGAGCCATTGGATGCTCTCGGCATCCAAGTGGTTCGTCGGTTCGTCGAGCAGCAGGAGGTCTGGCTTTTGCAGCAGGATCTTGCAAAGCGCGACCCGGCGTCGCTCGCCGCCGCTCAGGTTCGTGACCGGCGAATCGCCCGGCGGCAGGTTCATCGCATCCATCGCGATTTCAACTTGCCGGTCGAGTTCCCATGCGTTGTGCAGCTCGATCTGATCTTGCACCCGCGCTTGTTCGGCGAGGAGCTTTTCCATTTCCTCGGGTTCCATCGGCTCGGCGAATTTTTCGTTGATCTCGTCGTAGCGGCGCAGAATTTTCTTGATCGGCTCGACGGCCTCCATGACGTTTTCGAAGACCGTCTTGTCGGGATTAAGCTGCGGCTCTTGCGGCAAATAGCCGGCGGTGAAGCCTTCGCTGAGGCGCGCTTCGCCCTCGTAATCCTTATCCCAACCAGCCATGATCTTGAGCAGGGTACTCTTGCCCGAACCGTTGCGGCCGAGGACGCCGATTTTAGCGCCGGGATAAAAGGAGAGATAGATGTTTTTGAGGATCTCTTTTTGGCCGTGCTTCTTGCAGAGATCGTAGATTTGATAGATGTATTGCTGCGCCATCGCGTGCGAATTCCGACAAAGCCAAGGGGAGAGGAAAGTCCCTCATTTTAGCGAGCGAACGCTTAGGATGACAGGGAGACAGGAGGACAGGATTACAGAGTTTTTTAGCATTCCTGTCCTCCTGCAATCCTATCTTCCTGATGACTGTTACTGCATCTCCTTCGGCTCTTCGTCCGCGACTTCGACGAACGATTCGAGTGACTTTCGGAACGCGGCGGCCGAGGCGTCGAACTCCTTGGTCGTTGTCGTGAACTTCATCTCGTAATTTCGCGAGGGGCCGGTGAAGCGCCATTCGAGGATGCTTAGCTCGAACGGGCCTTGCTTGAAATGGATCGCCGTTTCGAGCGCTTCGGCGCCGGCGGGGCCGAAGCGAACGACTTTTTGCTCGAGTTTTGCCGCCGGATGCGTCACGGCCAATTGTTGCTGCATCGAGGTTTTGAGTTGCTCGAAGTCGAGCGCCTTTTTCTCGCTGGCTAGAACCAACAAGTTGTCGGTGAAGACCTCGTGCGTTTTGCCTTTCGCAAAAAAGATCACCTTGTCATTCGGACCGAACGCCGGTTTCCAGCCATCGGGCAACTCGAGCGCGAACTTGTATGCTTTCTGCAACCAGTATCCGCTCGGCATCTTTTGCAGGCCCGTATCGGGCGCGGTGAGCTTGACCGTGGCCAGCATTTCTTCGAAGTCCAAGCGATACGCTTCGAAATGTTCGCCGTCACTTTCGAGGACAAACGTGTACAGCACATCGTCGCGGATGATCCGCGTACGCAGTTCGTAATTCTTGGCTCCGTCCTCGCGCGGGACTTCCCACATCGTGTCGAGCCGATCGCTCCAGCCCTTGGTGCGTTCGGTATTGAATTTCTTCGCGTCGAGCTTCGAAATCGCGTTTTCTTTGAGGGTGAGGCGCGGCTCGGTCTTCTTTTCGGTCGCTCTCTTTTGCTCGGCTTCATCGGCCGCTTGGTGGCGTTTTTTGAATTCGTCGAGACTGCTCGGCGCGAGCGACAGTTCGCAGGCGACCACGCCCTCGTGCGATTCCTTTTCCTGCGGCAGCCGCAGCACAAAAGCCGCGTCATCCTGAGCCCACCCAACTAACCGCCAGGCTTGCGGCACACGGCACGAGACGCCGTACTTTTCCACATTGACCGCGCGGGTATTGTTGTCAGGAGTTTCTTCCTGGGCGCATGCTGTCACCCCGTACGAAACGAGCAGCAGCGCGACCGCGAGCGAAGTGAATCGGAACATGCAGGGTCTCCACACTCGAACAATAAAACGGCTGCCGTTATGATACTCTGCTCGCCCGCACAGGGTGAACCAAGTTCTTCGAGATTCGTCCGCGAATTTATTTAATCCTAGCGTTATGCCGCGACTTTTGATCTACGAAGAATGTCTGGCGGCATATCAACCAGGACCAATCGGCAACCTAACGCAAGACTTCCTCGCCGAAGGCCTGGCGATGGTGTTGGGGGTAGCCGAGGACTTTGCGCGGCTTCGAGATTGGCAGGTTCGTGTCCTACGCTCCGTGGAATTAATCGGCACTACGCCATCTCAAGTGTCGTGGACATGGGTCGATGTGAATGCCAGCATTGAAGACTTCTTAGCACGGGATGCACAAGCCGCCGATGTTACGTTGGTCATCGCGCCGGAGTGTGGCGGGCTATTGGAACAGCGTGCAAGTGAAGTGGTGACGGCTGGCGGGAAGTTGCTTGGACCTTCGCCTGAGTGGATTCAATTGGCTAGCAATAAGACGGCAGTCCTAAACCGCTTGCAAGCCAGCGGAATCCGTACACCGCGAGGTTATTACGATTCTTCTTTCTTTGAACATCGTTTTAATTACCCTGTCGTCCTCAAGCCGAATGACGGGGCTGGCTCGGACGAATTGCGTTTATTTTGCGATCATAATTCTTTAAGTGCGTTTATCATCAAGCACCGCTTCTCTACGCCCATTGTTCTCGAAGCTCTACTTTGGCGCTGCGAAGAATTCGTTCCAGGCCAAGCCGCCAGTGTCGTGATCCTTTGTGGACCAACCGGAATAATGGCCTTGCGCCCCACGACGCAACTGATTGCCTTCGCTGACGATGGTCGCATCAGTTATCAAGGCGGGGCGATGAATTTGAGCCCTGCGGAAGAGGCGCGGGCCCAAAAGCTCGGGCTTGCCGTCGCGCAAGCCTTGCCGCCGACGAACGGATACATCGGCATTGATCTGATCTTGGGCGAAGCCTCCGATGGGAGCGAGGACACGGTCATCGAAGTAAACCCCCGCTTAACAACATCTTATCTCGGCTTGCGTGCGGCGACGGAAGATTCCCTTGCCGAGGCCATGTGGCGAATCTCGCAGGGTGAAAGCGTGAATATCAATTGGCTGCCAAATGTTGTAGAATTCACCAAGCAAGGCCAAGTCACCATCCGCGATCGCTCATAGCCATAACGGTCGCCAACGAGGTGTCGCGCGTCGCCATTCCGTCAGTTCTCTGCCTCCTTTCTCCTCGAACAACCATGCAATGGTTAGCCCTGGATATCGGTGGTGCGAATCTGAAAGTCGCTGACGGGCAGAAATACGCGGCGTGGCAATCATTTGCTCTCTGGCAAAAGCCGCGGCAGCTTGGCGACACGCTCAAGAACATGCTCCATACCGCGCCGCGTGCCGATCAATTGGCCGTCACGATGACGGGCGAGTTGGCCGACTGCTTTACGACGCGCAGCGAAGGCGTGCAATTCATCCTCGAAGCGATGACCGCGGCAGCCGAAAAACGTCCGCTGAAAATCTATAGCGTTCGCGAAGGCCTGATTTCGCCAAAGGCGGCACTCAAACAACCCCTCGATGTCGCCGCGGCCAATTGGCACGCGCTGGCACGGTTTGCTGGACGCCTTGCTCCGACGGGACTCACGCTGCTAATTGACATGGGTTCAACGACGACCGATATCATTCCGTTGCTGAATGGTCAGTGTGAAGCGGCTGGTAAAAATGATGTCGAGCGGCTGATCACCGGCGAGTTGGTTTACAGCGGCGTCGAGCGAACGCCAGTCAGTTCCGTGGCGATGACGCTGTCCTATCGCGGGAACAATGTCCCAATCGCCAGCGAGTTGTTCGCGACGACACGCGATGTTTACTTGACCCTCGGGGACTTGCCCCCACAGCCGAGCGACCTTGGCACGGCCAATGGCAAACCGGCGACCAAGTCTTATGCGCGCGACCGTCTGGCGCATCTGTTTTGCCTGGACCGCGTATCATTCGAAGATCAGGACGCGCTGGAAGCCGCCGAAGGCGTGGATCGCCAACTCACGGCGCGCGTGGCAATGGCTCTGTCTCAAGTCACCGGCCGTTTCGACGAAACGCTCGAAACGGTGATTATCAGCGGGCAAGGCGAATTCTTCATCCGGCGGCTGTTGGATCGACTCCGCATTCGCTGCCGCATCGTGTCATTGGAGCAAGAACTTGGCAGCAGTATTTCGCGCTGTGCGCCGGCTCATGCGCTGGCGGTGTTGGCGAGGGAAGCGAATGGATGAGTTTGCTTTCTCGTTTAGCGGCGACTCGCAGAGGAGCTTTTTTTGATTCGCGTCATCAAACTCGGCGGCAGTTTGCTCACCTTACCGGACTGGCACGAGCGGTTCCAGCGTTGGCTAGCTACGGAATCTCCGGCGACAAATCTGTTGCTAATCGGCGGCGGCGAATTGGTGAATGTCTTACGCCGCGAGCATGAGCGTTTTCCCTACACGGAAAAGGTCATGCACGACGCGGCACTCGCCGTGATGGACCTCAACGCCGAGTTGGCTGTGGCACGCTTGCCAAGTGCGATACTGTTGGAATGTGCTGCCGATCTTGAGCGACCATTCCCCCCGGTCATTGACCGGGGGCTAAATGGCACGGCTGCGATTCACTTCATACACATCACATCCTGGTGGAAGGCGGCAGTAGCTAGTGGCCGTGCGCTGCCGCCCGAAACCTGGGACACCACGAGCGATACACTTGCAGCCTGGGTTGCTGAAATAGCCGAGGCCCAGGAACTTGTCTTACTCAAATCGGCCAATCCTCCGGCGCGAAGAACTGACTGGATGAAGCATGGTTATGTTGATCGCAATTTTTTTCAGTATCTTCCTGAGGGTATCTGCTATCGCGCCGTGAACCTTCTCCATTTCAAAATGGGTCACGTTCCTCGATCAGCATAATGCTGCTAGCGACGAATAGTCGCTCCCTGGCCTTCGCAGTTTGCCTAAATCGAACAATCCGAAAAATACTTTAAATTCTTACAACCAACTCACCCGATATAGACGGCACAACGTCCTAGCGGGGACGCGTAGGTTAATCCTAAAGCATTTGGTGTTCTTCATGGCTGCTAGCAAATTCACCTTGGCCTTGATGTTGATGACGGCGCAAGTCGGCGGACTTGGCACGATTGCCGCGCAGCAGCCGAACTTCTCTCAGCCAGGCTATGTTCAGCCCGCTGGCGGGGCCAACGCCAACTACGGCGGAGCGGTCGAGCAAACGGCCTTTGGCGACGCTTTCCGTGCCGACAAGAAAATGGGCGGCGGATCGAAGCCCGTCGCCAAGCCAAGTCAAAAAGCGACGCCCGACGCGATGGTCAACAAGCCGCGGCCAACGCCCAATGCACAGACCTCGCAAGGCACCTATTCGCCTCCGGCTTCGGCCAGTGGTCCGGTGACGAACCCGAATGCGATTGTGCAGCAGGACGTCCCGCTAATCCCCCGGAAAGCCAATACTCTATCGCCATTTCAAAACCCAATCGCGTCGACCTCAGCCAATCCCGAAACCAGCGCACGCCGCCCATTCGATACACCTGCAGCTTCGCCCGCGGCAGCCCCGCGTGCGGAAGCCACAGCGACAGCCCCGACCACAGCAACGCCGCAACGTTCGCTACAAGAGCGGCTGGCTTCGGCGCGCAAAGGTTTGCAAACACCATCGGCCACGATCGTGACACCCGAGCAAAGTGCTGCCGCAGCCGGGATGATGGTCGAAGGTTCCGCTATGCCGCCGATCTCGAAGCCACAAACCGAAACCGTCAATCCGCGAGAAGAAACGAGCAACTTCTCGGCCCGCTTCAATCCGAATAACGCGGCCAACACTTCGAAGGCTGCTGAAATCGTAAACCCCTTGGCAGCGGGCGAGAGTACTGCTCGCCGGCCGTTTGATGACGACGGAAGCCTGCCGAGTGTGCTAAACAGCGGCGCACCGGGGAGCGGTCCGACGCCAACCGTAGCGGGTGGAACTTCGTCGCGCCGTGGTTTCACCATGAACGCTCCGGTTGAACGAGTCGCCAGCCGCGACACGGGCGATCGCGTTCCAAGTGGCGAGCCAACGCTGGCCACGCCGCAAATCGCGGCACCGGTAGCGACGCCGCTCTTGGTCACACGCCAATCGCCACAAATCAGCGTCGAGACGAGCGGCCCGCGCACGATCACCGTCGGCAAAGAAGCGAGCTACGAAATCGTTCTGAAGAACACCGGCGACCTCGCTGCTTCGGATGTCAGTGTGACCGTGCGGATTCCGGAGTTTGCCGAACTCCTGGGTAGCAAAGCTACGAGTGGCACCAATGAAAACGGCACGCCAGCCGACAGCACTCGTGCGGACAATGCGGCCGTCACCGGCAGTTATAGTGTCGAATGGCGGATCCCGCGTGTCGAAGCACATGGCCGCGAAACGCTCGCGCTGCGGATCGTCCCGCGCAAGAGCCTGCCGTTTGAACTCGGCGTCGCGTGGCATGTCTCTCCGGTCAGTTCACAAACAACCGTCGAGGTTCAAGAGCCAAAACTGGCGATTAGCCTTGCCGGCGCTAACGAAGTTCTATTCAGCCAGACCAAGGTTTACAAACTAAGCCTCAGCAATCCGGGTACTGGCGACGCGGAAAACGTCATGCTGCATCTCTCGCCCCTCAGCGATCCGAACGCCGCGATGACCAAGCACCACATCGGCACACTCCCCGCCGGCGACAGCAAGGTCATCGAAGTGGAGATGACCGCACGCCAAGCCGGCAAGCTCGTCATCCGCGCTCAAGCCGTGGCCGATAACGGGCTGACCGCCGAGATCAGCGAAGAAATCACCGTCCGCCGCGCCGCCCTCGCCGTCAATGTCAGCGGCAGCAAGAGTAAGTACACCGGCACCCCGGCCGAGTACACGATTCAAGTCAGTAACACGGGCGATGCGCCGGCCGAATCGGTGCAGATCGCCGCCCAAATTCCGACGGGTGCCAAGTTCATCTCGGCGACCAACGGAACGTTTAACACTGAATCGGGCAAGATCGTCTGGACGGTGCCGTCGATTCGCGCCGGCGGTGAGATCGCCCTCGAATGCAAGTGCTTGCTCATGTCGGCCGGCGTGAACCAACTGAGTGTGACTACGACGGCGAGCACGGACCTTTCAGCAACCGCCGCCGCGCAAACGCAGGTCGAAGCACTCGCCGACCTCAAACTCGAAGTCAACGAACCCAAGGGTCCGCTGCCGCTCGGCGAAGAAGTTACCTACGAAATCCTGATCAAGAACCATGGCAGCAAGAGCGCCGAACGTGTCTTTGTCGTCGCTTTCTTTGAAGAAGGCATCGACCCAACATCCGCCGCAGGCACCGCGAGCGAAATCGGCTCCGGCGATGTGCGCTTCGCCCCGGTCGCGACGCTCGCGCCAGGCAGCACCGCGACGTTCAAGATCAAGGCCATGCCAAAACAAGCCGGTAACCTGGCCTTCCGCGCCGAAGCGGTCTGCGAAGCCGATGGCAGCAAGCAAGCGCAACAATGCACCGTTCTTTACTACGGCGAAGAAGGCGTCACGCAACGCAAAGCCGTCGCCGGTCCTGAGGACGACATCAGCGCCGCCGCAGGCCAACCGGCTCGCAATGTCGGCGGCTCGTCACGCAAGCCAGCCCTGCAAGCTGCACCAAGTGTAGCGCCTGCCGGCATCCCGCTTGGTGGCCCAACGGCCACGACTGCGGCGAGTCCAACACCAGCCGCAAAGCCCGCGGTCACTCCGGCCTACGGCATGCCTGCCGCGAATGGTCCCCCAATCGGAGCACCAGTCCCCATGGTCGCACAACCGATGGGCAACGCAAATCCAACCCCGGCGATCGTGACACCGAATACGCCTGCGACGCCGGCCTACACACTGCCAACACCTGTGACCACTCCAGCCGGCGGCCCGACGCTGCTGCTGCCAGCCAAGTAGTGGTGGGCTTCAACCCACACGAAAAAAGACGTTGCAGTAGAACCGTATGCGATTGAAAAACTAACCGAAGTCCCGCCATCTTGGCGGGACTTTTTTTGATCCAAGATGCAAAGTACTCAGAACTCAGCCCTGAAACTCGCCCATATCGCTCATGTGGCCATTGAAAGCGTTAGCCTGCTTTTCGGAGCTCGTTTATTCCCAGTTCCGCAAACAATTGATTCAAGCATTGCTTGCTCTTTCCCCAATCGAACATCTGGCCGGGGATCTTGGTCGCTGCTTCGACTTGCGTGTAAACGCCCGCGCGGCGAATCGACACCAGGAGTTCCCCGGCGAGCGCGCGAATATCCCGCGGGAGTGTCGCTTCGAGGACGCAGCCGTCTTCGGCTTGGTGAACCTTGGTGAGCTTGCGGCCATGACGTGCGATCGAGCAGAGTGCCGCGACGATCGTCTGGCCGAGCGGCGCGGCGACGAGTTCGTTGCGCGACTTGCCGGTCTGGATACCTAGCTTGCGCGAGATCGGCAGCGCGATCGCCGTGACCGTATCCAGCGAGACGCCCATCAGCGGCTCAAAGGCTTTCTCCGCGATCTTCAGGAATTGCTCGCCCGTGAGCCAAGTCTGTGACGCTACGGCCGCGCGTTCGATGTGCGCTCGAATTTCGGGATAGCGGAGCAAGGTCTCGTACCGATGCTCCGCCGACCAATCGACGGGCAAGGCTTCGAGCAAAACCGCGATTTTCGTCCCGCAGTGGGCACAGAAATTTGCCGCCGCCGCCTGACCGCTGAGTGCAGTGCTGTTGAGTTCCGTGCCACAGTTGGTGCAGAACATGGATGGACCCTTGAATTGATGCGGAGTTATGAGGCGTCGGAGTTCCCTAGATCAATTGATCGCCCAGCTCGGCTCTGCCTCTTGAACTTCGCGAAGGGGAAACCTGTGGCGTGTCTCGTGCTAGCAAGAAAGTTTCCGTTTCCGGCTTGCCTCGCTTGCCCAATCCGAACAGGAATTCGCTCGGCTTAGTTCGCTGAAGGTCAATACGCTATCGGCAACGAGGAAAATGGATGAGTTCATTCAGGCTGTTCGTGAACAAACTTGGCAGATGTTATATTTGCCCGCCACTCGCGCTGCAGCAGGGCGAACACGAATTCGCTCCCCCATGCGTCCTTGAACCAGACATTGTCCACAAGATGAGCCTCTTGGCGAAAACCCAGCCGCCGAAGCAAGTTCGCTGACCGGTGATTCCTGGCATCTGTCTTGGCCCATGCCCTATGCTTGTCGAGCACATCGAAAGCATACCACAGCACATGAGCGAGCGCTTCAGCCGCAAGCCCACGACCCTGATAGGCCGGAGTTAGGGAAATCCCAAGTTCGACCTGATGCTCATCGTTCTTGAGAAAGTGAATGCCACAGTCGCCGATGATCGCCCCATCTTCCAGGGTCGTCAGCGCCAATTGAATCCATGTCCCAGGCGTGTTCGGGGCAATGCGGTTTTGCTCGGCGACCAGCCGCGCCGCATCGGCCGGCGTGAACGACGTCCAGGATTGAAGACACGCGACTTCGGGCAACGACCGATAATAGCTGATCGCCGCCGCGTCCTCCTGCCGCAGCCGGCGCAGACGCAACCGTGGGGACAATAGTTCCACTGCGGCGTTCACAGAAATTCCTCTTGGTGATTAACGTAAGGCCGCCCGTCTGTTTACTCCATCAATTGCGCTGGGGGCGGCGAGTACGCTTAACCCCAGCCAACCGTCGCAGCTTCAACTCAATCGGTCACGATTCGCGTTTGCGTCACTCGTTGATTGATATCCAAGCGAATTACGAGCCATTCGGAATCGACACCATACCCTCGTTCGTTGCCGAGCCAGTAAACCAGATCCCAGTCGCGGAAGTACCTGCTATTTGGCGGATCGCCTAAGAGGGCGACGACTTCGGTGCGAGTCTTGCCCGCGAGAGTACCTTTGGCCACGAGCCAATCCGCCATCTCCAATCTCACACCATCGTTGACTTGCTGCGCGTCGTTCCAAGCCATCGCATCAAATGCTCGGCCTATCGGCCAGAAAATCCAGGCATTTGCTAACACCACAACGACGGCTAGAGTGAGCAAGAGAATCCAACTTCTTTTTGTACTCATCTTCGCCCTCCGTTTATTGCGATGACTCGTCTGCGACGTGTAAATATTAATGTAGCGGAAAAAATATCTGACTGACAAATTCCGTTTTTCACACTTTTTATACTCCCACAAACTCTCGCACCAACTCTGTCTGCGGTTCGCTCCTCAACTCTGCGAGCGAACCGGCTTGCTGAATCTTGCCGTCGCCCATAACGAGTACCTGCGCAGTTCCTTCATTTGCAAAGTGCTCGGCATCCGCGCGATCGTGCGTCACCCACAGCACCAGGGCAGGATGCTGTTGGAACCAAGCCTTGAGCTTCACTAGCAATCGATCGCGCAGCGGGCGATCCAATTCGCTTAGCGGTTCGTCGAGCAGCAGCACCGGCGAGTGCCGAATCAGCGCGCGAGCGAGTCCCACGCGCCGCTGTTCGCCGCCCGAGAGTTCGCGGCAGCGTTGGTCCGCGAGCGGCGTGAGTTCCGTTAGTTCGAGAATGCCCGCGATGCGTGCAGTGACTTCAGCCGGCTGCAAACTTTCTTGAATCAGTGCATAGGCAAGGAGTTCGCGCACCGTCCAATGCGGCGTTAGTGCCATCTGCTGCGGCGCGTACCCGATACCTCGCTCGCGCGGCGACAAGCGCTGCCAATCCCGGCCATCGAACCGAATCGTCCCGCCGCGCGGTGTTTCAAAACCGGCCAAGCACCGGAGTAGCGTCGATTTCCCGCAGCCGGACGGGCCGAGCAAAACCGTGATCGAGGGGCTGGGAATCTCGAACGAAACTCCCCGAAGCCCCCAGGAATGCGTAAGTTGATGGACTTCAAGAGTCATGCGCTTCCATTTTTAAAGCAAAAGAACTCGAGCGGGCCAGCGTAAGCTGCCCGGTTTATGTCTCAAAGACTGCTTAACCGCAAGCGAATGGTTGCAATAGTGTTGTCTAAGCTCAGTTTTCGTTGTTTTCCGGCTTCTGCCGGATTATAACCGAGTAATTGCCCGCAAATTCCTCGGTTCTCGACATTTTCGTCGAAAATCAGAGGGGCTTGCGCATGGTATCTAGGGATGCGTTCCGACATGACTACCGCCCAACGCTTGGGTCGGGATTCCCTCCCGCATACGCCTGACTCGCCAACAGCGATCCGTTTGGATCGACTGACGGTGGAGCATTTGTATGCCGAATATGCCCAAGAGTTGCGAAGCTTCCTCCTCGGCGTGCTTTGCAACCTGGATTTGGCGACCGAGGTGCTCCAGATTACGTTTGTCAAAGCCGTCGAGATGGGCCACACCGCACGCGAGGAATCGATCAAAGGCTGGCTGTTTCGGGTCGCGTTCAACGAGGCGATGACGCTGCGCCGCCGGGCGCAGGTTCGCACGAAGTATGCCGAGTCGCTTCGCGACAAATACGCTGGGTCGCACCGCGACAGTGGCGAACCCGAATCGCCGGCACCCGAAGTATCGGTCCTGTTGAACGAATCGACAGAACGGGTGCAAGTCGCGATGCGAGCCTTGCCCGAGGACATGCGGCGGATCGTGACGATGCGAATTTACGACGACAAGACATTTGCAACGATCGCCGAAGAATTGAAGCTTCCCCTCGGAACGGTTTACGCCAGACTGCAAACCGCGTTCAAGAAGTTGAAGGCGATTTTGCAAGAGAAGACATGAGTAGAAAGAAGGAAGAAGTTTAGAAGGAAGAAGGTTTCAATCCGCACCTTTTTCCTTTTCCATTCCTCATTGAAGCGAACCAGAGACTGCCTGTCACCCTGCAATCCTGTCCCCTGAATCACTGACATGCACATCGATCCCCAATCCAAACACGGCTGGCAAGCACTCCGTTACGCGGCGCGGCATTTGACCGACGCCGAACAACGCGAATTTGAAAACCGCCTGGGCGAAGACCAATCGGCCCGCGATGCCGTTGCCCAAGCGGTCGAACTTGCGCACAGCGCGACGTTCCTGCATCTGGAGTCCGAGACCGAGTTATCTGATCTGACGGCGGCGCTGCGTGCGGCACCAGCGCGCTCGACACTCGACGTGGCGTTGCAAGCCGCAACGCCGGCGTCAGCTCAAGCCCCTGAGCGTCCCGCGACTCCGTCATGGACACACAAAGCCGGCTGGTGGTCGGCGGCCGCGGCGGCTTGCGTCGCATTGATCGCCCTCTGGTCGGCAAACCGCAATCAACCGCTGCCCATCCCCCCCACGCCGAGCACACAACATTCCAGCACAGAGCAGGTCGCCACCGCTGTCACCAGCGCCTGGGCTGACCTCAACATGCAGCGTCTTTCTTCATTCGATCCGGCCGAAGAAGTCACCGTCGAAAACCTGACCAGCGTGCGCGAACTGCCGCGCGATTCGGACGATGCGCTGTCCATCGATTGGCTGCTCAATGGACTGCGGCAAGAAGGAATGACTCCCGGCGGCGAACGCTTGCCCGAAATTGAACGCACGAATTAGTGCTTGAACACTTGACTGCACTAACATGTTTTTGATTGATCGAATTATGACCTCGCGACTGCTAATCACACGATTACTGACCTCGGTTTCACTGCTCGGCGGGGCCGCTCTGGGCACAACCTGGGCACAGACACCTGCTGCGGCTTCGACTGCGCCGGCCAAAAAAGCCGAAGCGGCTGCCGACAGCAAGACCACGGCCGAAAGTCAAGTTCCGGTCAAACCGCTCAAGAACAACGACGAGCCAAAGTCGCCGTCCGAGCTCAGCGAACTCGAGCAAACGGACCGCGAGGCGGCGGCGTGGGGCTTTGTGATGAAGCATCATCCGCAGCTTGGCGAGGTTCTGAGCCGGCTCAAAATCATGCACCTCGGCCAGTACGAAAAGGCGATCAACCAAATCACCATCGCCGCTGAACGGATCAGCCGGATGCAAAAGCAGGACAAAGCGCGCGGCGAACTGGAGCTCGAGGATTGGAAGCTCGCTTCGCAAATTCAACTGGCGGCCGCAAAGCTCAGCCTGGCGAACGAAGACGCCGAACTGCGGCAAGAACTCGCCAAGATCGTCCGCAAGCAGTTGGAGCATCGGCTGAAGGTCACCGAGTACGAACGCGACCGTGTGCAAGCCCGGCTGAAAGTTCTCGACGAACAAGTCGCCAAGCAAAAAGAAGCCCTGGCCAACTCGGCCGAACTCCGCGTCAACGAAATGCTCCGCGAGATCAGCCGAACGCGGAAGAATCTCCAAGCCGAGAATAACAACAATCCCAAGAAGCCGCTGAAGACGAAATCGGCAGAGTAACGTTCTGCTTATGAAGACTTTTTTGCCACTGATAAAGACTGATTAATTTCTGATTTGCACTGATCTGAAAAAAGTGATTGAAGCAGAAACATTTATTTCTAACTTTCAGATCAGTGAAAATCCGTTCCTGATCCGCGTTAATCAGTGGCAAAAATCTTTCGCCGCTCAATCCACCGGCGGTCCGAGAGCCGATTCGGTCGCCGTGTTTGTCGCAAGCGCAACCTCGGCCTCTTTCGGGCGCCGCCAACCGGGTAACAACGTCACCAACGGCAGCGTGCAGAGCCGCCCGATGCCGGACATAAAGAACACGACGTAATACCCGGTCGTGCTCGTGCCAAAGGCATACAGCAGCCACCCGCCGAACAGTGACCCCAGGACGCTCGACAGCGCGTAGCCCAGGTTATAAGCCGTCAGGACATTCGTCCGCCGTTCGACAGGAATCGTTTCGATAAAGATCAGCATGATCGCCAACTCGAACGCGCCCCAGCTCAATCCGGCGGCGATTTGCACGATGCAGAGAAACCAAATCTCGCGCGAGCACAACCACAACGCCGGCAAGGGGATCATGACGCAGCCGCTGACGATCAGGAGCGTTCGCACGCCATACTTATTCGCGAAGCGCGCGGCGAACGGCATGACGAGCGCCTTGGCCAAGATCGACATCCCGAGCACGAGCGTGTACTCGCGGTAACTGACCTGCATGTCCTTGAGCATGTACGGCGTGAAGAACGGCCCGGCGATTTGCGCCGTCGCGTACATGATCCAGAGATACGCCAAGAGCGGTCCCGAACAGCCGCGCTTCCACATCCCGCGCAGTTCCGCCCAGTCGATTCCTCGCAGCGCGCGCTCCGGCCGTTGCCGTTCCGACTTCGCCATCAAACACAACACCGAACAAAACCGGCACAGTCCGGCGATCGCAAAGAGCGCGAGAAATACTCGCAACTCCAGGCCCGATGCTTTGCCATATTGGAGCAGCTCGCCGCCGCCAAGAAATGCGATCAATAAAACGACCTGGCCCACGCGCGTGCGCTTGGCGAGGTAATTGCTGCGCATCTCGGCCGGGACGATGTTCGTGATCCAGGCATTCCACGCCGGGCCGGCCGCGAGGCCTGCGCCCCAATAAAAACTGGCAATCGTGAACAGCAGCCACACGGGTATGCTGCCGACAATCGCCGCAAACAAGAGCGGGATGAAGCTCAGTGCTTGGATCATGCTACAGCCGACGACCCATTGCCGATGCGACCCGAGCCGCTGCACGGCCCAAGGCGTGATCAACTGCAGTGCTGCTCCCGCCAAGAGCGGAATCGTGATGATCCAACCCGCGACAGTGTCCGAGCAACCAAGCGCAAGCGAGAAGGCCGAAAGATATTGCTCGCCGACGCCTACCATCACGCTGTAGAACGCGACGTCGCCGATCGAGAGACTCAGATTTCTGGCTAGGTCCGGATCGCGTTTTGGCGTGGTCGGGGGCGAACTGGCAGAACGTGAAGACGAAGGGGTGGGGCGAGCAAGGCGGGAAGGACGATGACGCAAACGGGCGATCAACTCAGCACCAAACTTCTGCAAAAGATTCGCGGGAGCCGCGACACGATGACCGGGTCGCAGCGACTTAAGGGAGTGAAATGGTATCCCCAGGGTTCGCGCGAACCAAGATCATACGACATTTTGGCGGAGTCCCGCGACAGCATGTCGCGATCTCCGCAAGAATGTCCTATTTCAGACAGATAGCAGACAGTTTTGCTAGCGAGAATTCTTGTACGTAAGATGCCGGGCGTGTACGCACCGGCTAAGCGGGTAAGGCTTTGCCTGACGTGCAAATTACGACTTTTGTCCCACCAAAAATCCGCAATGCACGAGCGTCGCTCGCGGTTCAGAGACACTTAGCCCGGCTTCCGTGAGCCACGCGCGATACTCCGCCGCGCTGTAGGCCCGGCCTTCGGTCAGCGTGAAGAGTGCCGCCGAGTAGAGTGCGATCGGCAGCGGGCCGTCGAGCGCGTCGTTCAAGAAAACGTCGTGGATCAAGAGTCGCCCGCCGGATGAGAGACTCGAGGCGCACTTGCCAACGAGCGCGCGGCATTCTGGCACATCCCAATCGTGCAAAATGTTCGAGACCAGCATCGCATCGGCCGCTGGCACCGGATCGTTAAACATGTCGCCCGGCATAAGTTCCAGCCGATCCGCGACGCCGTACTGCGCGGCGAACTCGGCGGCGACGCGTAACACCTCGGGCCGATCCCAGACAATCGCGCGCAGGTTAGGGTACTGCTGCAAACAAGCGATGCTGTAGATCCCCGTCCCGCCGCCGACATCGAGCAGGACTTGTGCGTTCTCAAGCTGTGCTTCGCGGGCAAGGGCAGGGGCCACATTCTTCGCGCGGCCGGCGAGGGCCAGCGTCAACATCCGCGCGGCGCCGGTGTCTTCCATTGCCGACGACGAATCGGGGCGATAGATGAACGCGGTTCCTTTGTCGGTCGTCTGCGTCGGCGCAAACGCTCCGGCGGCTGAACTTGCGGACTTTTCTTCTTCCGCCTCGCTGCCCACCGGGCGATTCGACTTCAAACAATCTCGCAGGGCGATCACGCCAGCGC
The DNA here is from genome assembly GCA_041736895.1 of Pirellulales bacterium. GTDB lineage: Bacteria > Planctomycetota > Planctomycetia > Pirellulales > JALHPA01 > JANRLT01. The sequence continues at coordinate 28,013 of JBGSSS010000136.1, forward strand.
TGTCTGCGGCAAGGCCGATGTAATCGCCAATATAAAACGGGCCGCCGCGCAGCAAGTGCTCGCTCGCCAACGGTGTCAGCGCGAGATTCCCCAGCCCATCACGCGCGAGCAAACCCATTGCCGCGAGCGCGGTGCTCAGCACAGTCATCGGACGCGGGGCCAAGCCTAAACGCGCGGCAACCTCGAGTTCAGAGAGAGGCCCGACGGCCAATTGCTCGAAGATCGGCAAGTGCGCGACCGCGATGGTCAACAACTCGGTCGCATACGCGCCGCGAAAGATTTCAAAGATCGGCGTCGGATCAAGATCCGGCGTTTCAGTGGCAAGGCGAGGGTATTCGGGCATTGAAGTATTGACGAAGTCAGTTTCTTAGAATTTCAACCACCGCCATAGCGTCGTTCGAACTTTCGGATTTCTCGCGGAGTCAATTCGAGATCAATCCGCGGTTGCTGTTGAAATACATCCAATTCGCAACCGGCCTCAAACGGAAATAGGCCATTACTGTCAGGCCAGAAGACTTGCATCGCTTCCAACTCACCCCAACGTCCAATCCGCCTACAAAAGCCCATCGCAAAGCCTAAATAGACTTGTTGCTGGGTCTCATGAACTCGTCGCAGACCGATTCGATGCTTTGTACCATCGATTTCGATTTCCACGATTCCTGGCTCGTTGTATTTGATACCAGTCGCAAGTTTTTGAATCAGTTTATCAAACAGGTAGTAAGAATTGTCACTATCAAGTCCAAAGACAATAAGCTCCGGATGATCGTAGGTCTTCATCAAGCCAACGCTATAACGGAAAGGCGGTCGCGCATCACTGACATTAAGCAGTGAGTAACCATACTTCTCAACATCATCGGCAATTTCTTCATCCATCGGAGCTTCTCCATTCTGCGTTATAAGTTAGTTGGATGATTTACGACTTCCCGCGCACCTCGCGCACAATCTGCGTGTACTTCTTCGCCAGTTCCGTGATGTCCCCGAACCGGCGTTCGGCGATCGCCTTCGGATCCGCGAGCGAACTGCCGATGCCGAGGGCGCATGCACCGGCTTTCAAAAAGTCCGCCGCCGTTTGCAGCGTCACGCCGCCCGTTGGCATCAGGCGAATCTGCGGCAGCGGACCGCGTAGGGCCTTGAGATACGCCGGGCCGGTGATTTCGCTGGGGAAGACCTTGACCACGTCCGCGCCGGCTTGCCACGCGGTGAGAATTTCCGTGGGGCTGAATGCGCCGGGCATCACAAGTGTGCCGTAGCGTTTGCACATTTCGATCGTCGCCAGATTCAAACACGGCGAAACGATGTATCGCGCGCCGGCGAGCAGCGCGATGCGCGCCGTCTCGGGATCGAGCACCGTGCCCGCCCCGACGAGCATCTTGTCGCCTAAGCGGTTCGCGACGCTTTCGATGACGCGATGAGCTTGCGGGACGGTGAACGTGATCTCGATCGCGTTGACGCCGCCGGCGAGCAAGGCTTCAGCCACGTCGGCAAGCACCTCGCCTGAGTCGGCGCGGATCACGGCGACGACGCCACCATGGAGTAGTTTATGCAGGTCTTCAGCTGCGCTCATTGGAGAAGAATGAAGTAGTAAGAAGGAAGGAGGAAGAATAAGACTGCGTTCTTCCGTTAACGATACAGCATGACCAAGAAGGCCCGTGCTAGCAAGTTCCCTGCCTTTATCTGTGTTCATCTGTGTCTATCTGTGGCTCGTATTTCTCTTTGCTAGCGATAGAAAAGTCGCGGCAATTGAACGTCTTTAAGCAATCGTGCGAACCGGTTCAAGCCGTTGCCGCGCTGGCTCCGATACCAAACAAGGAGACTCCGCGCTGTCCTTGTGCGCGCACGGAGTTCTAAGGACAGAACGCGGCCCAGGGAATGGACTGCTGCATGCGTCGTTGGCTTCACATCGCGAGTTGGATTGGACTATTGCCAAGCTTGGCAATTGCCCTAAGTCCGGCCGCGCACGCGCAGTGGGGAGCAAAAGCTCCGGCCGCAGCGACGCCGGCAGCACCAGCAGCAACAGCCGCGCCGGGGAACATGCCGCAAGCGATCTCGACGCGGCAGAATGCCTTCGCGATCCCCTACACGATTCCGGTGCCGAAGACGCCCGCCGAAATGCCGGCCGAGATTCGGCTCTTTGTCAGTTCCGACCAGGGCAAGTCGTGGCAAGTCGCCGAGGCGACCAAACTCGGCGCAATCACCGAAACGCAGCGCGGGCAATTCACGTTCCGCGCGCCGGGCGATGCCGAATACTGGTTCGCGATTCGCACCGTCGATCGCGCAGGGCAACTGCGCGGCGGCCGCAACGGACCAGAGTTGCGAGTGATCGTCGATGCCCAGCCGCCGGTCATCAAGCTCGATGCCCAGCGCGGGGCGGCGGGTGAGATCGCGATTCGTTATGAAATCTCCGATGCGGCGTTGCAGCCGCAGTCGCTCGCACTGAGCTACCAACTCGCCGGCATGACTGACTGGCGCAGTGTCTCGTTCGACAAACCGTTAGGGGCCGTCCCAGAAAAACCGCTGCAAGGCTCGACCACCTTCTGGCCGGAAAGGGCGGGTGTCGAGATGCAAGTTCGGCTCGAGATTCTCGATGCGGCGGGCAACCCCGGCGTTTCGCAAGTGGCCGTGCCCGTTGCGCAAGGCGTGCCAGCACAGCCGGTGGCGCGAAACATGAACGAGGCAACGACGCCATGGACAGGCCAGCCAACGAATCAGCAACCATCCGCAGCGCCGCCGCCAGCACTACCGCCAAACTATGGCCAGCAAAATCCGGCGTTGAACAATTCGGCAATGGTTCCGCGAACTGGGATGCGAAACGACGATCCGCCGCCAGCGTTTCCGTTTGGCGACACGAGCCAGCCGAGCGGAACACGCTGGAACGACGTGACCAATGCGACGCCTGCGCGTAACGTGTCGTCGCCTGCGCCGACGTTGGCTCCGCCGCAGTACTCACTTGCTCCTCCAACGCCGCCTTCGATTGCAGGGACGTCAAACGGTCCAGCGTTGTTTGGCCCGCAAGACAACCCGCCGGCGTATCCCGGCCCTACAAACACAAGCCCAGCGTACACGGCACCTTCGAACATCAGCATCTCGCCGCCGATACCAGGGCAGCCGCAACTCGCGCAACAGCAACCACTGGCAAGTCCGGTCGCTCCGCGAGTCGAAAGCCGCGTCACGGGACCAAGTAATGCAACGCCGTACGAACCAGCGCCATTGACGGGCCTACGCGATTATCGTTTGCCGACCGGCGAGCAGCCGCGGATGGTCAATGGCCGAACGTTTGAGTGGGACTATGAACTCGAGTCCGTCGGCGCGGCGGGCATCGCCAAGATCGAACTCTGGATGACACGCGACGGCGGAAATTCGTGGGCGAGTGTCGGCGTCGATCCCGACAACCGCAGCCCGGTGCGCACGATGGTCGATGGCGAAGGTCTCTTCGGCTATCGCATGACGGTGCAAAGCGCTGGCGGCGCGCAGCCTCGCGCGCCGCAGTCCGGCGAGCAGCCCGAGATGTGGATCGGCGTCGATTTGACGAAACCCTACGCGCGGCTGTTGAATGCCGAACTCGGTCAAGGTTCCGCGCTGGGCGAGATTGCGATCACCTGGGAGGCCAAGGACGCGCTGCTCGCGCGACAGCCGGTTTCGCTGGCTTTTTCAGAACGCCGCGAAGGGCCTTGGACGACGATCGCCGCGGGCCTAGAAAATACCGGCCGTTATGCGTGGCGCTACGATTCGCAAACACCGGAACGGCTCTATCTTAGGCTCGAAGTTCGTGACGAAGCGGGCAACATCGGCGTCTCGGAATCGATCGAACCGCTGTCGCTAGAGCGCACGAACCCCGCAGTCAAACTCCGCAACGTGCGGCCAGTGCAAGAAGGAATCCCCCAATCGCGCATCACACCGGTGCCAAGTGCTGGGCCCGCGACGAGTCCAGCGTCACGCGCTATCGCGGCGCTACCGCAACCCGGGGTAAACACGACGATTCCCGCGAGAACTAGCAATCCTGCCACGACGCAAGCGAGTGGGCCGGTTGCGGCCGGGCCGTTGCCGATCGTGCTGCCATCGCCGGCTTCGATGTCGTCGTCGCCGACGCCTGCAACCGTGATCAACAATACGGCAGCATCTTCAGCGAATACTCGATCGCCCACCAACAACCGTACAACGACTTCAACAACGCCGCGCTCGACGATCTGGTCAACGCCGACGAATTCAAATCCCGAAGTGATGACGAATCCGTATCTTCAGCAAAATACGGGGACGATTCGTCGCTAGAAATCGCTATGACGCAAGCGGCTGCGTACCCTACCGCTTGCGTCATAGCCACTTGCTTTTCTTAGACCGATTTGCCGTCTGCGGCCCCATTTGTAGAAGCGACTGGAACGGATGTTGAAGAACTCTCGCCGCCGGTCATTTTGACAAACGATTCCGGCAGTTCGATCCCGCCGACGTCTTTCAGAACTTGCATCATCGGCGGCAACGTGCGGGCCATGTTTTGCAAAAAGTTCGTCGTCGCGGTTTGGCCGTCTTTGCCGCCGCCTTCCCAGACGATGACCTTGTCGAACTTGATGTTGCTGATTGCCAGTGCGCTCGATTCGATCAAGTTGTCGAAGTGTTCGAGCATCATCATTTGGAACGCTTCCTTGGCACCGCCGCACGCGGAAATAATTTCGCGCAAGCCTTCGCCCTTCTTGGCCAGGATTTCGTATTGGCCGCGGGCTTCGGCTTCGAGTTTGGCGAAAATCGCCTTGGCTTCGCCTTCGGCTTCGATGCGGCGCTTTTCGGCGGACGCTTCGGCCTCGACAATCATGCGGGCTTTGTCGGCGCGGGCGGGGGCTTCGACTTCGGCGCGGCGTTCGGCTTCGACGCGCTCGGCATCGGCAAGAGCCGCTTTGGCCATCGCGCGATTTTGGACTTCCATGACCGCCGCTTCGGCTTCGCATTTGCGCGTTTCGCCGATTTTATAAGCATCGGCCCGCTTTACCATCAGATCGGCCTGCGACGCGGCAATCGCCGCGTTCGCGATGTTCTCGCCGTCAATCGCGTTGGCATTGGCCTGCGCGATTTTCACACGCATGTCTTGCTCGGCTAGCTTCACCGCCGATTCGCGCTCGAAGGACGCTTGTTGCTCGGCGATCTTTTGTTCTTTGTCGAGCGTCGCAACCCGCACGGCTTGCGCTTGGGCCGCTTCGCGCATGCCGATCTCGCGCATCTTGACGGCGTTGCTGACTTGGATCGCTTTGTCGCGTTCTTGCTCGGCAACGCGAGTTTCACCGCTCCGTTCCTGTTCGGCGACGTCACCGCGCGCTTGTTGAATCGCGGTGCTGGCCGCCTTTTGCCCGATGGCGTCGATGTAGCCGCTCTCGTCGGTGATATCAGTAATGTTGACGTTGATCAGGACGAGCCCGACCTTTTTCAATTCCGGCTCGAGCGAACTGGCGATGTGCGCCTGAAACGTCTCGCGGTCGCGGTTGATGTCTTCGATCTTCATCGAGGCGATCACTTGGCGCAACTGACCGAAGATAATTTCCTCGGCTTGCTTCTTGACCTGCAAGACATTCAAGCCCAGCAAACGAATCGCGGCGTTGGACATCACCTCGGGCGTCGTGCCGATCGCGACGGTGAAGACGCTCGGGACATTGACGCGGATGTTTTCCATCGACAGCGCGCCGCGGAGGGGGACTTCGATCTGAATCGGTTCCAGACTGAGGTACGCGTAATCCTGGATTAACGGCCAGACGAACGCCGCGCCGCCGTGAATCGTCCGGGCGACGTTCCCGCCACCCGTTTTGCCGTAGATCACGAGAACGCGGTTGCTGGGGCAGCGTTTATAACGCGACGCCAGCATGAGCAAGACCCCGACCACCAGCACGGCAAAAATCACGACACCCACAAAAAGCCAGAAACCTGTGTTACCCTGGCCAAGACCCACCTGCGCCCAAAGAAGTGTCATCGGTGTAGCTCTAATGAAATGGCGGAAAAGAAAGGAACGGCTCTAGAGTAGTTGGAGGAGGAGGGGAACTCAAGAAAAACGAGACAGTTCAGAACACGAGAAATGCTCCCAGGGGGTGAATCCCTGGGCTTTGACAGATCCTTTCAAACGACATTCTGTCGCGATTAGCCCGCCGCTTGGACTTCAACACGATCCGGTCCCACAATGCGTGTGACGACCACTTGCGTGCCGGTGGGAAGCGGTTGCAGTGGCGTGCTGGCTTCGTACTCCATGGTGCGGTTTTGGAGCATGAGTTGAATTTTGCCCCAACCGCGGCCTTCGCCGGGAATGCCAAGATACACCGTCGCGGGCAAACCCACGGCATGATCGATGCGCACTGTGCCATCCGCGCGCAAGCGAAAAATCGCGCGAAATATTTGGTTCATAAGAACGACCGCTGCGCCGCCTACGGCAATCGCGACAACGATCGTTTGGAGATTTGTCCATTCGGCGGATCGCGCGGCCATGCCTGCAAGGCCGAAGAACGCCATGAACGTGATCACGCTGCGCACGCTCAAGAGACCAAAGAGCCAATTGCTAAAGCTCTGGTGATGCGCGATGTTCTGATCGGTGTCCGTATCGAGTACGCTGCCATCGTGGCCGTCATAATCATGGCCAAGGTCATGGCCTCCGGCATCGAGATCATGCCCCCCTTCGTGCCCAAAGCCGAGGAGCATCAGGACAAATTGCAAGACGATGACGGTCGAGCCAAAGATGGCGCAGATGAGAAAAAGATTTTCCATGTCGCTAGCCCGGGGTATAGGAATTGCTCAAAAGGCGTAACTTGTCGTTACTGCGACATTCTATCTCACCGTATCGTAGACGACGCAAGGATGCGCTGGCAATCATTTTGACGGCAGCCCTTTCACCGGTAGAATACGATGGCAACCACGATTTGTTTGTCACAACCTCCTGTTTTCATTGTATTCGCCGCCACGCCCCCAATCTTGGAGAAAATCCGATGTCGTTGAACCGCCGTGAGTTACTGCAACAAGGGGCCGCTTTGACGGTCGCTGGAATTGTGGCGAGCGTTCCTTGCCAAGCCGCCGAACCCGCGAAAGCCGCTCCGACTTCCGCCGGCAAGCCGGGAATCTTTTTCCCGTTTGCCTTGCCGCCGTTGCCGGTCGAACCGAACGCCCTCGAACCGCACATCGATGCCAAGACGATGGAAATCCATCACGGCAAACATCATCAGGCGTACATCACAAACCTAAACAACGCGCTCAAGGAATATCCCGACCTGCAAAAGCTATCGCTGCACGAATTGCTCCGCGGCGGCGACAAGATCCCCGAAGCGATCCGCACCACGGTCCGCAACAACGGCGGCGGGCACGCCAACCACACGATGTTTTGGAGCATCATGCGTCCGTCTGGAACTCAAGGCGCTGGCGGCAAGCCCACCGGCGCGCTGGCCAAAGCGATCGACGACGAATGGGGGAGCCTCGAAAAGCTTCAAACAGCGTTCAACGAAGCCGGGACAAAACTCTTTGGCTCCGGCTGGGTTGTGCTTGCCTCGGATAAGTCGGGCAAACTTAAACTCCTCAGCCAGCCCAATCAAGACAGCGTCGTCGCGGCCGGGTTCGCGCCGATCTTCGGCAACGACGTGTGGGAACATGCGTACTATTTGAACTACCAGAACCGCCGCGCGGATTATCTCAAGGCGTGGTGGAATGTCCTCGCGTGGGACATCGCCGGCACACGTTACGAATCGGCCAAGGCGGGGAAGGATATTTAGAGAGGCGAAGCATCAATTTTGATAACACTAAGCCCAGGGGGTTCACCCCCCTGGGTCGTTTTTTTACCCAGGGGGGTGAACCCCCTGGGCTTAGATTTGATTACTCGCAGAATCGAACGAGCTTCATCCGGGGACTTACGTCCCCGGCTCAGGATCGATTTTCTCATCCAATTGCTCATGCAGCCAGCGCGCATATGGCGCGCTTGCCGCCACGACTTCGACAAGCAGCAACTCCGGCACATCGTACGGATGTAGTTCTTGCACCGCCACTTCGAGTTCCCCCCACTGGTCGCGGCGGGTTTTGATCCAGACCTGATACTCGGCCGATTGTTCGAGTTTTCCCTGCCAGCGGTAGATGCTCTGGATCGGCCCGACGATCTGACAACAGGCGGCCAACCGACGATCCACGAGCGAAGTCGCGAGCGTCTGCGCTTCGACCATCGTCGCCACGGTCGTCACCGCCATGATGATCGCTTGGATCGCGCGGGAATCGTCGTCGGTGAGGGACATCATGTGTAGAGAACTTTTTGCCACTGATTGTCAGGGAAATTACTGATTTTCACTGATCGGACAGAGTTAAAAAAGTTGACTTAAGCTTTTTACATGCAGATCAGTGCCAATCACTTCAAAAAAATCAGTGATATCTATGGCAAAGCATTTCGTATTTTCTCAGTTACTCTTTTCTTCACCCATGTCCATTGCCACATCGGCAGCGCGGCCCGTCGGTGCCGGAGCGGGCGCGGGAAATTCGAGCTCCACCAGAAGTCCCGGCCGCAGATGGACATCCTCCGGGATCCCGACGCGGACGGGTGTCGCCGAGTCGGCGAGCGGGGTTGGGCTCCCTTTGATCTTTGGGGCGTTGCCCGCAGGTCCGACTTCTTCGATCGTCGTCAAGAAAGCGCGGGGTTCGCGGCCTTTGGTTCGAACACGGACGGGCATCCTTTGGCGAAGTTCTTGATTCGCACGGCGCGTGACGTATCCGACGATGTAGTCGCCTTGCTCGGGTGTGATGCGAAAGAGCTTGGCCCCGACGGGCACGATCTGCCCTGGCTGAGCATGCAATTCGGTCAGGTGGCCCGTCACGGGCGCGATGACTAACTTGACTTCGCCATCGCTTTGTATCGACGCGAGTTGCTGGCCTTTTTCCACGAAATCGTAAAGCCGCGGGGCGATCCGCGCCGGGGTGAACTCACCGGCCACCGGCGCGTTCAGCTCGACGATCGGCGAATAAACCTCGCCCCAGCCATGAATCACCGTCGATTGCCGCGTCCACAGCCAGCCAGCCAACCCCACGCAAATCAGAAACGACACCGCCGGCAGAAATCGCCGCCGCATCTGTCGCCACCGGACAGACAGGGGGATTTCAATGGGGGCAGCGCACTTCGAAGCAGAATCGGCCAAGGCAGCAAGGCTTTCGGAGGGACGAATTTCAGGAGGGCTAGTCTTATTAGTAGCTATCGCCTACGCGCTGGTCAATCGAATTTTCGATGAGAAGTTCTGGAGATTTCGGAATTCAGGAAAAATTCAGGCGGCAGGGAACTTAAAGCTTCAGCAACATGGGATGCTGGCATTGCTTCAAGGGAGAAGGAAAAAGGAAAAAGGTGACTTTGCAAACAACGCTGATATGTTCCACCTTTTTCCTTTTCCCTTCATCCTTTCGTTGAACTATTCTCAAACGAAATTTGTCGCCTACACTTCCGTCTCTTCTCTGCGCTCAAACAGGCTAACATTAGCAACCCCGGGCACTTCGCGAAGTTCCTTGACCAGCTCCGAGCCGCGGGTCGGATCGCGCAACAGCAGCCGATAGGAAAGGTCGACCTGCTCGGTAGCGCCATCGCGCTGGCTAGCGAGGGTGATGTGCAAGCTATGCCGCCGCAAGATTAGCGGCAGCGTCGTCAGGTTCGCGCCCGCTGCTTGCAGCGAAAGGATCACGTCATAACGCTGCCGGCTGCCGAATTGAGTCATGCGCAGGTAGATGAAAAATAGCGCTAAGCAAGCACAGATCATCGCGGCGAGACTGAACCGCATCGTCCCGAGGGCCATGCCCTCGAGGATGGCCCAGAGGACGAACGTTGTGTCGCGCGTATCCTTGAGCACGTTACGAAAACGAACGATCGCAAAGATCGCCAGCAGTCCAAGCGCGACCGCCAGATCACCCGTCAGGACGACCATTGTCAGCGCGACGAGCGCCGGCAAGACCGCCAGCGACGCGACAAAAGCTTGCGAATAAGAAAGCCCTGTGTGCGTCCACATGTAGACCCAGCCGATAACGTGGCCGACGGCGAACGCCAGCAAGATCGTCAGCAGAATGACTTCACCAGGCACAGCGGCGGCAACTTGATCGCCGCGAGTCAGAATGTCCCACCAGTTTTCCATAGAGATTCCAACAAAAGGCAATTCAAGTCCCATTAGCCCCCGGTCAATGACCGGGGGGATTAAACGTCGCGCGATTTCATGCGTTGAGTTTCATAAGCTGATGAATCTTTGCGATTGTGATCTGCGAGTTCGAGAAATCCGCTTCTCCCCCCGTCATTGACGGGGGGCTAAAGGATACGCACATCATATGTCACGCGGCCCCCAGCACACACTGCGTCATCCGATCCAGCGCCACAGCACAGCTAACATACTTGGCCATCTGCTGCCGGACCAGATTGTGCTGCAACACCAACTCGCGCATCCACGCAGGAAACCGGTCCGTGAACTTCAGCTCCAAAATCGTGCCGTTGATCCGGGGCTGCAAATGATCTGCAAGCGGACGGACATTCAATTGCTCGTCGTATTGCCCACCGGTGACATCGCGGTCAAAGGTGACGCGGACACTGTTATCGGTGTTCGAGACGTAGGCCTCGCGGCGATAGCTGACGAGCATGCCGCGATCGGCGTGTAGCGCTTCGCAGAGCCGGCAGAATTCTTGCAGCGTCGCCAGCGCATGCGGCTCGCGCTTCCACAGCAGTGCCGGATCCGGATCGCGCGTCGCCAGCAGCCGCGGCACGAGCGCCCGCCGTACCGCGATGCGCTCCTTAGCCACGGCGTCGTTGACGCGGCGTTTGATCTCGAGAAACACCGGGCTCTCGGGTTGGTGATCGTAAAACCGGATGCGAATCTTGAAACGATTCCGCAAGCCATCGAGCGTCGCGCGGCAAAGCCGCTGCTCGGCGTTATCGAGGTACAGACTATGAATCGCATAACTGCCATCGGGCGTGAACCGCGCGAACTCGTCGGGAACCAAGTACGCCTGAACCAGCGGGCGTAGCATCCGGGCTTGCGCTTCGGTGATTTGGTATTTGTACTCGTACCGGTTGGCTTGGAAGTGATGGGCGGCGAACATGCGTGGGTAAGGGAGGACTAGTGGCTGGGTAACGAGCAGTTATTGTAAATAGCAGGGGATTTAATCGGCAACGATCTTTTTGTAGTCCTGCTTCAGCTAATGGCACTCACAGCGGTTGAAATTGGCCACAGATGAGATTGTTAAAAATTCACACGTTCCGTCATTTGTCCCTGTTTTAGTAGTCCCGGCACATTGTTTGCACCATTTAGCTTATCAAGAAGAACACAAAAACACTCGTGCGTATTTGCTGCTACATAAGGAGAAATAAAATGTACACACTCATCAATAAAATTTTGCTTTGCGCTGTCGCAATGGCCGTTGGGCTGACGCAAGGCCAACCTGCACAGGCTCAAGGCGTTAGGTATTATGGCCGAACATTCCAAAACCCCTCTTACGCTCGAGGCTACTATCCGCATCAGCAGTTCAATAATCAGACATACACCACGCGTAGGCCGGTTTATAATGATGCGTTTGGGAATGGAACAACCAACTCGATAGTGACGCAGACTCCCCAGGGTCCGGTCCGCGTGACTAGCACAATTAACCCCTATACCGGCGAGCAGATTTCAACCACTTACTTCCGCGATCCTCGCACCGGTCAGATATTTACTTCGGAACGCGTGGTCAACCCTCGCACTGGTGTCGATCAAGCCAGTACGCGAACGGTTAATCCTCATACAGGAACCGAGCAGCGTAGCAGTACGGCAGAAGATCCCCGCCTAGGCACGTATTCAGTGCAACTCAGCGGTACTAATCCATTGACCGGCGTCCCGTATCAATCGCGTTCAACGGCTAATCAGTTTGGAGGAACCTACGAACATCAAGATCCCTATTCGGGTGGCTCACGAGTTATCGTCCCTTATCGTCCGTATTAATGTAATACGGCATCCTTAGCTCGCCAGAGGAACAGATTCCAACACTAGGCCCCGCTCGAAAAGCGGGGCCTGTTTTTGTTGGTCCCGAGCTATCTCACATGCTGCTTGGATCAACGGGGGCTACTGCGGGGCTGGAGTTGTGAGATTTGGTACTTGTACTCGTACCGGTTTGCTTGGAAATGATGTGCGGGGAACACGCAGGGCAGGGGAGACGGGCAGGGGCGAGGCAAGAATTTCATCGTAATTAGCGGAGCGCGAAATCGGCAACGAAGTTATCTAATACGACATTAATTTGGCGACTGCTGGGCCTTTGCTTGGCGGATCGCTCGCAGTACCAGAAGCGACAATCCGAGCGCCAAGCCATGCGCGATGCCCCAAAACCAACGTCCATAGATCACAACTTCAGAATGTCGCTGGATAATGCGATCCACGATCGGTTGTTCAAGCTCGCCTAAATTTAGCTCCAACAAAGGAAGGTAGTAGGCATCCGCAGTCAGTCGGCCGCCTAAACCAATATTAACCAAGTCTTGAATAAAAATTATCGCCAGAACTACGATCAGGACAATTAACGATTTCGGAGTTTTCATTCGTCGCACCATGTATGAAAAAAATCTTATTGCGGAAACCAGCAAACTATTTTACTCGAACCCGGTGATTATACTCTCAAAAACCGAAAGTGCGTATTCTCAGTTGGCAGGTTCCTGCTTATGCTCGATGCTTCTAATGAATGAAATTTCACTTGCAGGGGAGTCCGTTTGCCTAGTCTGTTGGCATCGAGCGAGGTTCCGTGGTTTTTGCTGCTGCCGCTGGTGAGCAGCATCTTCTACGTTGCCGGAGCGCTGTCCCTCAAGTACGCCGCGCGCTATCGGCCGAATGTTTGGCAATCGGCATTTTACACCAATGTCAGCTTCGCCGTTTGCTCGCTGCCGCTCTGGTTCGGCGATGGACCCTCAACGATAGATTGGGGCACGCTCTGGCAGCCGCTCCTCACGGGGTTTTTCGGCCTCATGGGGCAGGTTCTCACGCTGCTCGCGCTAAGTCGCGGCGATGTGTCCGTCGCGACGCCCGTCTTGGGGCTCAAGGTCCTGTTCGTCGCTCTATTCTCGTCGCTGTTGACAAGTAATGTGGTCGAAGCGAATCTCTGGCTGGCGGCACTCCTGAGTGTGGCAGGCATTGTGCTCCTGCAATTCCGCACCGGCGAACACCATCACGACGTCCTCTGGACGATCATTCTCACGGCGTTCTCGGCCATGTTTTACGGCCTGCACGATTCGTGCGTCGTGCGCTGGAAACCAAACTGGAACGATTGGTTCTTGCCACTGGTATTCGATTTCATGGTCGTCGGCACCGGATTGATCTGGTTCACCGTGCGGCGCTACGTCCCGCCGCTCGATCCGCGCGCTCGCAAGTCGGTGCTGTTCGGCAGTTTTCTGATCGGAGCGCAGGGCTTGCTCTTGATCTACACGATCGCTCAATACGGTGAACCGACTCGTGTGAATCTGGTCTACAACGCGCGGGGGCTCTGGAGCGTCCTGGCCGTCTATTGGATCGGGCACTGGTACGACAACATGGAGCAGCACTTGGACCGCGCGACGTTGCAACGCCGCTTTATCGGCGCGGCACTGATGCTCGTGGCGATTGTGTTGGCAATTTGGAAGTAGGTCGCTTACTTAAAGACCGCTCGAAAGCCGGCTTGCTCGAAGTGATGATCTGCCGTCAGAGCATCCATGACTTGATGCTCGGACATCACGGCAAAGGAGATGCAATCGGTCAGCGACCAATCTTTGTCGAGGCGGCTGGCAAAGAGATTAAAGCCGCTTTGATAGACGGCTTGTTTGTAGCCGATGATTTCTACTAGAGGATCGACTCGTAGAGTATTAATTAGCGAAATGACACGTGTCCGTTTGCTTGCCGCTGAAAAAACGTCAGCTAGCTCAAGCAATACCCATTCCGTGGTCAGCAACTTCCCTTGATAAGCATTCAAGTAAGCGCTTACCTTGGAATTAGCTTGATCGCGAGGATTCGACCAAGCAATGAGAGCAAATGTGTCCAGAAACACGATCATCGCTTCGGTGTCCCCAACCGATAGTGATCATGTTGCGCCGCCAAGTCCTCGGGAGCATCTGTGATGATGCCTTTGAATTGCGCAAATTCCTCGCCGAAAGTGCGCGGCTTTGCATCACCTGATACAATACGGACCTTCGTCCCTTCGGCGAACACCGAAGCGTCATCGGGGATAATGACCCCGTTGTGTACGATTCCAGTGATTTCCATGACCGGACCTATGAAGTGCGAAAAATAGCGATCGCGTTGTCGTCAGTGGTATTATACCAACAACGACCGACTTGCGTCGAATTCCCACGCCGGCCGTGGACGGTCCGGCGAAGCGATCGCCGATGTTATCGGCGTTTTGAATGCGAGATTAGTATTCCCGCGGCCGCACGCGGCCTTGAACTCGCAGCGGCAACCCTTGAATCCGCAGGAACCCTTCGGCGTCGGTTTGATCGTACGAGCCGCCGCCTTCCATGCTGGCGATGCCGGCGTCGTAGAGCGAGTAAGGACTCGAACGCTTGTCGACGCTGATGTTGCCTTTGTAGAGCTTCAATGTGACACTGCCGGTGACTGGCTTTTGCGCTTCCTTGATGAAGGACAAAAGCGCGTCCATCTTCGCACAGTACCAGAACCCGTAGTACACCATCTCAGCAACTTCGGGGGCCAAGCGATCGCGGAGATGCGTCAAGTCGCGGTCGAGCGTCAATTGCTCGATGCACTGCTGGGCCATGTAGAGGATCGTCATGCCCGGCGCTTCGTACACGCCGCGGCTCTTCATGCCGACGAAGCGGTTCTCGACAATATCGATTCGGCCGATGCCATTGCGGCCGCCGATCTTGTTCAGCTCCTTGACCATCTCGAGCGCGCTGAGCTTCTTGCCATTGAGCTTGACAGGCACGCCCGACTCGAAGTCGAGCGTGATCGTTTCGCTTTGGTCGGGGGCCTTTTGAGGCGAGACGGTCATCCCGAAATCGACGAGTTCGACGCCGTTGACGTCGAGTTCTTCGAGCTTGCCGGCTTCGTAGCTGATGTGCAGACAGTTTTCGTCGCTGCTGTAGGGCTTGGCGATCGACGCCTTGACCGGAATTTTTTTCGCGGCGCAGAATTCGATCAGTTCCTTTCGCCCCGGGAAGCGGTCGCGGAATTCCTTGATCCGCCATGGCGCAATCAGCTTGACGTTGGGGTTCAGCGCTTCGGCGGCGAGTTGGAACCGGCATTGGTCGTTGCCTTTGCCTGTCGCGCCGTGAGCGTAAGCGTCAGCGCCAACTTCCTTCGCAACCTGGAGACAGATCTTGCTGATCAACGGGCGCGCGATCGAGGTGCCGAGCAGATAAATGTTTTCATACTTCGCCTGCCACTGCATCACGGGAAAGGCAAAATCGCGGCAGAGTTCTTCCTGGGCATCGACGACGCGCGACGAGATCGCGCCGCAATCCAGCGCCTTTTGCCGAGTCGCTTCGCGGTCTTCGCAAGGTTGCCCGAGGTCGACATACACGGCGTGGATGTCGTACCCTTGCTCGATGAGCCAACCCAAGATGACCGAAGTATCCAACCCGCCTGAGTAGGCAAGAACGCAGCTAGGCATGACCGACTTTCAACGAAAATAAGAGTGAACCGGATTCGCAACGAGCATCCATTGTGCGAAGAGTGATGCCGCGCTGGCAAGGGGGCAATTCCGTACGTCAGGCTTTAGCCTGCCCCGTTTAGCCGGAGCGTCCACGCCCGGCGAGTCAGACAAGAACGCCTGACGTACATTTTTTACACCGGAGGGTTCAGCAGCTTGGTCAGATTCTCGCGCATTTGTGCTTCGACCATTCCCTTAAATAGCATCGCCGCGAGCGGCAGTTGCGTGACGACCTTGACCGAATCGGGCTGCACGTCGAGAGTGCCCGAGATTTTCATCCCCATTGTTTTAAAGGCGTAATCCAAGATATTGCCGGTCCAGGTTTGCTGGAGATCCGAAATTTTTTGATTCACTTCGTCTTGATTCGCGGTCATAAAGTTTTCGAGCGCAGCTCGTGCGCCGGCCTGACCGAGTTGATGAGCCACTTGAACGGAGACGGATGGCATCTTGAGTGTCGCGTTAGAATAGGATGAAGTAGCAAACCGGACTCTATTTTACCTTACTTGGATCAACATACGAAGACGAAAGTGGCAGAGTTCATTTGTTGCGTAAAACGCCTGAAACTCCCAGGTGTTCCGCCGGGTAAAGCTGATATCTCCCTAACAATGATCGCCACCGAGAGAACTGCATGTTTCGCCGCCCGCTTTTACTGCTCGCTTTGCTATCGCCCGCCTTGCTGGGGGCAGGGGGCTGGCTCTACTTGAATCGCCCGTTTGAACCGTCGCGGGCATCGCCGCGTGAATTGTGCGGCTGGCTGATGCAGAACGAGGCGGGTCAAGCTTCGCCCGAACTGCAAGCCGAATTGTTCGAGCGCTGCCGCCAGGAACTTGTTGGTCCCGAATCGGCGCTCGATTGGAACGAACTCAGCGAAGCGTTGCGCACCGTCGAGCCAGCACAACGCGCGATCTGGAACCACAACGTGCGCTGGTGGTGCCGCGCGTGGTGGCTGAGCGAAGGCCGCGCTTACACACTCGTCGCCCTGCAGGAACGCGCGGCCTACTTAAAGAAAAAACTCGCGCACTGGTCGGCCAACGAATGGGCCGCACTCGGCAAGCTGCGCCGCGCCGGCGAGACGACCTCCACTGCGTCATCAACATCGTTGACCGAATGGAGTACCGAAATCGAATCGTGGATCGCGTCGGCTCCGGCCACGGAGCAGCCAGGGCTGCAAGAATTCTGGGCCGCAATCCGCTGGCAACTGCTCATGCAGCCGGAATTGTTGCAGAGCATGTCGAGTTAACAACTTTCGAGCTAGGCGAAAAAAAGATCCCAGGGGAAAATCTCCTGGGCTTTGTGTTTTTGAGCTTAATTTCTTGCAACGACATTCTTCCTTCTTCCTCCTGTCTTCTTCCTTCTCCCCTTACATCCGCCGATCTTCTTCCATTTGATAATGGAGACGATCCGAGGGATGCCAGAGCGGCAGCCCTTTCGTAAGACGATCCGCAAGGATGTTGAGCTTTTCATCGGAGCCCGGCATCGCCGTGGTTGCCGCGAAATCTTTGACCGCCGAAACTTCGGGCTCATAGTCCCATTGCCCGAGTTTGATCGCTTCTAAAATCGAGATTCCCATAGTTCCTTGCCGTGGAGTAAAGGGGCCGTGGAGTAAAGAGGCCGTGGAGTAAAGGGTGATGATGACACTAACGGCAACGAATGTGCCGATCCCGCGCATACGATCAAGGAGCCCGTGCCGTAGTTTCGGAGACTTGCCGTGCGAAGGAAATGAATTGAACGAGAACGTGACACCAAGGGAATCGGCGTCCGTGCGCAATTCGTCAAGAAAATTCCAGCGAGACCGCCGTGCTCGCTAAAGAGCGCAGTATTCGATTATTTGGACTTGATGTCAAGAATATTCCGAAATGATTTTTTTATGATGAGGCTCAAGGGTAATCCCCTGTGGATAACAGGTTGTGCAGTGGCATACTTTATGCCAACTGCAATTTTCCATGATGAAATTTGATGCGAATATTTCAGGTTGGTTGATGAGTCGCGTTAATCGTCGTTACACGCATGAATTGCCGCCAAGCTGAGATCTTGGCGGCATTCACTATTCCACAGCGAATGTCATCGCCTGGCATCTCCGAATCGCAAACCGCGCCGCGAATTCCAAGATAGTTCGCCCCCCACTGGCGCAATCCGGAAACATCTTCCAGCCCAAGTTTCCCGGCGAATACAAATGAAACCTTCGCTTGCCGCAGCTCTTGGCTAACCCGCAAAAAATCCGCAGCCTGCCAAAGTTTACACAGCCCGGGTCCGCGCTTGTCCCAAGTATCGAAGAGCATCATGCTGAGGCCATGCTCGAGAACAAAGGCTCGCAATTCGTCATAACTCGGTGCGTTGCAAAGTTCGCCATCGGCGTAACAGACAAGCACCGGTTCGACGAAGGCTGGCAGGTGCGAACGCCACGCGAGCCACATCTCGCGCCAGTTCGGATCTTTTGCACAACCGGCTAGGCCAATTTTGGCAAATTGATAACCGGCCCAAACGGCCGGATCATAAGAATCGAATGCCGAGTCATTTTTTTTGTCGCCCTCGCTAACGCTACGGGCTACAAAATCGCGCAGCTCGCCGCAGGCGGCACTCAGTAGATGCTCCGCCCTGAGCCGTTGCCCAATCACGCGGCGCACACTCTCGTCGGCCATACCCAGCGGCCCGCGCGCGGGTTCTTTGACGTCGATCAAATCGACGCCGGCGGTAGCTGCGACAAGCGCCTCGTCCAAAGAGCGAATGCTGACCAACAAGCGCGTCATTGCGGCGCGTCCTGCAAACTTTCCGCGCCGGTGGTGAGCAACTGGCCTTGGACAAGCGACGGCTTACTTGGCACCGGCTTTGCGGCGGCTTGCTGTGCTTGATGCAGCATTGTGTTCATGCGCTTGACGACCTCGATGTCGATCGGTTCACAGAAGAGGCCGCGGATGGTGACGTAACCTTCGCACCATTTGCCGATGCTGAGCGTCAAATCGCGGCGGTGCCACTCCTCGGCCCGTTCGGCGAGCCGCACAACGATGTTTTTCGTCTGCACATCGCGAGATGGCTGGCCCGGGATCTGCGTGATGCCGGTCCCGAGAAAAAAGCACTCGACGAATTCGAGCGGCACCGCATAGGGCTTCGGCCCTGGCAGATACATCACCACTTCGCGCTCGTTCGCATCGTAAGCAACGCGCGGCAGCCGCCCGACCCAAGCAATCAGTCCGACGATCAAGAGGGAGATTAGCAGACCCGCGATTCCTACGACCAAGAAAATGGCGGCTAGACCGCTCCCCAGAAAACTGAGCACGATGAAAAAGACCGAACCAAGCACAGCCAGCAGCGGAGCCGCGAGCCCCGCCAACAGGAGGCGCTGATTTCCGCGTAACCAAATTTCAGTCGGAGCACTCATTGAATCTTCGTGGGTATTCTTCTGCAAGATCGAGTCACAGACTGATTGTCGTATCTGCATCGCGTTTTCGCAATTGCTTCGAGGTGATGCCGTAACATGATTTATGCATTGTAGTGACAGCCATTCGACCGACGAAAAACATGATTTCCAGTTTCTTCCTTTTTTCCTTTTTGCAATCTTTACCGCGTATCACCGCTGTCACTTACAGCCATTTGCTAAACTAGCTACAATTTGTCGTGCATGTCCTCCGCTGCGCGTCAAGGCTAACCGGTATGTGGCAGCACCTTACCTTTGCCTGCTCTCCTGTCACCCTGCACTCCTGTCTCCTGCATTCCTGAAAAAGTGTCTTACCGGCAGATCAATACCGATGCGGAACTGCGGCAGCTCTGCGACGAGTTGGCTAGCGCGGCGTGGATTGCCTTTGACACGGAGTTTGTCTCGGAGCACAGTTACCGTTCAGAACTTTGCTTGATCCAGGTCGCCGCGCCCGATTTGCTCGCGATCATCGATCCGCTGTCGATCAACGACGTGAAGCCGTTTTGGGATCTGATCGTCGCCCCAGGCCACGAGACGATTGTCCACGCCGGGCGCGAGGAATTGAATTTCTGCCTGAACAGCACGGGCAAGCTGCCGAACAATTTGTTCGACGTGCAAATCGCCGCCGGCCTCGTCGGCCCCGAATATCCAGCGGGCTACGGCGCGTTGCTGTATCGCTTGCTCGGGGTCTCGTTGGAGAAAGGTGAAACGCGCACCGATTGGCGGCGGCGCCCTCTGACGAAGCATCAGTTGGATTATGCGCTCGACGACGTCCGGCATCTTCGAGCGCTGCGCGACACGTTGGCTCAGCGTTTGACCGAGGCTGGCCGCTTGGAGTGGCTTGCCGAAGAGATGCTTGCCTGGCAGACCGAAGTCAGCGACTATCGCGGCCGCGAACATTGGCGGCGTCTGCCCGGCGGCAACACGTTGAACCGTCGCAGCCTCGCCGTGCTTCGCGAGCTCTGGATCTGGCGCGATAACGAGGCGAAGCGCCGCAATCATCCGGTGCGGCGAGTTTTGCGCGATGATCTGATGATCGAAGTCGCCAAACGCCGCTCGGCCGACATCAAACACATCCAAGCGATTCGCGGCATGGAACGCGCCGACGCGCATCGGATCATGCCCGAGATGGCCCGCGGGATTCAACGGGCTCTCGACTTGCCGGATGCCGAACTGCCGCAGCATCAGAAACAAGGGACCTCGAACCAGTTCGCACTGCTGGGCCAATTTCTCAGCACAGCCCTGACGAGCATCTGCAAGACGCAGAACATCGCCGCCTCGCTCGTCGGCACGGCGAGCGATGTGCGCGACCTGATCAGCTTTCGCCTCGGCGTGGAAACATCGGAGCCGCCATCCCTAGCATCCGGGTGGCGCGAGGAAATCGTCGGACGGCTCATCGAGGATCTCCTCGAAGGCAAAGTCGCCGTCCACGTTGAGAACCCGCTCTCGGAAGACCCGCTGCGGTTTGATCCGCGGTAAAAAACGGTCGCCTTAGGCTCCCCGCTAAACGGTTGTTCTCTTTAGCGCCTCGGAGATTCTCCCGCGCGAACCGTTACAACCGTTACGGTCTCCTCTCTAGCGAGCGTCGACCGTGTGGTAGAATTGAGGAGTCTTTTTTCCGGAACTTTCCGCAGCCAGCCATGACCCGCACCGCCACGATCCAACGCAACACCGGCGAAACCAAGATTCGCGTCTCGCTCAACCTCGACGGCACCGGCCAGAGCCAGATTAAAACGGGCATCGGGTTCTTTGACCACATGCTGACGCTGTTCGCCAAGCACGGCGCGTTCGACCTGACCGTCGAAGCCGACGGCGACCTCCACGTCGATTACCACCACACGGTCGAAGACACGGGCATCGCCATTGGGCAGGCTCTCAAGCAAGCCCTCGGCGACAAAGCCGGCATCGCACGCTATGGCCACTTCACACTGCCAATGGACGAGACGCTCGTGACGAGCGCGCTCGACCTGAGCGGGCGATACTACCTGGTCTTCCAAGCTCCGTTCAGCAATGCCAAGATCGGCGAGTTCGACACGGAATTGGTCGAGGACTTCTGGCAAGGCGTCGCCGCGAACGCGCTGATGAACCTGCACATCGTCCTTCACCACGGCCGCAACAATCACCACATCGCCGAAGCGATCTTCAAAGGGACGGCCCGCGCGCTCCGCATGGCCGTGACCCACGACCCGCGCATGCCGGGGATTCCGAGTACCAAGGGGACGTTGAGCGAGTAGTCGAGCGTGGAGCGAGCAGAGTAGCCAACTTGCTTTGCAAGTTGGAATTCCGACTTGCAGAGCAAGTCGGCTACTCTCGCGGCAACTCCTGCATTACAAATACGTCATGCCCGACGCGCCGCTCAACATCCTGTACCTCGACAACTGGCTCGCCGTGATCGACAAACCGAGCGGGTTACTGAGTGTCGCTGGCCGCGGACCGGAGAAGTCCGACTGTGTTGTCGCGCGGGCAAAAGCACTCTGGCCAGAGGCAAGCGAAGTTCATCGCCTGGATCAAGACACGTCCGGCATCATCGTCATCGCGCTCGATCCCGAGACACAACGCCGGTTGCACGCGCTCTTTGCCGAGCGAACCGTCGACAAGCGGTACATCGCGATCGCCGCGGGACATCTCGCGGCGGATCACGGCGAGATCGATCTGCCGTTGATGAAGGACTGGCCGAATCGCCCGCTGCAGAAAGTCGACCACGAACTAGGCAAACCGTCGCAGACACGCTGGCGGGTCTTGGAACGCTCGACAATCGTGACCGCGGCTGGCGAACTGCCCATCACGCGCGTTGAACTTGTCCCGCTCACGGGCCGGTCGCACCAGTTGCGGCTGCATTTGCGGGAAATCGGGCATCCGATCCTGGGCGATACGTTTTACGCCCCGCCGGTGATCGTCGCCGCGGCGCCGCGGTTATATTTGCACGCAGCGATGATTCGGTTCACACATCCTTGGACGCACGAGCAAGTGACGTTTCATTGTGCGTGTCCATTTTGAGAATAAATTGATCATTCTCTTGTTTAGCGGCGACTCGGAGAGGAGCGTTTTCGTCGCAAGTCAAAGCGCTCCACTTCGAGTCGCCGCTAAACGGACAATACTTTCTGCGGTACAATGAAATCATGAGCAAAACAACAACAGCATCATTCGCCGAAACATTGCAACAACACTGCAGCCAACTCGGCCACAATCTGGCCGAGCTTTCCGCAGGCCAAAACGTTCTCGTACTGTTCCTGCGGCACAGTGGCTGCACGTTCTGCCGCGAGGCGCTCGCCGATCTCGCCAAACAGCGGGCCAAAATCGAAGCGGAGGGGACCAAACTCGCGGTGGTGCATCTTGGGGCCGAAGATGCTCACACGCAGAAGTTCTTTGCCGCCTACGGCTTATCCGACATCGACCGGTTCAGCGATCCCGAGAAGCATCTTTATGCCGCGTTCGAATTGAAACGCGGTACCATCGGGCAACTGCTCGGCCCGACAGTTTGGTGGCGGGGGATGCTGGCCTTCTTCCGCGGCAATGGCCTCGGCATGCTCAACGGTGACGGGTTGCAAATGCCCGGTGCGTTTGTGATCCGCGACAGTCAGGTCGTCAAAGCGTATCGCCACGCGACGGCGGCGGATCGGCCGGATTATGCTGAGCTGGCGTGTGGAATTCGCGAATTCAATCCCTGAGCCGGGGATGTTAATCCCCGGATGCGCGACGCGCGACTCGGAGTTCAAGGAAATATCCGCTGCGCCTTGCGTGCGATTTGACTCCCTGGCTAACGCCTCGGGCTTTCATCTTAAAACTTAATCAACTCATACTGCTGCACTAGCGCGAGCAACACCTCGTCCGCGACTTTGTCCGGGTCGTATTCGATCGTGACACCTTTGAGCTCTAGCAGTTCTTCCTTGTTCACGCGTTGGCTAATCGTGACCAGCTTCGTCGTCGGAGCGAGCTTCGCCAGGTCCTTAATCAATTGCGCGGCTTTCGCCGGATCGAACGCTTTGTCCTTGATCCGCATCTTCTTGAACGTCGCTTCTTTGAGCGTCACCGTGCGGTTGAAGACGAGTTTGTCCGGCGTGCTCTCTTTGTCGATGCAGAAGTAGCCCATGCGTTCAAACTGGAATTTGTCACCGACGGCTGCATCTTTCAACACCGGCTCGACCTTGGCGTCTTTCAGCACAACGAGCGACGCCGGGTTGATGTTGTCGAGGTATGTCTTCCCCGGTTCCAAATCGTCCGGATCGAGCTTGCTGAAGAGCGTGTCGTAGACGCGAACTTCGGCATTGAGCGCGTGCTCGGCCGAGACCCAATGGATCACGCCCTGGACCTTGCGGCCATCGGCCGGATTCTTGCCGAGCGTTTCGGGATCGTGCGTGCAATGAAGTTCGGTGATGTTGCCCGCCGCGTCCTTGACGACGTTCGTGCACTTGACGACGTAACCGTAGCGGAGGCGAACCTCGGCACCCGGCGCGAGGCGGAAGAATTTCTTCGGCGGGTTCTCGAGGAAATCCTCGCGTTCGATGTACAGCACGCGACTGAACGGAATCTGCCGCGAGCCGGCGCTCGGGTCCTCCGGATTGTTCACCGCGTCGAGGAGTTCGACCTGCCCCTCGGGATAGCTCGTGATGATGAGTTTCAGCGGGTGCAGGACGCCCATCACGCGGTTGGCGGTTTTGTTCAGGTCCTCGCGGATGCAGTTTTCGAGCAGCCCCAGTTCGTTTTTGCTTTCGGTCTTGGTGATGCCGATTCGATCGCAAAACAGCCGCATCCCGGCGGGCGTGTACCCGCGGCGGCGAATGCCGCAGATCGTCGGCATCCGCGGATCATCCCACCCGCGCACATAGTTGCCTTTGACGAGTTCGAGTAACCGCCGCTTGCTCATCACCGTGTATGTGAGATTCAATCTGGCGAATTCGATCTGCTGCGGCGCGTGGATGCCGAGTTCCGCAATGAACCAGTCATACAACGGGCGATGGTTCTCGAATTCGAGTGTGCAGATCGAGTGCGTGATCCCTTCCAGACTGTCACTTTGCCCGTGGGCGTAATCGTACATCGGGTAGATGCACCACTTGTCGCCCGTGTTGTGATGCGTCGCGTGCAGGATACGGTACAAGACCGGATCACGCAGGTTCACGTTCGGCGAGGCCATGTCGATCTTCGCGCGCAACGTTCGGCTCGCGTCGGGAAACTCGCCAGCCTTCATCCGCGCGAACAGATCGAGATTTTCCGCCACTGGCCGCTCACGATAAGGGCTGTTCTTGCCCGGCTCGTTCAGCGTGCCGCGATACTCGCGGACTTGATCGCCGGTCAGGTCGCAGACGTAAGCCTTGCCCTTCTTGATCAGCTCGACCGCCCAATCATAGAGCTGATCGAAGTACGAGCTCGCCCAGAACATGTTGTCCCAGTTGAACCCGAGCCAGCGGACGTCGTCCTTGATGCTATTGACGTACTCTTCGTCTTCCTTCGTCGGGTTCGTATCATCAAACCGCAGATTGCACTTGCCGCCGTAGTCGCGCGCGATGCCAAAGTTCAAGCAGATGCTCTTGGCATGCCCAATGTGCAGGTATCCATTTGGCTCGGGCGGAAAACGCGTCAGGACCTTGCCGCCGAAGCGTCCGGTGCGGTTGTGCTCGTCGATGATGTCGCGGATGAAGTTCGACGGTTTGTCAGCGGCGTCAGGAGTTTTGGATTCGTTGCTCATATAACAATGACGCCGAGATCAACGGCGGGTTCAAAAAAACAAAGCCGCCGATGGCATCGGCGGGCATTCTTGCGGGTCGTGTGAGTGAAATTGCCGGAAGAATTATGGCAATTTTAAGCTTGCTTGGCTATGGAGATAACTCAATTCGGTGCTCTATGGCTGCATCAGTCTCGGATTATTCGGTTTCTACTCTTAGACTTTCCAAATCGGCCTCGACTTCATGCTTCCATTCCTGTCGATATTTGAGAATGCAGCATGCAGCAGCGATCAGTGTGATCACTGGCGAAAAATAAATTAGACCATTCACACCGTTGCGCACCCAAGTCAAGCTATTAGGTCGTGCATCAACGCGGAATGCTAGAAGATCACCAGGATAACGAGGCTGAAACCCGATTCCGATTTGCCCGATACCACCAAAAATTAACCAGACAACCATAGCGATGACTGCAGCCCAGACGATGAATTTATTTGCTTGATGTATCATACAACACCTTTTAGAGGCGATTGCCAAAACGAGAAGATAAAGAACTCCATTGAGAAAACCACCAAGCAAACCATAGCCGGCTCCGTGGAGAATGATTGTTAGCCAAGGTAACGTAACATAGTACGTTTGCTGCGGTACATTAAAGTATTCCTTTGAAATGACTCGACTCAAGGAACTTGTGAGAACTCCAATGAGAATTCCAACGCACACACTGAATAACAAAATGAAACCTATCTCACGCCTATGAAGACATGGTGGCAATCTTTTTATTATTGCTGCCTGCGGCGGAGAGTAGGGGTTTTCCATAAGAATAAATCTTAGGCAGTTTGCTTGCTAAGCATCAAGTCGATACGAGCTAAGCAACGTTCTTTACCCAAGATCGCCAGCGTATCGTACAGCCCCATCCCGACGGTTTTCCCGCAGAGGGCCAGTCGTAGCGGATGAATCAACTCGCCGACTTTCACGCCGCGGGCATCGACAAAGGCCTTGAGCGCCGTTTCGAGCGGACCGACTTCGAACGCTTCGATCTTCGCTAGTTCGTGGCGGAACGCGGCGAGCAGGTCGCGCGCGCCGGGTTTGGCGAATGTCTTCGTGAGCTCTTCGGCGTTCACCGGCAAAGCCTCGTCAGACACAAAGAACTCGCTGAAGTTCAGGATGTCGCCGTAGACCTTGAGCCGGTCGCCGGCCGCTTCGATGATTTTGGTTACTTCTGGCCCCGTGGAGCATTCGGTCTTCTCAGGCAGCAAGCCGGCGCGTTTCAAGTAGTCAATCATCCGCGGCGTTTTCTTCTTCGCCGGCAGTTCGGCAAAGTAGTGCTCCTGGAACGACATGAGCTTTTTGGGATCGAAGCTGGCCGGGGCTTTGTTGACGCGTTCGAGCGAGAATCCTTTGATCATCTCCTCTTGCGTGAAGTATTCGGTTTTGTCATCGAACGACCAGCCGAGCAGTAGCAAGTAATTTACGATCGCGTGAGGTAAGTAGCCGACTTGTTCGTAAAAATCGACGATCACCGGGTTGAAAGTTTCATCTATCAAATCATAAATTTTCGAAGCATTTTTTATGCTTTTGATATAACTTCTGGCATAATTCTCGTTATCTAAAATTTCCAGAATTTGCCTAGTCATTTGCAAAGTAAATTCTGTGGTAAACACCGACTTTGATTTATCTAGTGCTGCAAATTGTGCTTTGACAACTATTTCTTTTAAAAGACTGATACAGTCAGGTTCATCAAGAAATTCATTTGGAATATCTTCTAGTATCTGCACAATTGCCTGATCAATTCTTTTTTCCGCATCTTTGATTGCCAGCCCAATTTTCTTGCCATGATCATTCACTGCCGCAAAATCCTTGTTTAGTAAATATTTTGGTAGCTTCCGCTTGCTGAGCTTCGTCTTGCTCCCCGGTTCTGCAACGTAGGGCAAGTGCGCGTAGCGCGGCAGTTCGTACCCTAGGGACTGTGCAATGAAGATCTGGCGCGGCGTGTTGCTCAGGTGTTCTTCGGCGCGGATCACGTGGCTGATTTGCATGTCGTAGTCATCGACGACGCTCGCCAAGTGATACAGGCACGTCCCGTCGGCGCGTTGGATAACGTGGTCGCTTTCGTTGGCCCATTGGAACTCGACCTGGCCGCGGATGAGGTCGTCGATGACGAGCGTGCCCTCGCGCGGCATGAAGAGTCGGACGACGGCTTGCCGACCTGCTGCCTTCGCTTCCGCGATTCGCCCGGCATTCTCGGGCAGCGACGGATGCTCAGCCCAATCGCGGGGATACACGAAGTTTTGCTTCGCTTTCTCGGCCGCTTCGCGCAGTTTCACGATCTCGGCCGGATCGGCGTAATCGCGGTAGGCGTGGCCGCTCGCGAGGAGCTTCTCGGCGGCCGCGCGATACTTATCGCCGCGCTGCGATTGAAAGTACGGCGCGTGGGGGCCGGTGCTGCTGGTGCCGTCCTTGGTCGGCCCTTCGTCCCAGTCGATGCCGAGCCACTCGAAGCCGTGCAGAATCGGCTGCAGCGCCGCCGAGACGTTGCGTTCGGCATCGGTGTCGTCGATGCGCAGCAGGAACTCCCCGCCGTGTTGCCGCGCGAACAGCCAATTGAACAGCGCCGTACGCACGCCGCCGATGTGCAGGTAACCAGTCGGGCTGGGAGCGAAACGAGTACGAACCTTCATCGGGTCAATCGCGTGCGAGGAAATGGCGAAAAGTAGCTCGAAGCCGTGCTTCGAGCGATTCGTTCGTAGCAATGGCTACGAACTACTTGAGTTGACTGCATCACTGGCAGTCGCTGCCATTATAGAAATTACGCCGCATGGCGCGCAGGGCTAATTGCTTCGCCGCAAAAATGAGCGGGGAGAGTTTTTTGCCGCAAAGAAAACAAAGAAAGCAAAGAGGGGGAGCAAGTTTTGCCTCGGTACAACTTCTTCCTCCATACTCCTTCCTTCTTCCTCCTGATCAATCGTCATCCCGTTCTTGCCGACGCAAGCGCTTCCTGTCCGCGCGGCTCAACTTCGAGCGCGGCGTGTTGTGCGTCGTGTCGTGATCTTCGTCATCGTCCTCGTCATTCACGACGGGCTTGGCCGGAGCGGGCTTACTCGCCGCGGCGAAGTGCGGCGCGGGGACGGTCGGCTTTGCTGTGACTGGGGCGGGCTTGGCCTTGGGCTTTTCTTCAGTCGCTGTTTCGGCACTGGCCGTTGTCGCGGCTGGCTTGTCGCGGCGCCAAAACTTACCCGCACTCAGCCACGAACGCGGCTTCGATTCAACTTCGTTGAGTTCAGCATCAACTTCCGCTTCTGGTTTGCGCTTCGGCTTGCGCGGCTTTGGTTTGCGTACGTGAGGACTGAGAACACCTTCGATTTCGAGCAGCATCTGTCGTGCGTAAAGCAGGCAACACATGGCGATCGAGCCGGCACCGAACATCAACGTGCCTTCAATCAAGAGACACGTCTCGACGCCCGCGATGGTGAGGTACCCTGACTTCGTCAGCAAGCACGTACTCAAACTAACGATTCCAACGACGCCACTCGCGAGGCAGAGCCGATTGCGTTTGACCTCGAAGAAGACTCGCCCGCCAATGCCGACGATGGCCAGGATCGCGGGCGCAGCCCACCAGAGTTTCACCGTGGCGTCCGTTGCGTTGCCGCCAATCAAGCGGGCACAAACCAGACCCCAAACCTCGTGCAATGGCACAATCGCGCAGACGCTGGCGAGAAACAACGCCGGCACCACAAACAGCCACAGCCGATAATGCCCCGCGTAATCATCTAAGCGAAAGCGCCGCAACCCATAGACGATCGTCGCAAGAAGACCGGCTCCGCCAAAGGCGACACTCGAAAACCACGCGGCCAGGTTCGCCGGCTGATTCAGATCAAGACCCGGCACCGTGGCGAGTTGCAACCAGTCGGCGATTGACGTGCGGCCCAGATGCGCACCGATGATCGCGGCCATCGTCAGCACGGCGGCGCTGAACCACGCGGCGACAAAGCGGCGGCGGCGGGGTATCAAATCGCGGAGGCGCAAGTCCGCAAACGCCGTGACACCCTCGCCATACGCGACGGGCTCGCGCATTTCGCTAGCCGAGTCGTGAATGCTCTCATTGTTGACCGATTCCTCGGTCAAATTGCGGCGGCGGTCACGCGAACGAATCATGCGACAGTTCGATCCCTTCGTCCTTGAAGGCGGCGCAAGCAGGAGCGATGCGCCGATAGCATGGCCGCGGTTCGGAAGGGCCGCGGTCACTTGAATCTTTTTTGAGGCGGCGGCAAGTCTTCCCTGACTTGTCCATCTTTCAGCCGTGAACGGAATCACGGCACGAAGAGATACCTCTGAGAGAAGAAATCGGCATTTTGCATTAGCGAATTCAATGCAGCGGAGAACGGCGGTTTATCTTATCGTAGGTCCCGCTGTCCTCAGCGGGACCTGGGGCGCAGGAGACGTGACGAATCGGGCTGTTGCTTCTTCGGCATCAAACGCCGCGCCAGGTCCCGGTCGGAGACCGGGACCTACAGCAAAAATCCCATGCTCGTCATCTCGTTTTTGTTGGCGTTCAAGCGGCGGAGCTGAAACTCGTAGCCGCTAGCGCGGAGGAGTTGCTTGTACGCTGGCAAGAGTTCGTAGCCCTCGCTGCCGCGAAATTTTGTCGTCACGACAAAGTTCCGACACCAGCGCTGCCCGAGCCACTGCTGCAGCAGTTCCAGCGTCCGTTGCGGAAATGCCGCGACGTCGCAGAGCAACCAATCGACGGGCTGCGACGGTTCGTAGGCAAAGGCATCTCCCTTCACAAACTCGACGAGCGGACTGCACATCAGGTCCGCGCGCAGCGGGCTGCGATCAATCGCTGTGACGCTCGCGCCATGATTCACCGCAACCCAGGTCCATCCGCCGGGGCTCGCACCGAGATCGACGCACGTTTCGCCGCGCTGGATCATGCGGCCGAGCCGCTGCTCGGCTTCGACGAGTTTGGCGAAGGCCCGCGCCGGCGCTTCAAGATCACTCGCAATCGGCGGCTGACCCGCGGGGAAGAGACTCAACGCCGGCGCGGCGAGTTGAGCCTGCGCCGGAGTCATGTGCGACCAATACGCACTGTCGGCCGAGGTCCAGGCGGCTTGCAGCAATGTGCGCGTTATGCTCGTGCTTGTTTCGTTCGGCGTCCAGGTTTTCAGCAGACGCTTCTGCTTGCGCTTGAGCCAGTCGCGAAGACCTTCTTCGATCAATCCGATGCGCCGAGGCGAAACGGCGTTCGATTCAGGGACCGCCGCGCCGAGGAGCAGCGTCCACGGACCTTCTTCACCTTTCATTACCTCTAGGATTCGCTGTCCCAGCGTTTCGACCCATTGGTTGATCGACAGGGCGGTGAGAACTTCCGCCGCGGGTAACGTTTGCCGGCTCCAAACCAGTGCTGGCCGCGTTGCCGGATCGAACTCCTTCCAAGCTGGCAGTGTCACGATGCCGGGCGCGGGGAACTTGATTGTCGTCGCCTCAAACTCCGCGCGGAGTTCCGTCGCCAACGGTTCTTCCCAACCCGGTTCACAAAGGGCGACGAGCAAGTTAGGCAACTACGTTTAAAGGAGTTTTAATTGGGTGCCACTGGCTTCGCCAGTGTTTGAGCTGATTGACTATCGTAGTCAACATTGCACTGGCAGAGCCAGTGGCACGCGCCAGCTTACGAACTACTCAACCTTGCAAAGACCGATTTGCAGTGCTGCAACAACTCATTGTAAGTGTTCTTTTCGATCTCAGGGCCGAGGAGTTCGACATCATAATCGCCGTCGTAGCCGAGTCGGCGGAGTTCTTGAAAAATTTCCGCCAACGGGACGATACCATCGCCCAAGCGCAGACGCGTCTGCTCTTGCTCCGGCGCTTCGCGTCCATCGCCGAGATGCACCACGGCCAGATGCGGGGCCAAGTCCGCGAGTCGCGTTAAAATTTCTGGCTGCAAGCCCGCATGATAAGTATCGAGCGCGAAGCTGAGCGCCGGCGAGTCGAGTTTCTCGCGCAGTTGCAGCAGGTCGTCGACCTGCGTCAAGATGCTCCACTCGGCCGCGTAATTCGGGTGGACCATTTCGAGGGCCAGCTTCACGCCGCGTTCTTCGGCGAGCGGCAGCAGATCCGCGAGCGCGTTTTGAAACAGTCGCCGCGCGTGATTCGTGGTGTGTCCCGCGCGGCCGCCGCTGTAGACGATGATCGTCGGGCATTTCATCCGCGCGGCGAGGTTGATCGCTTCGTGCGCGTCTTCGATCGCGTCGCGATAAGGGATACCGTCACTGCCTGTGAAGCCGCCGATCCAAACCATGTTCGATACGGCCAAACCCGAGGCGGCGAGCAACTCGACGGCGCGGTCTTCGCCGACGTCTGCGATCTTGCGACGCCACACGCCGATGGCCGAAATGCCGGCGGCTTGATATTGACGCAGGTCTTCTTCAAACGACCAGCGAAACGTCGTCAATTCGTTGATGGAGAGGCGCGGCACGGCGAGTTCCCTCCTTTCAACAATCTTGACATCATGGCGAGAAAAATGACGCGGCTCGCCTCCCCGGCGAGCCTGTAGCAGTATCGGGAATAAGCGGGGCGATGTAAAGCAAGACCGGCAGTTTCCTCCGCAAATGCGCCTCGCAAAAAAAATCCCAGGGAGTAAACCCCTGGGCTTTGCTTGATGGTGGAGATATTTTTATATCAGCGACTTATTTCTTCACCGGTTCCGGCATGCTCCAAGCTTCGAGCCATTCTTCCTTCTCGAACTTCATCCCGAAATCCTTGAGCAGACGCTTCTGCAGGTCGGGCATGTGCCCGCCGCCGTAGAAGATGCCGATCTTTTGCTTCCCATCGGCGATTTGTTTCTTGAGAACATCGAGCGCCGCTTGGTTGCGGCCTTCGATGATCGTCGAACCATCGGGTCCGCCGAACATGAGACTCAGATTGTCCATGTTTTCGAACTGCACGGCCATGGCGCGCTTTAGCTTGAGAGCGCGATTGTTCGGGTCGAACAGGGCCATGAGCATTTCCATTTCGGCGCCTCCTTGGCCCTTGGCTTGCATCTCGCTTTGCATCGCCATCGACGCGCCCATCATCTTGAAGATCATCGAAGTCATGCTTTCGCCGCGATCTTTCATCGCCTTGGAAAATTGATCCGGCGACATGTCGGCATGAACGAGATTCTTTTTGGTGTAATCGACTTGCTCGAGCTGGAACTCGAGTTCGAGGATGTCCTTCATCCCGCCTTGGATGCCCGAGACCACGCCGCGACGTTCGCCGCCGCCTTTGGGAACGCGGGTTCCTTCGGGAGCGACGAGTTCATAGAGGACGACGTCGTAGTTTTCGAACGCTTTGTCGAGGGCTTTGTAATACGACTTCTCGCCGACGTGGACGGCGCTGATCAGATCGACGACGAGACCTTTCTTGGCGGCATCTTGCGGGACATAGCGCGCAATCGACGTTTCCATCCCGGTGACGACGCCTTTGTCAGTCCGTTGAATGCGGAGGAACTTTCCTCCGGGGACCGTTTCAGCGGCGGCCTTGGCTGGCTCTTTGGAGGGTTCGCCTTTCTTCTCGCGCAGTTTCTTGGCATTGGCCGCGACATCGGCGGGCGTCCCCATGGGCTTGGCTGGTTCTTCGGCGAAGCCCAGAGTAAAAGCCCAAGTGATGGCCAGGGCCAGTGTGCCCGAAGTGATCGACATACGCATCGAGATATTCCTAATTCGGAGGAAGTTGAAGTGCTGTGTCGCAACGACGCTGACTATCGAAGTCGATACCTCGATCGCAGCTTGATTGTTTCCAGATTGCTGACTGACATGATAATTAAGTATAGGGAATTTCGTGCGCGCCGACAAACTTGTAAGTCAATTTAGCCCCCGGTCAATGACCGGGGGGGGCAAATCGTCGCGAGAATTCCCGCGTTGAGACACATCGGAAGTAGAATCATGATCATGGCATTCTTTAACGATCGAGAATTGAACTTCGCTCGTCCCGCTGTTCCCCCCGTCATTGACGGGGGGCTAATGGGGATTTCGCCTAGTTCCCAACTTATGCTGGCACAAAGGCCTCGCCGGTCAACCGTTCAAAGGCCTCGATATACCGCGCGCGGGTCTGAGCAATGATCTCCGCCGGCAGTTCCGGCGGCGGGCTGTTTTTGTCCCAGCCCGATTGTTCCAGCCAATCGCGGACGAACTGTTTGTCGAACGACGGCTGATTTTGACCCGGGCGATAATCGTTGGCGGGCCAGAACCGCGAGCTGTCGGGCGTGAGCACTTCGTCGATCAAGATAATAGGTCCATCGGGCGTGCGGCCCCACTCGAACTTCGTGTCGGCGATGATGATTCCGCGGCCCAGCGCCAAATCGGACCCGCGGCGATAGAGATCCAAACTGCGCGTGCGCAACTCTTCGGCCGTTTCGCGGCCGATGTACTCGACCATTTGCTTGTACGAAATATTTTCGTCGTGCCCCAACTCGGCTTTTGTCGCCGGCGTAAAAATCGGCTCGGGCAAGCGATCGCCGTCGCGCAAGTCCGCGGGCAATTCGATGCCGCAGACACTTTGCGTTTGGCAGTATTCCTTCCAACCTGATCCAGCGAGGTAACCGCGCACGACACACTCGATCGGCACGACGGTCGTTTTGCGGACGAGTGTCGAACGGCCTGCGAGTTGCTGCTCAAACTCAGCGGGCAGCCCGAAGTCGGCGAAGTGCGTCGAGAGGACCTGATGCTCGGTATCCGAGCGCTCAAACCACCAGGCGCTGAGCTGAGTCAGGACTTGCCCCTTGTCAGGAATTCCCGACGGCAAGATCCAATCAAAGGCGCTGATCCGATCGGTGCTGACCAGGAGCATTTTGTCGCCCAGGTCGTAAACATCGCGGACTTTGCCGCGGCGAACGGTATAACCGGGAAGATCGGTCGTGAGGAGCGGCGTGCGAGACATGAGCGGTTCTCTTGGAATGGGAATTTGAGTAACTATCATACAGAAAGCAGGGATTTGGGATTAGGGGATAGAAGCGGCTAATCAGCAACCTAAAAAAGCTGAAGCGTCAAAGAAAAGTCTTGAATCCTCCTCCTTTTTCCTTCTTCCTTTTCCCTTTCCCTCTGCATGCCCCTCGTTCTCGTCACCGGCGGCGCTGGCTACATCGGCAGTGTCGCCGTCTCCGAATTGATCGCCGCCGGCTATCATGTTGTCGTCTTTGACAATCTGTCCCTCGGCCATCGCGCGGCTGTTCATCCCGAGGCAATTTTCATTAAGGGTGATCTGGCCAATCGCGCACAAATCGAAGCCGCCTTCGCCGAGCACAAGCCCTCGGCCGTGCTGCACTTCGCCTCGCGCAGCCAGGTCGGCGAATCGATGCAGCAGCCTTTCAAGTACCTGGGCAACAACGTCATCGAAGGGCTAAACCTGATCGAAGTCGCCGTCGCTGCGGGCGTGCGCGAGTTCATCCTCTCGTCCACCGCGAACCTCTACGATCGGCCCGAGCAGATTCCGATCACCGAGAGCGAAGCGTTGATCCCCGGTAGTCCCTACGGCGAGGCCAAGCACTACCTCGAACGCGCGCTGCACTGGATGGAGCGGATTCATGGGCTACGCTACGCAGTGCTGCGCTATTTCAATGCGGCGGGCGCGACCGAAACGCTGGGTGAAGATCACACGCCCGAGACACACCTGATTCCGCTCGTGCTGCAAGTCGCGCTGGGCCAGCGGCCGCACATCACCGTGTTCGGCGACAATTACGAAACGCGCGATGGAACGTGCGTGCGCGATTACATTCATGTAACGGATCTCGCGCGGGCGCACTTGCTCGCGCTGCAAGCTCTGCCGCATGGCAGCCGGACGTACAACCTGGGCAACGGCTCGGGGTACACTGTCCGCGAGGTGATCGACACCGCACGGCGCGTCACGGGCCATGCAATCCCGATGCAGATGGGCTTGCCGCGCGCGGGCGACGTCGCAACGCTCGTCGCCGGCAGCGACAAAATCCGCGCCGAGCTCGGCTGGAAACCGAAGTATCCTGACCTGGAACAAATCGTCCAAAGTGCGTGGGACTGGCATCGTGAGCACCCGCAGGGTTACAACGACAACCCGGGGCAAAGCTTGAAAGCCCGAGGCGTAAGCCAGGGCGTCAAGAGCTAGACCGTGGCCGCGCGGTGATAATTGTTTCACCGCCGATCAAAAATTCGCCGCGCGTGGGAATCACTTGCCTTGCTGGAAATTGCCGAAGAGAATACTTGGTACATCGCAAGTCTCTTTTCCCATGTGATTCAGCTTTAGATGTTCGGCAAGCTATCTTCTTTTTTTGAGCGTTATCCGCGTTCTACCGCAATGGTGGGATCGCTGTTGGTGCATGCAGCGGCCGCGACGGCGTGTTTCATTCTCTTCGTTTGGTACTTGGACGCCGATCAAAAAGCGCAGTTTAGTTTTCATCGTGGCGTCACTTCGATCGAGTTGGCGTATATTCCTCCGGAGGAAGAAACGGCCCCTGTACTGGTGCAGATCGTCGCGCAGCCGCAAACGGAAACCGTCAAGGAACCGCCTCTCGAAACAAAGCCGACGCCGCGCTCGCGCGGGCTCGACACGCCGGCCTTCGACCTAAGCTCACTGACCGCGCCTGGTTCGACAGCCGAACATCAGCCGATAGTGGTCGCTGCGCTCCCGCCGCTCACACGCGTGGAAAAACCAGCTCAAGAACAAAAGACCGAAATCAAACGTGGGGAACGACAAAAGAAACGAGTCGTCCAACAAGCTGCTTTGGCCTCGCAGGGGTCAAACGAAGAATATGTTCATGCGGGACTGCGTACGGACAAACCGAAGCACCCCACTGAAATGGTCCTTCGAAAAATAGGCGGATCGCTGCTATTGGAACTGCACATTGGCGTGAATGGAAATGTCACGAATGTCGTACTAATCCAGTCCAGCGGCTATCCGTTGTACGATCAAGCAGCAATCAACACCGCCTTCAAATGGCACGGCACCCCGGCGCGAAGCGCCGGAGTGCCGGTCGAGTCCATTGTCTTTGTCCCAGTTATCTTTAAGACGCCGCTCTGACGGCTTTAATAAGTGTAACCGTAACTAAAGATCGCATTGATCCCCGCGCCATCGACGCCGGATCCCAGCACGCGATAATATGTGTCGGTGATATTCTCCAAGCCCACCGCGAATTCGTGGCAATCGTTCTTGCCCCAGCGGCGGCCGGTGCGGGCATTCAGCGTCGCGTAACCCGGCGTTCCGCCCGGGATGAACCGCGCATCTTGCGAGTTCAACAACGAATATCGGTCCGCGCGTCCCGCGGCAAAGACAAAGATGTCGAGCCATTGCTTCGTGTAGGCCGAACGCCAGCGCGTGCCGAGTGTTCCCGTTAACGGCGGAATGCGCGAGAACGGTTCGCTCGGCGCACCGACTTCGTTGGTGCCCAGATCGACGCCGTAGGTGTACCAGACATTGCCGTAAAGACTCCACCCGCAATAGCCCCACGAATCAAGCATGTATTCGCCGCCCAATTCTGTCCCGTAGATGTATGAATCCGAGTTGTCGCGAATAACGTTCGTTCCGTTGGGGGCAAACTGCCCTTGCGCATTGACTGGATAGCGCAGAATCGCGTTCTCCAGATTGTTCCAATATTGGAAGACCTGCATGCGGAAGTCATCGGTGTCGACCTTGAGCCCGACTTCGTAAGTCTGGCTGTATTCCGGTCCGACGTTGATGCTGGAAATCGTCTGAAATTGCCCTTGAGCGAACGAGACATCGGCGAAAAGATCGTCGAGGTTCGGCGCGCGGTAACCTTCGTAATAGCCGCCAACCAGCGCACAGTCATCGGTCAATTTGTAGTTCAAACCGACGCTCGCCACCCAATCGTCGTACGAGCGATCGACAAACGTCGGCACATTGTTGATCGGCGTTGTCCCTTCGGCATTGGCCGACTCGTAGCGGATGCCCGGCATCACCGTCAGCCGTTCCGTCAAGGGAATCTCCCACATCGCGTAGACGCCGACGCGATCGTAGGTACTGTCGTTGGGAAACTGCGGTGTGACGTTTTGGTTCGCGGGCGGCACGGGATTGCTGTTGTTGATCGTGCGCGTGCGGACCGCATCGACATCGTCGTAGTAGAAATCCGCGCCGTAGCTGAGCTTGCCGGCTTGCTCAAAATCCTTGACCAACGTCAGCACCGTGCCGAACGTGTTGACATCGAACTCGCCGAGTTCAAAGCGGTTCGTCGTGCCGTTGGCGTTGAGGCGGCGTTCGTTCACGCCTTCTTTTTGTCGGCTGTAGTTGAAGGTCAACGAATAGCCGTCATAAAACACGTTGTTGGTCAACCCATCGAGCCGCAGGTTCAGCATGTCGCGCTGCTGGACGTCGAAGAACGTCGGGCGCGGAGAACTCGTGAACGGTGCAAAGCGATCGCTGCGCGGGACATCTTGCTGCTCAAAATGCTGCATCGAGAGCGTCAGGATGTTGTCGGCATCGAGCAGTTGCTGGACCTTGAAATCGCCCGCGTATTGGTCGTAATCCGTAAACGGCTGCCGCCCTCGTCCGCCGCCGATGTCCAGGTCATTGACGTTCATGTAGCTCGCGCCGCCATAGATCCCGCGGTCACCCGTCCAGGTCTCGACGCTCATCCGCGTGTAGCTCGCCAGGTCGGCCGTGCTAAAGATTTCCTTGAACCCGGCATCGCCGTAGCTGCCCGAGTAGCGGTCGGGCGATTTCGTGACGACGTTGATCACGCCGCCGATCGCGTCCGAGCCCCAGAGCACCGATTGCGCGCCGCGAACCACTTCGATCCGCTCGACCATCCCCGGGTCGATCGTGCTGAAGTATTGGTTTGGCCCGGCGCGAAACGTCGAATTGTTCAACCGCACGCCATCGATCAAGATGACGACCTGTTGGCCGGTTAACCCGCGAATAAACGGACTCGCTTGTCCCCGCGCGGCCGATTGCACGAGGACGCCGACTTCGTTCTGCAACGTCCGAGCCATATCGCTAGACTGGCGTTCTTCGAGCAATTGCGGTCCGATGATCGTGATATCGTTCGGGCTATCGAAGATCGACATGTCGAGCCCGCGCGTCGCGCTCGTCGCCCCGGGCATGATGCTGCCGCCGGTAGACATGACTTGATCGCGCAGAGGGATGTACCCATACAATTCCCCCGGAGCCAGGTTCGGCCCCGGGTTCACCGGGCCATCGTTACCGGGAAACGAATCCGTCGGCGTGACACCGGGCAGCGGTGTGGTTGGCTGGGTCGTTGGCGGCTCCACCACGACGGGTGGGAGAGTCCCCTCAGGTGTTGGTTGTGCATGCGCGACTTGCATCACGCGCTCAACCGACGATCCATTGCCGGTCAACGAGTAAGGCGATGAGCTTGGCAGCGGCGGAAACGGTGCCGGAGCAACATTGCCTTCTTCCGCATGACCGAGGCTTGCGATGCTCGTGAAAAGTCCAGCAGCCAACAGACCCGCCAAGCGGCGGCGCTTCGAAAAAACAATCCGCATGGGTTCCACCCGATGTCTTCAGCCCATAGCGCGGCACATAGCCCGAAGCGAGTCCCTTCGCCATCGACTTGGTATGTGAAGAGCTTCGGAAAGATCGGGCAGAAGCAATCAAAGTGATTTTATTGGTCGTTACACCTTAACTTGTCTTTAGGGCGAATGGCGAGTCGTTCGCCAGAGCTGATGAAGTTTTCGTCATACGATCTTGTGCGTCGTGAAAAAAAGAAGTCACAAACGCATATTTGTGCTGGGCATCCGTTTTGCATCTTGCTAGCGTCCATGCCTAACGACATCTCGCCAGACGACGATCACGATTCCACTTCTGCTAGCACGCCCAATGATCCCGAGCGGCTGATCGTCAGTTCGGCCGAGGTACTCCGCGGCAGGTCCGAAATCTGGATCGAGCATGGGACAGAAATGTACCGGCTCCGGCTGACGCGTGCGGGCAAGCTCTTACTCAGCAAATAACGCCGTAGAGATCAATTTTCTGCGATTTTTCTTTTTGGCTTTGGAGATCGCTCTTGGCACGGCTGCGAGCTCTCGGTACTGTTCCTCGCGTTGAAATCCGCCTGGCGGGTCTGCGCCATGATCGATTGCTTGTCCTTACACGCTATGCCTATGCCAGCGCTTGCCAACTTTTGCAGACCATGGAAGCTGGGTCGCGTTGCGCTCTGTTGCGTCGTGCTTTGCTGCGCAAGTTGCACGACCAATCCGTTCCAGAACAAGCCCTCGGCAACGCCGGCGGACATCGCGCGGTTTGGCCCAACGGCTAATCAGCGGATCAAAGACTTGAAAGCGATGCGCGAAGCGGGACCCGGCACCGATCCTGCCGTTCACGAAAGCAAAGCGGCGGAACTCGCTCGCAAAATCCAAACCGAGCGTGATCCGCTCGTGCGTGCCCAGATCATACGGACCATCGAAATCTATCCGACCCGGCTCACGTCGGCCGTCTTGCACGCCGCGACGAATGATCCCGAACCGGCGGTGCGGATTGCCTGCGCCGAATCCTGGGGCAAACGTACGACCGACGAAGCGGTCGAACACCTCAGCGAATTGTACAAGAAAGACGAGAGCATCGACGTGCGCCTCGCCGCGATCAAAGGACTCGGCGCGACAAAAAATCAAACCGCGGTCCAAAAACTGGCCCCGGCGCTCGATGACAAAGATCCCGCGCTCCAATTCGTCGCCATTCAATCGCTGCAAACGATCACCGGCGCTGATCTGGGCTACGACGTGACGAAGTGGCGTGAGTATCTCAAGAACCCGCCAGCCGAACGACCGCAACAAGGGGTTGCTGATCGGCTGCGCCAGTTGTTCTAAACGGTTTGAACGAGTGCTTTGTCGTAACTAGAAGTACGGGTGCCATGCCCACGCAATAATGGAAACCCTGGAGCTAGAATAGTCGTCGTGCGTAGGCATGTTTCAGCGATTCGCCCCAAAACATGCTCACGCCCCAAGCCGCTTTTGCCGTTCAGCGCTGCATCGAGGCGTGAGCATAGCACCCACGATTACCTGACGATTTTTTCATAGTCAATTTCTAGTTACCCGCTGGAGACTCGTCTTGTTGCTTAGCGGACAGCCGGATACACTTTGCCCGCGCAAAGCAATCTCGCGAACGAAAAGGAATTCGCTTCGTGATTGTTGAATACGTTCTTAGAAGATCATTGACTCGCAGGGAAGGGCCAACGGATGTTGAATGTGACGGCATGGAAGCAGTGTCAGGGATATTTTGCTTTGGCTTTAATGGGCGGCGCGTTGGCAGGCGTGACCGCGCTCGCACAGCAAGCCCCCAAAGCTCCGGCGGTGTTGGCTCCCAACATCAGCGCCAAGCGAATCCCAATCCCAGCTCCGGCGCCAACGATTCCACAAGCTCCGTCGAAGTTCGCGCCGACGCAACCGACGCCTGCGCCGCTTGTTCCGCCGGGCCTGCGCAGCGCGCGGCGTGACCCGCACTTGCCGAACACTGCGCAACCGGTTCCGTCAACAACTCCGGTTGTTAAGCCCGCCGCGCCCAAGACGGTTCCGGCCAAACCCGTCCCGGTGTCGCCAGCCCCAACATCGCAATCCAAGCCAACGCCCAAAACAGAAATCGCCAAGCCCACGACCCCGCCGGCGCAACTAAGTCCAGCCCAGCCACGACCAGCAGAATCGTCGGCGGTTGCCGCCGCGGTGAAGTCCGCGCCGCTGACGCCCGAATTGGTCCGGCTGAAGAACAAAATCAACGAGACGCTGGCCGTCTACTCGAAACGGCATCAAAACACACGCGACAACACGCCGTGGGAAGTGATGCATGCTTTTGTCGCGTTCAATGTCCGCACCGAAATCCGTCGCAATGGACCGAATGGTCCGCCGGTCAACGCGATCGGTTGGATTCTCTGGGGCCAACGCTGCAACGGCCAACCTTTGCTCACGTTATCGAATGGCCATCCCAAGGCCGAAATCGGCGTTGGCGTGCAAGGTCACCCCGGCCAGCTCACCGCGATTCTCGCGCAATCGCGCGTCAGCATCGACACGCCGCTGAAAATCCAGGGCCGGGACTTCACGCTGCGTGACCTGCTCGAAGAAGAACGCCTCGGCTGCCGGCCGAACACCGAATTGACGTTTAGGCTGATCGCTCTCAGTCATTATTACGATCTGGATGAAACCTGGACGTCGAGCGATGGTCAGGAATGGAGCATTCCGCGGATCATCGAAGAAGAACTAAAAGCCCCGATCCGCGGCGCGGCCTGCGGCGGAACGCACCGATTGTTTGGCTTGACCTACGCCTATCAGCAACGTCTGAAGCGCGGCCAGCCGCTCGATGGCTCCTATGCCAAGGCCAAAGCCTACATCGAGAACTATCAGAAATACGCCTGGAGCTTGATGAATCCCGACGGCTCGTTCAGCACCTCGTGGTTCAACAAGGCCGAAAACCGCTCCGATGTCGATCGCAAGATCCAAACGACGGGCCATGTCATGGAATGGCTCATCCTCGCGCAAAACGATGCCGAACTCCGTTCCCCGCGGATGATGCGCGCAATGGATTACTTGGCAACACATCTGAAAAACGATCCGCAGCACGAGTGGAAACTTGGTCCGATGGGCCATGCCTTGCACACCCTGGTGATGTACAACGAGCGAGTCTTTGGCGCGCCCAAGGTACCTGCCGAGATGGTCGCCAGTAGGGTCAAGCCAACTCAGCCGGCTCCGCAGCCGCAAAACCCGCTCAATCCCCAACCGGCGCAGCAACAGCCAATCAAGCAGCAACCGCTCTTCCCCGGCCAACCGCTGCCGCTTGAAGCGCCCTCGGCACCGAACTTGATCCCCGCGACGCCGCTCAAACAGCCGCAGGCCGAGGCCAAGCCAGATGCGAAGCCGATGCCTGAAGCAAAGCCGATCCCGGTAGAGGTCAATCCGTTTGAGGACGAACCCGAGGCCAAGGTTCCCATGCCGGTCGATGCGCCGGATCTCGGACCAGGGCCGGCGAATTTGGCGCCGCCCAAGAAGCAGCGCGGCGACCAAGGCCAAGAGGACGAACAATCGAGCAAGGCGACGGCGCATCTCGTCCAACCCGCGATGGCCGTCGATGTCGACCTCCACAGCGTGCAACCCCCTTTAGTCGAACCGGTCGAGTTGCATAACCCCGACCACATACTCGAGAACAAAGAGCCGGGCAAGTTGCCGTAACAATTCGATGGCAATTCTGGTCTAATCTCCTTCAGCCCTCTGTTTGTCTAAAACAGAGGGCTGTTTTTTTCCAGATACCGATAATGCTGGCTTTTATGCGGCATTTTCTCCGATTCGCTCCTTGCGAACTGGCGAATCGTAAAGTACGATTCCGTAGCACTTTACGTCGTTTTCTCCTTTTTCCGTATTTCGGATGCCCAAACCGATCCGGATCAGCGACCAGTTCCGCAATGTCGTCCAACTCGCCGCGAAGCTCGCGCCCGAGGTTGACGCCGATGCGCTCATGGTCCTGATGGACGGGCCGACGGATTGGGGGAAGCTCAAGGAACTCGCCGGCGAGGTGCCAATGTTCCTCGCTGCCGATGAAAAGGAAGCCCTCGAAGGTTGCGAAGCCCACGGCCTCCGTGGCGTCGTCATCAACGTCGCCGACGGACCGGTCTATGAGAAGCTGACCCAAGCGCTCGTCGAAAGCGTCGCCGAAGAAATCTTGGCTCCCGGCTCGCGTGTCGTCGCGATCTACAGTGGGTTCGAGATCGGCACGATCGACAGTCTTTCGGTCATCAACCTGAGTGAGCACTTGCATCGACTCACGTCGCGCGACCTGCGGCAGATCGAAACCAACGTGCCGCTGGAGACACTGAAGTGTGTCGTGGACCTGGCCCTCGACATCGGCCGCGAAGGCCGCGAAGGCAAGCCGGTCGGGACACTCTTCGTCGTCGGCGACACGCGCCGCGTCTTGCAGAGCAGCCACCCGACGGGCTTCGATCCGGTCCGAGGCTACAGCCGCAAAGAACGGGTCCTCACCGATCCGCGCGTCCGCGAAGGGATCAAAGAAATCGCGCAGATGGACGGCGCGTTCATCATCGCCCCCGACGGCACCGTCGAAGCGGCCGCACGCTACATCGACGCGCCGGCGAACGATATTACCTTGAGCAAAGGCCTCGGCTCGCGCCATTGGGCCGCCGCCGCGATCACCAAAAAAACCAAAAGCGTCGCAATCGCCGTCAGCGAATCTAGCGGCACCGTTCGGTTATTTCAGAACGGTGAGCAAATCCTCCGTATCGAACCGTTCCGCCGGCCGATGAAATGGAAGGACTTTGATTACAATTACGTACCGCCAGATAGTGAGTGAGATTAGCGAAAAAGCCGGTAAAGTAGGGGGTGTCCGGCAATCCGGCAGTTTTGAGAATGCGAGTCAAAAAATGTTTGACAGCACATTTGCATTAGATAGAATCGACGCCTGGGGAAGTACGGTTGCCACCGCTTCCCCTAATATAGCCCAGTTCAAGAACTGCCCCTCTTGGACTGGGTTTTTTTATTGGAGCAGAACCAAGAGGGCAACATGCTGAAAATCATTGACGGTGATTTTGGACGGAATCAACACGCTGTTGTATGTCGTAGATGGTGGAGTCAAGAATTTTTCAGACTCCTACTTAGTGGACCCCACAAACGTGAGTTCATTGGACCTGAACACATTGCAAGTGTGGTTCCAGTGGCTCACGGTTCATTCACAATCACACTAAAAGATGGCCGCAGGCTCTATGCAGAGGGCAGCAGCAAGGATTTCCAAACCCTCTATGGTGTGACCCTACGAAGGAACAACAATTCAACAGCCAAACCCCAGGGAAAGAAAACTTCTCATGGCTTGCATTTAGTTTTGTCAATTTGCACATTTGGATTGTGGTTGCCAGTTTGGCTTATAGTGGCGATGACCCGACGTTAAAAAGAAAAAAACCCAGGCTCAACACCTGGGGTTTCTTTTTATTGCTAAACGTGGACGAAAGTGTGTAGAAGCATAGCTGCTAACAACAGATAGCCATTACGAACAACGAAATAGCTGCCATAATCTCCAACAAATAGTGACAGAATTTCTTGGTCAATTACTCCTAGTTCATCTGTTGAACATGTTGGCAGTGGATACCTTGCCCCCTGATAGTGAAGAAAATGCGTAATTCCTGATGCTTCGCAATGTGCATGCAACTCAATAGGATCAATAGTTTTTCCAGCGTCGGCTAATTCCAGGCACTGCATAACAATCGAGCGAACAAGCAACTCAGTCATAAAGCCCTCTTGGTCAAATAAAAAAGGATCGGAACACAGTCTCGATCCTCGGTTAGATA
The DNA here is from genome assembly GCA_041736895.1 of Pirellulales bacterium. Taxonomy (GTDB): domain Bacteria; phylum Planctomycetota; class Planctomycetia; order Pirellulales; family JALHPA01; genus JANRLT01. Next base: position 71,922 of record JBGSSS010000136.1, read on the forward strand.
TTTTAGATTGTCAACGGCTTAGAAAGGAATTGGCTCAAACTTGGCAAGACTTTCCAGAACGTCTTTAGCTTGTTTAGCCGATCAAGGTTTTCAACAACCAGTTTTGACCCTTTAGGAATCTGCCCTGATTCGCACAACTTGACGAACTTTCCTAACACTCCAATTTCAAAGTTTTCACCTCGGAAAGCCCTGATACCCATATCTCTCAAAGTCATGGGATTCAGGGTGTAGCCGTGTTGTGCAATGTAGGCATCAGTGAGTTCTTTTTGGCGAAGATAACTTGTTCCCTTGGATTGACGTTTAAGGGAGAAGCGGAGATAGCTGTAAACTTGCGTCATGGCGAAAAACCCTTGTAATTAGCGGAAATCGTTCTGTACGCATATTACCATAAACTCCAAGGATTTTGAGTACGAGCCGCCGGCGGAAAATCGGGATTAAATTTTAGTTTTCAAATAAACGAAAAGTTATATACGGTCATGCCGGTCCTGAAGTCTTAATCGCTAAACCCAATCACGGCCGAGAATTCTCCCGCCGTAACGTAGATGTCGATGGTCCGTGTCCTTGCATCTGCTTCGAAAACGCACCGAAACGCCGTGTATTTCGGGAAGACGGTCGCGTCGAGTTCCGGGGCTTTGTCGGTTTTTTCGATCGTGTATTTTGGTAAGACCCGGATGCCCTTGGTGAGGGCGATTTTTTTGTGGACTTCGGCGACTTCGTCCGTGGTCTTCAGGACGCTTTTGCGATCCAGCGAAAACGGCACCGCGATTAGAGTATTGGCCTTGTCCGGATCCCCGCTCACGAGGGCCTCGAAATAGGCGGCGGCTTTCGCCTGATCTGCGGGAACTTTTTCTTCGGCGAGCAATAGATTGCAGCAAAACAGAAACGCGATCAAACACAATAAAATCGATTTCATACAAGCTCCCTGGGGAAAAATATGGACCAATGCCGGGTTTGCTGATATCAGCATACTTTAGTGTTGACCGCTAGCAAAAGGGGAGAGCGTGTGTCGGTGTGGTTGCGTCTGTCGCTTGGCAACATGCCCCATGAGTGCAAGTCTCTGGCCTACGGTCCGAGGTGATGATCGATCTTTGATAAATTAGTGTTTGAAAATCGCGCGAATCGATGAATTTTGAGTGGAATCCGCTCCGAATTATTTGAAGTCTGATTTCGCGTCTTCGCCTGAGAAGTATGGAGCTGCGGGCCATCAATGCGCGCGGAATGCATGTGAAATCCGCTCGTATTTCAGCGGATATTTCCCAGTTTTTGCCGTGCAAATCCCGCACAATGAGCGCCGAAACTACGCGCAATGCGTTAGAAAAGATCGCATTTGAGCGTGAGCCTTAGTATATTTTTTGAAGAAATTGCCAAGAACCTCATGGCAGTCCACTAACTTTTCGCCAGATCGGAAAACTCATGGGGCCAGAACCCGAAACCGTCGAAATCGCCATGCGCATCCCCGGCCAGTGGAAACACCCCGACGAGTTGGTCGCGCGCCTGCCCGAGGGCGTGCAGCTCAACGGGAACACACTCGTGTTGCAGGATGGCGCGGAGGTCTATATCGATGCGATGAAGGCCGACGACCAGTTCGCCGAGATCTTTAGCACCTCGTGCCGCAATCAGCCAACGCCCGAGGAAGCCTACGCAATCGACAACTACAAGGTCAACATCCTCCTCAGCGCGCCGGGCGGATCACTCGAGAAAGCGCACACCGCGATGCGTGCCGCGGCGGCCATCATGGACGCCGGCGGGGCAGGGGTCTTTATCGACAACTGCATGTTGGCGCATGGGGCGACGGCTTGGCAAGAAATGACCGACGACGGCAGCCCCGACGCGATCAGCTTCGCCTTGGTCACAATCATGAGCAGCGGCACCGATGTTTGGACCATGGGAATGCATATGCTGGGCCTGCGCGATGTCATCATGAAGAAGAGTGATTGCGACGAGTTCGACATCGTCGAAGTGATTCGCTACTGTGCGGCGAGCGAGAAACGGATCGACCACGGGCATGTGATTGCCGATTTGAGCGGCCCGCGGTTTCAGGCCTTTGCCGAAGAAGCTCCGCGCAAATACAGTCAGAGTCCCATGCACAACCCGTGGGGGCGGTTAAAGCTGGTGAGTATGAAAGATATTGGGAGTGCGAATTAGACCAAACCTCCGTCATTGAGCGAGGTTATTGGTTAACGTGAAGCATCCTAAGGTCGTCAAAGAAGCCCGCGGCGTTAGTTTTGAAGTTGCGCTTTTTCGATGTCATGATGTAAGCTAGCGGCCCGCTCCACCAATAAACTGGTTTGGCTCCCTCCCCCTTGCGGGGACAATACTGTTCGGCACAAGATTTGCGCATGGTATTCTGGCAGCTTAGGAGGCTGCCAGAATGGCGCGACAAAAGGGTGACGAGGTACTGCTATTACAAGGCCGACGGCTGCTGGAGCCGGCGCGGAAGCTGCTCAAACGC
>JBGSSS010000145.1:0-30726 GCA_041736895.1 Pirellulales bacterium
GCGCGCTCTGGTCGCGCGTCGATGCGCGGCTGCGCGAGTTGGCGCCGAACCTTGACCGTGTGCTGGTCGTCGGACTGCTCGGCGGAACAGGGACGGGTAAGAGCACGCTGCTCAACGCGATCATGGGCGAACGCGTCTGCCGCGCCGGCGATGTCGAGCGGCCAACGACGAAGCAGCCGACTGTCGTGCGGCATCCGACGATCGATGTCAAATTCTTGCCAATCGATGCGTGGGAGGCCAAGGTCATCAACCACGAGCTGCCGCTGCTCGAGCACATGATCCTGATCGACTGCCCCGACCCGGACACGCAGGGCAGCGATTCTAATTTGGGCGATAACGCGGCAAACACGAACCTCGACCGCCTGCGCACGATCTTGCCGCATTGCGACGTGATCATCGTCACGGGCACGGCACAAAAATATAAGACACAGAGCGTCTGGCAAGAGCTCCGCAATGTCGCCACCGGTCGGGCCATTTTGTTCGTGCAAACACACGCGCAATACGATGCCGACATCCGCGACGACTGGCGGCGAGTGCTCGAAAAGGAAGGTTTCGCGCGGCCGACGCTGTTGCGACTCGACAGCGAGCAAGCCCTGCGCGCGATCGAGCAGCGTCTGCCCGTGCCGCCGGAGTATACGGAGCTGCGGGACTTGCTCGAACGCGAGTTGCATGCCCGGGGACGGATGCGCTTGCGGCGGGCGAATGCATTGAATCTTTGGTCCGAGTTTTCGCACGAGGCCGGCCGCGAACTCGATCAAACGTGGGCCAAGGTCGAACTCCTCGATGCGGCGATCGCGCGCGAATCAGCACGGCTCCTGCAAACGGCGAAGGTCAACTTGCAAGCTCAACTGAGCGGCGAGAAAACCGCCTGGCGGCGGAGGTTGCTCGGCGAGTGCGGTGAGCGCTGGGGCATGTGGCCGTTCGGCGTTTGGCTGCGTGTGACGTCGCAGCTTTGGTCATGGCTCCGCTGGGTGCCGTTCTTGCGCGCGCGCAGTCTTGGTTCCATGGTCGTCACCGGCGCATACACCGCGGGTCAGACGATCATGGATTCGTGGAACAGTGCGAGTCAGCCGAAGCCGGGAATCGTCAGCTCAACATCGCTCGGCTGGACGCCGGGCGAACTCGCGCAGACGCAATCGATTGTCTCGGGCTTCGTCGGCGAGGCAGGGCTGCTTGACAGCGATGCGTTTGACCCGCGGCGCGAGAATGTGCGCCAAGAGCAACTGGCCGAGATGATCGCGGCGACGCAGGCAAGCCTGGCCGCGGAGCTTGATCGGCGCGCCAACGAACAAGCGACGCGGCAAACGCGCTGGTATCGGCAATTGCCGTACGAAATACTGTTCACGGCGCTGATCGCGCTGTTGTTCGGGCGCTGGGGTTATGACTTTTTCTATCGCTATCTTTGGCAGGGCACCTCGCCCACGAGTTGGGATGTTGTGCTGCAAGGATTTTTGTGGATCGCGGTGCTGGGGTGGCTGTTGCGAATGATCTTGGCCGCGTCGCTCGGCCGCGGTTGGGAGCGCGTGGCGCAAGAAGTCGTCGGGCAACTCGATGCGACGCGCCTCGGCAAGCCGCTCTTCAGCGAGATCGGCCAGCGGATCGAAGCACTCGACCGCAGCCGCCGCGAGTTGGAGCGCTTGCAGCGTGAGCTCGAGGCATGGGACAAGGAACAAGATGGCCCGCCGACGCAACTCAGTCGCAGGACAACGGGGGAGGCGGCCAGATAACTCCTGCACGAAGCAGTGAGCTTGCCCTTATTTTAATCTGCCTGGTCCCCTCCCCCTCGCGGGGAGGGTTAGGGAGGGGGGCTAGAGTTGACGAAGATTCTGCGGGTTCCATTTCTTCCATAAGTAGTATTTTGAATGTTTGAAAGTCAAACGTGAATCAAAACCCCCTCCCCAGCCCTCCCCGCAAGGGGGAGGGAGCCAGACAGGTTTTTGTGGGGGATGCGTCATTTCGAGTTACCTCGTTGTTTTACTGATACTACTTCACCTACTCGATCAATTCAAAGCAATCACACACGTCCAAGACGACGCCAATGAACCCCGACCACGAACTTTTTCGAATCCTCGACGCCGCGGCGAATCGCGCGCGTGAGGGGTTGCGCGTCGTGGAAGATTACGCGCGCTTCGTGCTCAATGATCCGTTCCTGACGGAACAGCTCAAGCAGGTGCGGCATGAACTTGCCGGCGCGATGCAAGCCTTGCCTGCCGCGGCGCTGCTCGCGCAGCGTGACACGCTCACCGACGTAGGCACCGCGATCAGTACCGCGGCCGAAGACCAGCGTCACGATGCGGCTCATGTGCTCGTGGCGAACTGGAAACGGCTGCAGGAAGCACTCCGGTCGCTCGAAGAATTCAGCAAACCGCTGCCCCACTCGCCGGCCAAGCAGTTCGAGGCACTGCGGTATCGCTGCTACACGCTGGAACGCGCGCTGGCGGTGAACGCCGCGTCGAAACAGCGCCTTGGCGAAGCGCGGTTGTATCTCTTGCTCGATTGCCGTGCGAAACTCGAAGCGTTTCGTGCCTTGGCGATGAACCTGATCGAAGCACCGCTCGACGTCATCCAACTGCGCGACAAGCAGGCCGATGACCGGAAACTGCTGGAGCATGGCATGCTCTTGAGGCAACTCCTGCGCGAGCGCGCGGCGAGTCATGGCCGCGCCCCGCTGTTCATCATGAACGATCGCCCGGACCTCGCCGTACTCTGCGACGCCGATGGCGTGCATGTCGGGCAAGAGGAACTCCCCGTCGCCGCCGCGCGAAAAATCGTCGGGCCGGAGCGGCTGATCGGCGTTTCGACCCACTCGCTCGACCAAGCGCGGCAAGCTGTTCTCGCCGGCGCGGATTACATCGGCGTCGGGCCGACGTTTCCTTCGCAGACCAAGCAATTCGCCGCGTTCCCCGGCTTGGAATTGCTCCGCACGGTCGCGGCCGAAATCACCCTGCCGGCCTTTGCGATTGGCGGGATCAATGCGCAGAATCTGCATGATGTTCGCGCGGCCGGATTTTCACGCATCGCGGCCGGCAACGCGATTCTCGCGGAGGCAAACCCACGGAGCATGATCGAGAGCTTGCAAGCGAGGCTGGCGAGCAATTAACAAGCGTACTGTCACAGCAGCGCTTTCGGGTGCCACTGGCTCGGCCAGTGCTTTTGAAGCTTCAATCATCCCCGGTTCGGCATCAACCGTTCCGGGTCTTCCCGTTGGTCAGACCCGGCCACCCCAAGCGTGACAGTGTGCAAGGATTATGCAATCCAACAGACTCTGCGTGGCCGGGGACGAACGAAGTGAGGACCCGGAAAGTGAGGACGATGCATATTGAGAAAACAAAGATCGCATTTTCAGAATGCGTCAGCGAGAGAGAAAAGCATCGTCAGTACGCCCTCGCTAACGCGTCGGGTTGGGATTCGCCTGCAGCGGCAACCGGCGGCGATTGGTGAAACTCAACAGCGTATGATGCCGGATCTCTGCGACGACCCACGGTTCTTCTTCCGGCGTGGTGACTGTGTAATGCAACTGGGCATCGTAGTAATGCCGATACGGCGACTTTAAGAACGCCCGCACGCTGTCGAGGCGATAGTCGTACGCGATGAAGCGCGGAAATAGTCCTTGCTCGCAAAGATACACCGCGTCAACGCACGGGAGCACGGCCCCTGGCTTGTCGGGGTGATTCGTCGTGGGGCCGTCGACGTAAATCAGGTCCGGCGTCTGCCCCGCGAAGTGCTCCACGTACTTCGGCTCGTAGCGCGTGATATCGACGCCGGCTTTGACTTCGATCAACTTGGGGCAGGGGCATTTGATCAGCCGCTCGCTGGCCGGCAACCCCGCGCGGGTGAGCCGCGCGAAGACGTCGTCTTGATAGGGCGGATACTCGTCGACGCTAATCACGCGCGCGTCGGGGTTTTGGTCCAAGTAATCGGCAAACGCGGCGGTCGTTGACCCGGAGCCAAATTCGACGATCAAGCGCGGCTGATGTTCGGCGAGCAGGCCGGCCAATTCCCAGAGCTTGTAACTAGAAAATGTGTGGTTCGCGCCTTGTTCCGCGATTTGCAGTTCTAAATAGCGCTGCAGCCGCGGGTAGTGCGTTTTGAGATCATTGACGGCCGTGCGACTGGCTTCGTCGTAGCGCTTGGCCATGATCAAATTCGAGAGCCGCCGGGAATAAGTCAGCGCGCGATTTCCAAACAGCTCCCGCAGCATGCGTCGTCCTCAAGAGGAGAAGTGATGGCCGAAGAAGCTTCGTCGGCGAAAGAGGCAATTATAATTCAGAGCTTGAAAAACAGCTAATCAAGATGATTTCAACAGCTCGCTGAGGAGTGTTTCCATCTCTTTCTCGTAGCCGCGATCGTAGCCGATCCAGATGCCGCGAACCGTGCCCGTGCCATCAATGACCAGTGTCATAGGTATCGATATAGAATCATTGTCCTCCTTGCCGAGGAGATGAGCTAGTCCGCCGATTGTTGCTCCCGAAGGATCAGTCCAAGTTGGATGATCGGCGTGCTGTTCGCGCAGAAAATTTTCGACGACATTCGTGGGCTGTTCTCCGGGCGCGCCGTCCATGTTGACCGAAAGGTATTGAAACTTGGGATCTGCGGAGAGTTTCTTGGCCATCGCCGCCATAAGCGGGAATTCGATCTTGCACGGCCCGCACCACGTCGCCCAGAAGTTCATCAGCGTGACGCGGCCTTTCAAGGAGTCTTTATTGATCGGCGCGCCGCCTCCGGTCAGCGGCTGCAAATCGAGCAGCAGGAACGGTTGCCCGATGGCCGGATGGCTTGGTCCTTGCGGCGCGCGCTTCGCGCCGCAGCCGGGCAACAGCACCGCACTGAGCGCGAGCAACAACAGCAGCTTCAAACGAGCATGGCGTGACGGCGATCGACGAATCATCGGAACTCATTGGCTAGACTATGGCGCAGGCCCCGCACTGGTTATTATACGAGCGGAGTTCCAATCCTCGAAGTGTCTAAGGAAATTCATAATCGGATTTTGCCACTGATTCACACAGAAAAAACTGATTTACACTGATCTGAAAGAGATGCAATAAAATCGAATGACTCGGCGATCGCCTTGTATGATCAGTGAAAATCTTTTTAAAATCAGTGCAAATCAGTGGCAAAAATGTATTTCGTATTCCTTCCCAGGATCCCGGCCGATGCTGCTCGAAGTAGAACAAAAATTTCACCTCGACGTGCCGGATCTGACGCGGCAGCGTTTGGAGACGCTCGGCGTCGAGTGGCGGCCCGCAATCGAGCAAGTGGATCGTTACTTCAATCATCCCGGCCGCGACTTCGCCGCGACGGACGAAGCGTTGCGTTTGCGCAGCGTCGGCGCGGATAACTGGATCACGTACAAAGGCCCCAAGCTCGACCAACTGACCAAGACCCGCCGCGAGATCGAACTGCCGCTCGCCGAAGGTAGCGACTGGCCCGCGGCGTATGGCGAATTGCTGGCGGCGCTGGGCTTTCGCGCGGTGCGCGAGGTTCGCAAAACCCGCCGCCCTGGCGAGCTGTTTCATCACGGGGCACCGGTCGAAATTGCCTGGGACACGATCGCGGGGTTGGGGGAGTTTCTGGAGATTGAACTGGTCGTCGAAGAGGAATTTGTCGCCGACGCGCAAGCTGTCTTGCTCGATCTGGCGGGCGAGTTGCACCTCGGCAAACCGGAACGCCGGAGTTACTTGGAACTCGTGCTAGAGCAAGAAGACGGCCAGAAATCGGGCTAAAATCTTTCGCCCAGTCAGAATTCCGCGAACGAACGCGGTTATTTCCCGTAGAAATCTGATTCAGGCCATTGCTCTTGCCCCGCAAAATCCCCCAGATTCACTTGCTTTGAGCCGAAGCTTTCCGGAAGATACAGTTAGTGATGCTTCCTTTTCGCTGAGAAACAATGCTTCCCGCCCGCCACACTTCGATCGCCGCTTTGCTCGTGCTGAGTATGTTCAGCACCGTGTTGGGCCAGCCGTCGGATTGCACGGCGTCGTGTGCAGCTCAAGGTTGTCTCTCGGGAGCATCGGCCGCGAAATCTTGCTGTGGCAGTTGCGGCACGGGCGGTGCTTGCCAATGCAAGAAAGAGACGAACGGCTCGGCAAAATCTTGCTGCAGCAACTCGAATACTCTCGCCGCAAAAAGTTGTTGCACTCCCAAGGTTCCCGCGAACAACGCAGCCCCGGCGACCAATGTTCCTAGCTGCGACGCGAATTGCCCGTGTGCTCGCTCGAACGAATTCCCGCCGGTCCCGCTGGAACAACAATCCAAGCTCGCGGACTCGTTGAAGTTACCGGTCATGGATCTCGGCCCCGTGTTGGCCGTGCTGCCCGCCGCACATGAACTCTCTTCGGGTTACTCGTTACCCGACGATTCTCCTCCGCCGCGCGCCGGCCACGGCTTGCGCATCTGGATTTGTAGCTGGACAATCTGAAGCGGTCACATGGCGCTACTGCGCGCATGGCAGCCCAAGGCGTAAGCGTGGGTGGCTGAGCGCAGCGAAGCGCATCTCGACACTGTGACCTCACTCGAACGACTCTGCTTCTCACAGTCGTTCGCCGAACATGCGGAATTATGGGCTTCAAATTTCCATCCAGTTTTCCATTAGGAGTTTTGCCATGTTACGTTCCAAGTTTCTCGCTTTGATGGGTCTCCTCGCCGTGGGCGGCGCCGGGGCTTTGTATGGTTTCACCGGGGGCAGCAAGCCAGCAGCCAAAACCGCGGCGTGCGGCTGCTGTGTGGCGGATCTCTGCACTTGCGAGCCATGCGTTTGCTCGTGCGAAGGCCCGTGCGCCGAGGATTGCGACAAGTGCGCTGATTGCTGCGCGACCTGCCCGGGCTGTGCCTCGGCGGCCGCTGCGGTGGCAGCCACACCCGCCGCGACGTGCGAGTCGGGCTGCTGCGCGAAGACCGCAGCGAAGTAAGGTAACTGTTTTGGCGGCGGGGATGACTTCATCCCCGCCGCGCTTTAGAATGACTTTCGTAATTGACCACTTTTCAAGGAGTTTCTGATGCAACGACGAACTTTTGTGCTCGGAGCCACGGCCGCTGTCGGGTTGACGACGCTCGGCACTTTGCCGGTCCTCAACGCGGCCGATGCAGCCACGGCGAATTTGAAATGCCCCGTCTCGGGCAAGGCTGTCGATGCGGAGAAGTTCTCCGACTTTGGCGGCGGCAAGGTCTACTTCTGCTGCGACGTCTGCAAAGGCAAGTTCGACAAGGACAGTTCGGCGTTTACGGCAAAAGCCAACGCCCAACTCGTCGCCAGCGGCCAGTACGCGCAGAAGGGCTGCCCCTTCAGCGGCGGCAAGGTCAAGGACGGCACCGAAGTCGAAATCGCCGGCGTGAAGGTCGGCTTCTGCTGCAACAACTGCCAGGGCAAAGCGGCCAAGGCGACGCCCGACGATCAACTGAAGCTCGTCTTCGCCGACGGCTTCGCGAAGGGGTTCGCGAAGAAGTAATTTGGCAGCTCGATGCGTCAGCGAGGGAGTGCATGCTCCCAGGGGGTAAACCCCTGGGCTTTGTGTTCGTTTCCTCCTCGTTACGAAGCCGCGGCGTGGAATGTAGCCAAGGTCGTGAGACCTTGGATGACTTCGGGGAAAACGGCGACTACTCTCACGCATCCAAGGACTTACGTCCTTGGCTACAGGACTTTTACCAAGCCCCAGCTTGGTAACGTGAACGAGCACCGACTCTCCAACTCCTATAACACCACCGGCGGTCGAAGCGCCAGCTTCGGCCGCCGGATTTTTTCGCCGCAAAGAAAACAAATAAAGCAAAGAGAAGGCAAAATCCTGTTTAACCACAAAGAGACACAAGAGACACAAAAAAAGAGACTGATTTTGTGATTCCACATGAATGGTTTGAAGCTCAAAATCTTTTTTTGTTATTCTTGCTTTTCTTGCGGCAAAAAATTGTATTTCTCTTTTTGTGAATTTTGCGTTTCTTTGTGGCTAAAATTTTTCGGCTTCCCGAGCAGCGCTCCTCTGCGAGTCGCCGCTAAACGGGATTGGTATCTTCCAGCGTTTCGTCCTCCACCGCGACGCAGACGCGCTTGTGCAGCGTTTCGACGATGCTCGCGAGCAAGTCCGCTTCGTGCGTTTCCATGATCAGCGCGACTTGATCGAGCACGCGCCGCTGGCGGTTGATTTGTTTCGCCGCCGCGACGGTTCCCTCGCGGGTCAGTGCGCCGCCGACGCCGAACCGACTGTAGAGCGCGTCGTAGTCGCGGTCGGTCCAGCCGCGAAACAGCGCCGGCTGCGCCACGACCACCTCGTCCACCACCGGATTCGTTGCCCGATCGAACAGCCGATGCGCCATCACCGACGGATCCTGAAACAGCTCGTCCGTCGGCGCATGGAGCGTCTCGGCCAGGCGTTGCAGCGTCCGGTTTTGCGGCCGCTGCCCGCCGTTCAGAATCCCGCGGATCGTGCGCTCGTCGATCCCCGACGCGAGCGACAGTTCGGCCAGCGACCACCCCTGCCGCACCATCAGCCGCCGCAAATTGGCCGCATAATCGGGAAGCTCGCGGGTTGTTTCGAGGGACATGGTGACACGCTCAAGTCAAAAACGCATCGTGTTTACAAAACCGGTTAGCCCCGACGCGCAGCGGAGGGTTTTTGCTGGTATGTGTTTATATGTACACTTACCCATGCCGTCTGTCAATCACGAGTTCAGAAATCTTGAAAATCGGAGGCGATGACCAATAAAACCCCATGCCCGCGTCGAAGCGCGGGCATGGCACGGGAAGACGTTGATTGAACTTGCGCCTAGTACTGCCGCATCTTGCTTTGCAGCAGCCGCTTCATGCCGCCAATCGTGGCCAAGTAGACGATTGCCACATAGATACTCAAGAGGCCCGCGCCGATCGCACTGATCGCCGAGATAATAATGACCGGCAAGGCCATTTCGCGGCCGCCTCCGCCGCGTTGCAGCAGCGGATTGTTTCCCGTCGACAAGGCCATCACCACCACCAGCGCAATGCAGATGTACAACACGATCGTGGCATTGACCAACGAGTTGGTGATGTAAGTTGCAAACACGTCTTGCAGGTAACTGGCAATTTGGCGGAAATAAATCATCAGCGTCAACGCCGACGCCATGAGGCAAACGCCGGCGAGGATCATCAAGATGGCAATCGGATAGGGTGATTGAATCATCTGAAAATAAATCACCGCCAGGGACAGCAAATAAAAGACGATTCCCACGATGAACATGATCATGCCGAAGTTCGATGTCCCTCGGGCTCCGGTTTCGGCGGGACTCTTGTTGAAGTTCACAAACGCCAGCAGTTGCAAGGTAAACAAGACGATCGCAAAGATAATCCCAAAAATCGTAATGGTCGTCGGAGTGAGCTCGACCATCTGGTTCGCGGCCATCCACGTCAGGCCGAGAAAGCTCAAGACCCCGATCAAGTAGGCGCGAATGACCCAGCTCTGCAACGCAAACCCGTCGGCCACATAGCGCAGCTCGGGCGGATACGATTCGTTGGCCACAGGAATGTTGAGTGGCGTTTGCGGCGCGCTGTACGGATTACCGTAGGACATGGGACCCCTATGAAAGAAAAAGAACTTGGAACCGTCGAACGTGGAATGCTGAATGCCGCGTGTCGAAGCACCCAGGAGTATAAAAGACCGGCGCGGCGGATGCGATATCGCTGAGAACGACGCTGCTCGAAGAAATCTTCCCGGCCAAGTTTCCGATTCCTTGCACTCAAGGAGCAGAAAGCGTCAAAGAATCTCGCCGGCCAGCCGGAACACGCCACGAAGGTCGCCGAGTTGACCGAAAAGCTGCAGGCGGAAATGAACCACTACGACGAAAAGACCCGCTCGTGGTTCCCAATCCGAAACCGGCGGCGTGGTCGCCGGCCGACGTGAAAGCCCCGCCGAAGGAAGGGAAGGGGAAATCAAAAAAGGGGGGGCAGGACTGATTGACATGAAGCGAGGAACAGAAAAGGTTCCTCACGCCTCTGTCCATTTTTTCTCTGTCCAACTTTTCTATATCGGACGAGCATTGCAACCACTTTTGTTTCAGATGCCGCCGTGAGCGAGTAAGATAGAATCATCGAAGACGGCTCCAACAGCAGATCAACCGCGCGATCATTTGGCCCTTTTGAACAACACACCCGCGATCCTACAAATACAATGTCCCCTCGGATCCCCAGTTTGCTTTTTTTCGTTTTGACAATTTGCACGTCGTCGTTTTTTCGTCCGCTCGCGTTCGCCGCGGCGCCGCGGCCCAACATCGTTGTCATCATCACCGACGACATGGGTTACTCCGACATCGGACCCTACGGCGGTGAAATCCAGACGCCGAATCTCGATCGGCTTGCGGCCGGCGGGATGAAGTTTTCGCAGTTCTACAACTGCGGCAAGTGCGAACCAAGCCGCGCCACGCTCACGACGGGTCATCAGTTTTGGACGCACGATCCAAACGTGGCGATCCGCAAAGACAGCCCCAACTTTGGCGAGGTGCTGCAAGCCGGCGGGTATCGCACGATGATGATCGGCAAATGGCACTGTGCGGGCGTCCCGTTTGAACGCGGCTTCCATCGGCACTTTGGGTTCATGGGGGGCGGCACCGATTTCTTTCTCGGCGACGATTCGTTTACGCTCGATGGCAAGCCCTGGCCCGTGCCGAAAGAGAACTTCTATGTGACGACCTCGCTGACCGATCACGCGGAGAAGTTTCTGCGTGAAGAACACGCCGCGCATCCCGAGCAGCCGTTTTTCCTGTACTTGGCCTACAACGCGCCGCACTCGCCGATCCAAGCACCCGCGGAGCAAGTCGCCAAGTATCGCGGCAAGTACCTGCGCGGCTGGGACGCGATTCGCAAGGAACGCTTCGCCCGGCAGCAAGCCCTCGGGCTAGCGGGTCCGGGTTGGAAACTCGGCGAGCGGCCCGAGAACATACCCGCTTGGGATTCGCTCGATGAAAAGTCTCGCGACTTCGAGGACTTGCGCATGGCGACTTACGCGGCGATGGTCGATTGCGTCGATCAGGGGGTCGGCCGAGTGATGCGAACCTTGGACGATCTGAAGATCGCTGACAACACGTTGATCCTCTTTATGAACGACAACGGCGCGAGCCCCAATGATCGGGTGCGCCGCGGCGATTTCGGCACGCCGGGGACGACCTGGAATACGGGCGTTGCCTGGGCACACACATCCAACACGCCGCTCAAGTATTACAAGCGGACGCAACATAGCGGCGGCGTCACGACGCCGTGCATCGCGAACTGGCCCAAGGCGATTAAGCCGTCGGTCAAGTTCAACGACCAACCGCTGCACGTCACGGACATCCTGCCGACGCTGATGGAACTCGGCGGGGTCGAGTACCCGCGGAACTTTGGCGGCAAGGAACATCCGGCGCTGCCGGGCCGCTCATTTGCTAGTGTTCTTACCGCGGGCGAGACGCTCCCGCCGCGGACGTTGTACTTTTCCTTGTTCAATAATTTGGCTGTTGTCGATAACGGCTGGCGCTTGGTGACGGCGTACGATCAACCTTGGCAACTTTACGATCTGAACAACGATCGGACGGAAACGCATGATCTGGCCAGTTCCAATCCGCAGCGTTTGCAAGAAATGCTGGCACTGCAAAAAGCCTACTCCGAGCGGCCCGATGTCCGCTTGCGGCTGGGACCGGGCGAACCTGAACCGTCCTACGCGCCGATCTATAAAGCTGGCGGCAAGATTGGCCCGGGCGCGAACGAAGATGTTCCCGATGAAAAGGCTTCGCTGGCGAGGGTCAAGCAACGGGCCAAAGGGATTCAACTGGACGACGCAATTCCAAGCGAGAAACCCCGGGTAAAGAAGAAGCCTTAATGTTGACCCGAAGCGTAAGCGAGGTACGCAAGTCATGGAGTGAGATTTGACGTAGCTGCTAAAAACTTTAGGGTCGGCAGTAAATTAAGTTCCCGCATTTGATCCCGATAGGGATCAGAGAACTTAGCCGGTGGTCGCGGTACTCCGCGCACCACCGGTCTGGTAAAAGAATGAATCTTGCATCCCGGAGGGATGCTAGAACCGTTGAGAAATCAAGCGTTCTAGCACCCTTCCAGGGTGCGGAACTACGATGGCGAACGAGTCCGGTGGTGCGCCGCTGCGCGTCGACCACCGGCTAAGTTCCGTGATCCCCTTCGGGATCAAAAGGAACAAAATCTTCGAACATCGATATTTGAAGAGAGGGATGTTATTTTGCGTGTGTCTCTTAATTCTCAAATCAATCACAGCACCATGAAATTCCTCAGCGCATTTCTTTTGCTCGCCACGATTTTCTGCGCGGAACTGCCGCGCGCGATGGCCGCCGAACGCCCGCCCAATATCTTGTTTATCTACGTCGAAGATCTGGGCTACTTCACCGGCGAGCGCGGGGCGCGGGAGCCGAACGCGCGGATTGCCGGATTGAAAACGCCGACGCTCGACAAACTGGCCGCCGAGAGCGTGAACTTTACGCACGCGTATTGTGCGCAGAGCGTTTGCTCGCCGAGCAAGGGCGCGATCTACAGCGGGCTCTTGCCGCATACAAACGGCATTTGGCGCAATGTTCATAACAAAAGCACGAAGTTCGGCGGACCCGAGAAATGGATCCCCCTGCCGAATCCGCTCACCAAAGAAAACGACCCGACGAATCTGGCGGTTCCCGGCATGCACGAGGATCTGCCGAACTTGATCCAAAAGCTCAAGGCCGCGGGTGTGTACTGCGCGCTCTCGGGTAAGCTCCATGTGCAGCCAGCTCGCAATTTTCCTTACGACGCGTTTTACAAGGATGATGACCTTGCTGCGGTGATTCAAGACGCGGGCGACAAGCCGTGGATGTTCTGGTGCAATCCGGGTGATACGCACGCGCCGTTTTGGAAAACGGTACAGCATAAACTGACCAACCCCAAGGATCGCAACTCGGCCCCCAACGATGTCGATCCGGCGGCGCTTCAAATGCTCCCCTGGCTTCCGGATACGCCCGCCGCGCGCATCGACATCGCGCAGTATTATTCGAACGTTCGAAACATCGACGAGTTCGTGAGGCTGATGCTGGAAAAGCTCGAAGCTAGCGGCCAAGCCAAGCGCACGATCGTGGTCTTCACCGGCGATCATGGGATCGGCATTCAGCGCGGCAAAACGAGCGTCTATCCCGCGGGGACGCAGGTGCCGTGCTATATCAAGGGCCCGGGAATCAAAGCCGGACGCGTCATCAGCGCGCCGATTTCGCAAATGGATTTCAACCCCACGTTTCTCGAAGCCTATGGCATTGCACCCGCGGCTGTTTGCCACGGCAAATCGCTCTGGCCGATTCTGAACGGCTCCGCTAATCACTTGAGTGACCGGCATACGATCATGACCGAAACGAACAATAGTTTCATGTCCACGCCGGGCAACAGGGGTGATACGACGATGGCCCGCGCGGTCTGTGATGGCCGCTTTTACTACATCGGCAACCTGATTCAGGACACCGTGCAAGGTCCGGTGGACAAGGCATTGCACATCGGCAGCGGCCACGGCGAATACGGCGACCCAGGTCCGCAATACTCGATCGACTTGCATGATGAAACGGTGCGGCAAAAGGACTCGCAGCCCCTGCCGTATGAATTGTTGCGGCAACTCTGCATGAGCGATGCGCCGCCAGAAGAACTGTATGATCTGGCGGCTGATCCGTGGGCCGTGAAAAATCTCGTCGCCGATCCGAATTACGCGAAGGACCTTGCCCGTCTGCGTCAGGAGTTCGCCGAATGGCGGCGCGTGACGAAAGATCAAGATGTCCATCCCAAGCAGATCCCCCGCCGGGCCGCGAAATAGTCCTATTATTATTCGATAATAAATGGTGACAGGAACGAATGCCGTGAAGTTAGGTTCTAAGTTGGCTTTGGCATTTGTGTTGATGATGCTGGCAGCGAACGTGTTATCCGCTAACAAGGGGGTTGATTTTGTGCCAGAAAGTGTGCTCACATGTATACTGTGTGTGTAGTAGACAAGGGGTCAGGCTGCGCGCCGGGGGGGCTGACTGACGATCATTGAATACATGAGTGTTCAGACGTCCGAGGAGTCCAAGGTCTCGCGACCTTGGCTGCTTGCCAAGCGCTCTGGCGGGGACTTCCCGAGGATTTGCAGGGCTTTGCATAACTGCGGCTCTTGTTGCCATGAAAGGCAACGAAACCGCGGCGTGTGTTGCCTTAAAAGGCAACACGAAAATGCGCGCCGCGGACACACGATTTGATTCGCCGACAACGTCAAGGGTTCGTTTCCCCCCGGGATTATCGCCTTTTGCGCGAGACATCGAGGCGGACGGAGGGCGCATTTTTGCGCGCGTTTTTTCGCGTTTTTTTCGTTCTTTTTGCGTTTTTTTCTGATTTTTTTTGCGTTTTTTTGGTTTTTTTCGCGCGTTTTCGCTGGTGTTTTGTGCGTTTTCCCCAGCTTTTGCCTTGTTTTTCTCAGGATTTGAAAGTGTTGCGCCGGGGCAACACGAAAATAATTCACTCGTTTGCGCCGCGTTTTTTGCCAATGGACTGGAATCTTAACCAGGCTGCCCAGATGGATTTTTATCAAGGCATCGCTTCGCTGCCCAAAGCGTTGAATCGTGCAGCCTTGGACTGCTTGTGCGGCCAGAAGCCAGTCATGCCATTGGACAGCCGAGTTGTGTGTTTAACGCGATCAAATCGGGGCGATTTGCTAGATTTTCGGCGATTCCAGCGGATTCTGCTAGCACTACGAGACTTTGCGAGAATTGGGGGGTTGAATTTCTCGGGGAATGCCATGCGCAAACGCAGCCACAGCCGACGTTTCCGGCAATTATCCCGCCAAATTGCGGACGGCGAATTCCCTGACCATGTAGCGTGAAACTGGTTTGAGTAAGGTACAATCAATGGTTCGTTTGTCCGGTGTGGTGCTTGTCTTGTTCAAGGCCGCGAGTTTTTCTGCTCGGGATCACTGATATGCGTTTTTCACCTTTGTATTTCCTGGTTGCTTCGCTGGTTTGGTCGCCGATTTTTGCCGCGGAGCCAGCCAAGGAACTTGTCGGACGCTTGTCCAACCTGGCCAACCCCGCGGCCGTGGAGCGCCTGAAACTCACCCCGGACGTCAAGTCGAAAATCGACAAGATCATCGATGATCGCGAAACGTCGGCGGTTGATCTTGTCCAATCGCTACGCTCGCTCGATGAAGCAGAAAAGGCGGCCAAGCTCGCCGTCTATCGCGCGGAATCCGAAAAGCTTGGGCTAGCGCTGCTGACGGCTGAGCAACTCAAAATTTTGGATCAATGGGAGTACGAACTGCGCGGACCGCTGGCATTCCAAGACCGTGACCTAGCTGATTTGCTCAAGATCACGAGCGAACAGCAGTCGAAGATGGCAACGGCAATCAAAGATTTCGAAGCCAATGTCCCTGCTGCCATGCGCAAGGGCCGGCAAGCTGAAATCGAACGCCAACTCATCGGTCAGCTAACTCCGGAGCAGAAAACGGCATGGGGGAAGCTCATTGGACGCAGTATTGGCTCGGCCGAGAGCAACACCGCGGCCGCTGATCCCGCGCCTGCAAAGCCCCTCGATATCACGCCGACAAAGCCTGCTGCCCAGCCGACCGTCGCAAAAGCCGAAACGAAGCAGCCAGAGACTGAGCCCAAGACGAGTGAAACCAAACAGCCCGAAACTCCACCGGCAACCGCAAAAACCGAAACTCCAAAAGGCGTAACGGTTCCGGCAGGTGAAAAGAAACTTCGTTTCAGCTTCAAATTCCAACCGTGGCGCGAAGTCATCGAATGGTTTGCGCAACAGAACGATTATTCGCTGGTCATGGAAGTTGCCCCGCCAGGAACCTTTAACTATCAGGATACGCGAAGCTATACGCCGGCTGAAGCGCTTGATCTGCTGAATAGCATTTTGCAGACGAAGGGTTACACTCTGGTGCGCCGCGAACGGCTGCTGATGCTTGTGAACTTGCAAGACGGCATTCCGCCGAATTTGGTCGAGAGCATCACGCCGGAGCAACTCGACAAGCGTGCCCAATATGAGTTGGTCAGCGTGCTTTTCCGTGTGGAACGCTTGACACCGGACAAGGCTGCGAGCGAAATTCGCGCGCTGCTTGGACCGCAGGGTTCCATCGCAATCCTCAATGAACTACGCACAATCCAGGTCACCGATACCGTCGGCCGCCTCAGGACAGTTCGCAATGTGATCGACGCGGTCGAACGGCCATCCAACGCGGCGAACGACAACTTCAAACCGCTGCAGCTAAAACACATTACGCCGGCCGATGCCCTGACCATTGTCAAGCAGTTGCTCAACATCCCAGCAGATCGCAATGCCACGGTCGATGGTTCGATCCGGTTGTTTGCGGACAATACGAACAAAGCCATCTTGGTTGGGGCGAAGCCCGAAGCGATTGCCAAGGTCGAGGAAATCTTGGCCCTGGTCGATGTGCCGAATAGTACTGGTTCGGTGTTGGATGGCGCGCCGCAACTCGAAGTCTACTCCATCGGCGCGGCCGATGCGGCAACGGTCCTGAGTGTCCTGCAAACGCTGCTCTCCGGCTTGCCCGATGTGCGGCTGTCGCTCGATCCGCGCAATGGAAATCTGATCGCCCTGGCGCGTCCGGCGCAGCATGCGACGATTCGCGCGACGATCGACCAACTGCAAAAAGATGCCCGCCAACTCGAAGTCTTCCGCCTGAGAATGCTCGATCCGTCGCTCGTCAAAGATTCGATTGTCAAGCTCTATGGTGACGGAAACGATCCGGCCCAGACGAGCGCGCCCAAAGTCGAAGTCGACCCGAACTTGCGCCAGGTGATGGTCCGCGGCACGACGTCTCAATTGACTCAGATCAAGCAACTCTTGGACAAAATGGGCGAAGGCGATCTTACTGCATCCACTGGGGATTCAGAGTCAGGCAGCACGATGCAGATCCTGCCGCTATCGCCGCGAGCCGCGAACAGTGTCATGAGCCAGATCGAGCAAATCTGGCCAAATGTTCGCCCCAATAAGATTCGCGTCGTGACCTCGTCGCAATTGAATTCCGGCGCGAGCAACGGCTCGACGATGTTCCCGCCGATCAGTTCCATTCAAGAAAAGCGTGTCGTGGAGCCGGTGCAGGAACCCGCGCCGATTCCGGCACCAGGGCCAGCGCTTCAGTTTCAGCCATCAAATCCGGCGACTCCTATTCCAGCCGGAGTAGAAGATACTCCGAACAGACGTACGCTGAATCTAAGTGAAGATCAGATCAAAGAGCTAATTGAACGTGCGAAGCAGCAAGGCTTTCCGAACGTGATCATCAGTCCGCAAACTGTTCCCGCGCAGCCGGTTCAACCGACGCAGCCAATTCAACCGCAGCCTGAAACAACCCCAAAAAACGAACCGCAAGTCAAACCGATCAAGAATCACACAGCCCAATCGGCAGCGCGCGGGAAGTACCAATTTGTTGCCCATCAAGTAACTGATGCCCCAAACACAGGCACGATTGCCGCCCCGCCGGCGGCTCCCGCAGTAGGCCCGGAAAAGAAACCAGAAATCGCCCCGGGGGAATTGCCGCCGATTAATATCTCGATGGGACCAGCCGGTCTCGTGATTACCTGTGAAGACCCAAAAGTGCTGGAAGATTTCGTTTCGCTCGTGAAAACGCTCGCCAGCCGCCAAAACGGGGCGCAGCGCGAGTACACGGTCTACTACCTGAAATATGCCAAGGCGCAAGTTGCTTCGGAATTGCTCAATCAAATCTTCTCCGGCGGCAGCAGTTCTTCATCGAGCAGCGGCGGCGGGGGCCTCATGAATAGTCTCGCTGGCGCGGCATTTGGCGATGTCGGCGGCGGCTTGGTCGGGAGTTTGCTCGGTTTCGGCGGCGGCGGGGGAAGCAGTGATGCGCCAGCAAAACTCACCGGCAGCGGCACAATCACCATCGTTCCCGAGACCCGCTTGAATGCGCTCTTCATCCAAGCCAACCCAACCGATCTGGAAATGCTCGAGCAAATTCTCAAGGTCATTGACCAAGCCCAAAGCCCCGAAGACGTCACGGTCATCAACAAGCCGCGTTTGATTCCTGTGTATTACACAACAGCCGAAGAAGTTGCGGCCGTCGTCAAATCGGTCTATGCGGAACGGATGTCCCCCGCGGGCGGCGGGCAGCAGCGACAACCCAATCCCGAAGACTTCATCCGCGCTTTGCGCGGAGGCCGGGGCGGCGGAGGTGGCAACGATTCACGCCGCCAAGCCGAAGACACGCAAAAGATGTCGATCGGGATCGATACCCGTACCAATTCACTCGTCGTCACCGCGCCGGAACCGTTGTTCAACGAAGTCAAATCACTCGTTGCACAATTGGATCAGGAACAACCTGCGGGTACCGAATCGATGCGCATCGTCACATTGAAAAACACGAGTCCTGCAGCGGTCCAGCAGGCCCTTACGCAAATCGTCGGCCCGGAATTTCTCAAAGGCAGCAAACCGGCTACGCTAGGAACTGGCTCGACTGGCTCGATTACCACTTCAACGCAGCGATCCAATCGCACGATGAACTCCCAGCCGCAGCAGCAGTTCGGCGGTCAGGGGAGCACGGGCTTCGATCCCCGAGCCATGCAGCAAATGCTCCAAGGCGGTGGTGGCGGCCGCAGCAGTCGCGGCGGAGGCGGGAGTGGCTTCGGCAGTGGAGGCTTCGGCGGCGGTGGACGAGGCGGTCGATAGCAGACTCTATCGATTTTCTGCTAGCAACAAGATATTTCCCTAAAGCACGCAGACTTGCTATTCACGCAAGACTTCTAATTCTGCGTAGACCTGCTCGTTGGTTATCCCTCTCCAAATTTTGCCAACTATCTTTGGAGAAGTGCGCAAACTTTTCCGATAATTCCTGTGGCGCAAAGTTTGCGCTCACGCGGACGCATCAAAAGTCTCGTGCTTTAGGTTCGAGTCCCAAAGGATTGGCGATGCACAACCTCATGTTTCAACGACGAAACGCGATCTTGGCTGCTGGGTTGGTGGGTCTGGTCTTGTTTGCAGCGGGCTGGGCTTTCTTCACTGCCGATACGGCGACTGCTCAAGGTCCAGCACTCAATGCCACCGCTGCCGCAGCGGATGAGCCAGTGCTCAAGGCTTATGATGTCATGGGCCAAGACCCGGCAATCGTCGCAGCCAAGCTGCAAAGTCAATTGCCGGCCAATGCCGGGATCAACATCGCCACGGACAAACGGACCGGCAAAATCCTGGTGCTAGCGGCTCCCTCCGCGCAAGAGCTGATCGTCAAGCTGCTGCCACAAGCAGCTCCGGCACCAGCGCCCGCTGCACCAGTGAATAATGCCCCTGCCGTGAAAGTCGAACCCGGCCCGCGCACTGAGAAGTCTATTCAACTGACCAAATTGACTGCGGCGGAATTCGAAGCAGCCCTTTCGCGTCTGGCCAACCGCCAATTGCCGATGACGACTGATGATTCGGGCAAGGTCGTTACCTACACATTGGCCGGACGCGATAACTCGGCCACGATGCTCAGCATCAATCGAACCGACAAAACGGTCACGGTTTCCGGAACCGCCGGCTTAGTTGAAGGTTGGACTCGCGTCATCGCAGCGATGGACCATAGCAAGGGAGCTGCCAACAACTCTGCCCAACTGGTCGTTCCTGTGCGAAATCCCGAAGCGATCGCCAATGGTTCGCTGCAACGGGCGATGCAGCTCATCGGCCAACAAACCGGCGGTACTCAGCAACCAGCGACGAACCGCCTGGTGAGCATGTTGTTCCAGCCACGAGCAGATCAACCAGCCCCAGCCAATCAGCCGCCGGCCGCTGCTCCGCCGCGCACTGCCGAAGACATTCTCGAGGGCGGCCTCAGCGGCCCCGTGCAAATCGAGTATGTCGAGTCCCTCGACATGCTCGTGATCCGCGGAAATGCCCGTGATGTAGAGAAAGTCTCGGAAATCATCAAGCGAATCGAAGAAGAAAGCCTGGTGAGTGTTCCTGAAATTCAGATCTATCCGCTGCAAAATGTCGGCAGTGACGCCATGGCCAGCCTGGTCCGTTCGCTATATGACCAGGTTCTCAGCCCGCGGCAAGGACGCGTGAGCATCACTTCGCTGGTGAAGCCCAACTCGCTGCTCTTAATCGGCCGCAAAGAAAGCATCGCCACGGTCATCGACTTGATCAAACGTCTCGACGTTCCGGTTGATCCAGCGGGCGAGTTCCGGATCTTCGAATTGAAGCACACCTCGGCGAACGAAGTTCTGCAAACCGTGCAAGCCTTCCTTAGCGGAGCAAGCGTGGGGCAAGGCACAACGGGCCAGAATAACAATTTAGGCGCGATCGCGGGCAACATCACCTCGACCGCACTCGGTACGCGCGCCGTCCTTACGGCCGACTACCGCACCAACTCGCTGATCGTGCGTGCAAGTGCCCGCGACCTGGCGGAAATCGAAGCTTTGCTCGCAAAAATCGACAAGTCCGAGAGCTCCGCGGTGAATGAGCTGCGGGTCTTCAATCTGAAATACTCCTTGGCCGAAGAACTCGCTCCGGTGCTGCAAAGCTCGGTCACCGGCACCGCCCAACAAAACCGTACGCAGCAAGGCAATCAGGGCCAGCAGGGTGGACAAAACCAGTTTCAACAAGGTTTGCAACAACTCCAGCAACAAGGCGGGCAGAACCAAAACGCCCAGCAACGTGCGGCGCGGAGCATCATGCTTCAGTTCCTGACCGTCGATAGCCAGGGCAAGAAGCTGCTTAAATCGGGCTTGCTGACCGATGTCCGCATCACGGCTGACGGCCGGGCAAACTCGGTCATCGTTTCAGCCCCGGCCGAGAGCATGGAACTGATCGGCGCGTTAATCCGTGAACTGGATCAGATGCCGACAGCCGAAGCCCAGATCAAAGTCTTCACGATCCAGAATGGCGACGCATCGAATTTGGTCACGATGCTGCAAAATCTCTTTGGCCTCGCGGTCACTGGCGGCGGCACCAATCAACGCGGCGGCGCAGGAGGAGGGAACTTCAACTTCGCCGGCGCAGCTGGAACCGGAGACACCAGCGGCGACAATCCGCTGGTTGGCCTGCGCTTCTCGGTCGATCAACGGACCAATAGCATCATCGTCAGCGGTTCGTCGGGCGACTTGAACGTCGTCGAGGCGATCTTGCTGCGGCTCGATGAAAGCGATATCCGGCAGCGTAAGAGCACGGTGTACCGCCTGAAGAATGCTCCTGCGATCGACGTTGCTAACTCGATCAATCAATTGCTCAATAGTGAGCGGCAAATCCAGCAAGTCGCGCCAACTCAATTGAGTCCTTTCGAACAAATCGAAAAAGAAGTCGTTGTCGTGCCGGAGCAGGTCAGCAATAGCCTGATCATTAGTGCCACGCCGCGCTACTTCGACGAAATTCGCGCCATTATCGAACAGCTCGACATGCGCCCGCCGATGGTCATGATCCAGGTCCTCATCGCCGAAGTGCAACTGGCCAACAACGACGAATTCGGTGTCGAGCTCGGGGTACAAGATTCGGTCCTGTTTGACCGGAGCTTGCTCGGAAACTTGGTATCGACCACGAACACGACGACGTTTGGCAATCCGCCCACGACGACCCAGCAACAAAATGTTCTCGCCGCGACCAACGAACCGGGCTTCAACTTTAATAACCCGCTGCCTTTGGGAAATAGCGGCAGTTCGACGGCACTTGCTCAGGCTGACAACATCGGCAGCCAAGGGCTGACCAATTTTGCTCTCGGCCGGACGAACAGCGAGCTCGGGTTCGGGGGGCTGGTGCTCTCGGCGAGCAGCAACAGCTTGAGCGTCTTACTGCGTGCCTTGAGCGCCAACCGCCGGCTCGAAGTATTGAGCCGCCCGCAAGTCATGACCCTGGATAACCAACCGGCCTTTATCCAAGTCGGCCAGCGCGTGCCGCGTATCACCGGCGTGAGCATCAACGTTGGCGTCCAAACGAACTCGATTGTGTTGGAAAACGTCGGGCTCATCCTCGGCGTGACGCCCCGCATCAGCCCTGACGGACTTGTGGTGATGGAAATCGACGCGGAAAAATCCGAGGTCGGCCCCGAATCCGAAGGCGTCCCCATCTCCGTGAACGCGACGGGTCAGGTCGTCCGCTCACCACGGTTCAATACCACTGTCGCCCAGACAACGGTCAGCGCCGCAAATGGCCAGACGATTATTCTCGGCGGGTTGATCGCCAAGAGCAAGTCAGACTTTAGCCGCCGTGCCCCGTTCCTCAGCGATATTCCAGTGATCGGCCACTTATTCCGTTACGACAGCACCGCCACGACTCGCCGCGAGCTGCTCATCATCATGACACCACGTGTCGTTCGCACCCAGCAAGATAGCGAGCTGATCAAGCAAGTCGAATCGGCGCGGATGAGTTGGTGTTTGTCTGATGTAATGCGGATTCATGGACCGTCGGGACTGAAGACACGCAATTCTCACTTCAACAACGATGAAACACTCGTGATCTATCCAGATCAAAATCCAAATGGCGAAGGGATGCCGCATATGGTCGAGGAGGAAGGAGTTCATCACCTGCTTCCTGGCGGTGAAATGGTCCTGCCAGGCGGAGCGATCCCCGAACAGATCATGTCCACTCCCGCCGCGCAGGGTCAGATTATCTCGACCACACCTACACTGGCTCCGATGACACCCAACAAAACCATTCCGGGGCATTCGATCCCCGGAGAAGCGGGGACATTTAGCAAACCCATTCCGGATGAGCTTCCCCCGCCAGTGCCCGGTTCTATCCAACCCCGGGTGATTTCGCCTGGAGAAATGCCGAAAACGCAGCCGGGCGCTAGCCGTGCCCCCGACAAATCGATGGGACTACGACCGCAACAGGCGATGTTCCGTTCGGCTGATCCGGCACCACTGCCGACACCCGCGTCATTTCCGGCACCGGCATCTAATCAAACACAAGCTCCAACCCCATCACAAACCACAAACCCGAATGCCGCGACTGGTCCAGCACTGACTCCAGCAACAGGACCCGCCAGCGCTCCGCAAGCGACTATCCAACTGCCGCCGCCAGCGGGTCTGAATGCCAGTGCATGGCAACAACAAATGGTTGGTACGCCGGGTGTGATACCTGCGGGTGCCTGGCAAGCGGCCGCACCATTGCCGCCGCAACAGTCGCCGTATGCCCAGCCAGCGATTTATCAAACACCCATCATGCCTCCGGCGGGAGCATTGATCCGCCAATAAGTTTGCCGTCCGTTCGGTTCATCGTTCCACTTCGTTTTCCGAGTGCGAGTCGGTTCTCATGCAACACAAATTCCACAACATCCGCGTTCTTTCTTTGATTGCCTCATTCGCATTGCTCTCCAGCGGATGTGCCACGTTCGATCTGAGCAAGCGCATCCCTTGGGGAGCGGGCGAAGACGGTAAACCAGCGGCTCCGATGCGCCTCATGGCTGTCTGGACCGATACCACGATGACCTCGCCCGGCAAGCCCGCGATGCGCGGAATGGGCGGACGGATCGTCTTCTACGATCAAGCCAACGAACCCGTCAAGGTCAAGGGAACGCTCGTGGTCTATGCCTTTGACGAAACGAACCGCGATCCGACTAACGTCACACCTGAACGCAAGTATGTCTTCTTGCCCGAGGATTTCGAGAAGCATTACAGCAAGGGCCGGCTTGGCCATTCGTACAGCTTCTGGCTCCCTTGGGATCAAGTCGGCGGCAAGCAGGCGGCCATCAGTTTGATTGCCCGCTTCCAGCCGGACAAAGGCGGCGAGATTATCGGCGAGCAGACCAAGCACCTGCTGCCAGGGCTAGCCCCGGAACTTCCTCCCCCGCAGCAATGGGGAACGGCTCCGCAAATAGGCCAACAACAACCGTGGAAGGCAATGCCCGGTCTAATGCCGGCAATGAATAACACGCAAGCCCCCGGGATGCTGTCACCTGGGCAAATGCCGCCTCCGCAACAACAACAGATGACGCCATCTCAGTGGATGCAAGTCCCGCAAGAAACCGCTGGGAATGGCTGGAACCAACAAGGAGTCCAGCAAGCCAGTGCAATGATGCCGATCAACAACGCTGCAGGCGCGGGGCCAGTGCTCAATGATGTGAATGCTCCGCAAGCTAAAATCAAAAGCTACACCATTCCGTTGCGAAACAGCAATTCCTCGCTGGGCAGGCCAATGGACCAATTGCGGGCAATGGAACAACAGAACCCAGAGCAAGCCAAGAAGATGCTCGAACAACAGCAATCAATGTTCAATCAAGACGGGTCAGCTTCGCCAGCCGCGTTCCAGGCGCAGCAGATGCTGTTGATGCAACAAGCGATGGCCCAACGCATGGCTCAAGAAATGCCGCAGCCACAGGGAGCTTTGCCAGCTAACACGGTAACCACCGAGACGAACGGCATGACCACGACTGTTGGCAACACACCCTTAAGCGGACGCGCAGGAAGCCATTTCCAACAGCGTCAATCAAAGCCGTTGTGGGGAGACAAGTCGGCGGCTAAGGGTTCGGCACAGGGGGGGCAAATGCCGGGACAGATGGCACAGAACCAGATGTCGGCAATTCCTCAGGAATCATCAGCCGATTATCAACCTTCGAGACGCCAGGCTCTAGGAGGCACAATCTCGCGGCTAGATCCCTCGCATGCTCGTTAGCAACCGTTCCCGTGAGGACAGCGGTACGGCCCTCCATTGCTACCGAAAGATTCCCTTGTGTGGCGATGGCTCGTGTCTTCGACAAGCGCGCGCCCAAGTTCGTATTGAGCACCGCGGCGGCCGGGGCTTTGTATTCGAATTCAATCGACCGAACCGCGCGAACCGTTTTCTTTGCTCGCGTATTGCCCTCTTGACGATTCTGGTTGGGATTCAGATTGCTCAAACTGCGGGAGAGTCCTTGCAACGCAGCGTTTTGAGCGCCGGCCATGACGCCAATCATGTTGGCAGTGTCAGCACCATCGGCACCCACAAATTGCCCCGCCGCGCGGCCTTGGCGCGTGAATCGCTCGTTGCCCTGCATCGCGCCGACTTCGCCGGGTGTGCCAACGGTATTCTGCCCCCGGTTGGCTCCACTGAAGCTGCTTTGTCCGGCACTTAGCCCGCCGCCGAGATTGCGGCTGCCAAAAGCACCGCTCGACATCCCGCCCGCGCCGCTGCTGGTGTTGCTGGTTTGGCCGAAGCTGCCAAAACCGCCGCTGCCGGTGTTGAAGCCGCCGCTGCTCGAAATGCCCGACATGCCGCCGGAACTCATCCCGCCAGTGCCGCCGGATCGCTGAGCCAGCGCGGCCGAGCTAAGCCCAAGCGAGCAGAGAATACCCAAAGCGAGTTTGCAGTAGGTTCGCATAGGAAACCCAATCTTAGCCACAATGCGGGGGCAGGGGAAAACAGCGGCACATCTTGCTATCGGCGTGCAAGCATGCAACCAACTCATGATATCTAACGCTGAAAGCTGAAAGGGGTTCCGGCCGTGAACCACAGGTTCCATTATAACGATGGGGAAAACCTTGCGTGCAAGGGAAATTCTGCTTCTAGTTCTATGTTTTTTCTCAGGACTGGGCCTGTTGGGCTTGAATGACCTGTTTCAGATGGTGGGACATCAGGCCCAATTGGCCGAGGGCGGCTGCTAAAAGGACCGTAAACAAGAGGTCCAAAATATTATGAAATGTCCCCGGATTTAAGAAAGTAGAGATCAGATACAACGCGTATGATCCAGCAAGCAACCCAAAGCTTATCATGACTAGATTTCGCAATTCACGCCGTCCAAAAAGCATGTTCGTCGTATGAAGAAAACTCCCGTAGATGCCTAAACCAAACAGTAATAATAGTGGCAGCATGTACTTAAACGTCGTCATCAAGAAACCGCCGAAGCCGCCGCTAGAAGCAAATAACCCAAACAAAAAGACAATTAAAACACAGCTAAAAACTACGGCGAAACATCCTAGCGCCAAATGTAAAAGTTTTCTAGTTCGCGCTTTTGCCGGGATCTCTGTCTGCACCATCCAACCAATAAGATTTCCAAAGAAGGCAGCAAGACTGATGATTCCACACGCCATGACAAGCGTGAGGATCAAGTTGACAAAAGTACCAGGAATAGAAGTCTTATCTCGGAAAGACATCATGAAATCAAAAAGTGCAAAAATCACCAGCATCGTCCCGCCTAACAAGAGCGACCATTTTGAAACTCGCAACCCAGCAACGACGCTTTGCCATTGAATCTCGAGTGGGCCCGTGAACTGAGGTGCTGCTTGAAAATTGGTCGTTTGCGGACTGGCGTAGTTGTTCTCGATTTGCCCGACCATGTTGTCCACGAACCCGCCTAGTGCATTCCACCCCTTGGCAACTCCGGCGCTAACCGCTGCACCGATTTGCGGCGCAGCATTTGGGACATGTGGCGAAGCGTGTGCGCCCCCAAGTGATGGATAAACTTCGCTCGCCCAGCGCCAACGCGGTTCACCTTCGGCAAGCAATTGGCACTCGGCGTTGATCCGGCCTTCCTGAAACCATTGATCGAGCTCAGCACGCTCAATGGGTCCGTAGGTATCTCCGGTTGGAATTTTTAGTGTCCACTTCGGCGCAACAGCGGGCGCTGCTATAGGTGCGGCTGCCGGTTTATTAACCGGCGGCACCGGGGGAGCCGGCGGATTCGCTTTGCCGATCCCAGAAACCGGCGTCGCAATCGCGATCCCTGAGGCGGAGCCGCCGACCTTGGTCCCTTCGCCCATGACAAACGACTGCTGGCACTGCGGACATTTCGCCGCGCGGCCAATCCGATCACTCGGAGCTTTGAGTTGTTTTTGACAATGGGGGCAAGTGACGACAATCAGCTCGGCCATGGCAGGCACTTCCGGTTAACAGTACGGTGAATCAAGAAAGCGCGGGCAACTATTCGTTGATTATGTTTGCTGACAGCGTGGATTTCCAGCATGATGAATCTACTGCAACCGTTCCGGCTTGCAAGTAAATTACAGAAAACTCTGCGAAAACCCCTGTTTCAATACCGATGACCGCCATCCAGATCGAACACCAGGCGATGAACACGCGCTGGCGTTGCTGGCTGAAGGGCACAGATAATGAGCAACTTGCGGATATCGGGAATTTGTGGGCCGACATGCTTGATCGTTGGGACTTTTTGCTCTCAAAGTTCAATCCGGCAAGCGAAGTCACACGACTCAATCGCGCAGCCGTTGGCAAACCGTTGAAAATCCCCTACGACCTATCGGAGCTTCTCGAATTCTGCGAACGAGCCAGGGCTACGACCAAGGGAATATTCGACATCACGGCCACATCCGCTCCGCATGTTCCCCGAACCTCCGAGACGGCGCCGTTCCAAATCGATGTTAATTGCAGAACATTCGCCTGGACGACTGCCGCGAGGCAAATCGACTTCGGCGGAATAGCCAAGGGCTATGTCCTTGATCAACTGGCCCCTGCCTTGCGGCAGTATGAAGTCCAGGCTGCCATGCTAGACGCAGGAGGAAGTTCGCTCTTATCATGGCATGCCGCGGACGAAAAATCTTCCTGGCAAGTCTCGCTTGCTCCGGCGGATGAAGTGCCGTCGGAACGCTTACTGTGGCAAGGGGGGCATGATCGTCTGTCGCCACAACGCCCGTGGCTTGAACTTTGTAATGCCGCGCTTTCCTATTCTGCATCACGGCCCGCAGGTGCGAACAGCGGTCAAACGTTCGATCCGCGCAGCGGATCGCCGCTGCCGGAAAAGCGTGCCTGTGTTGTTGTCACGCAATCCGCCGCCTGGGCCGAAGTCCTGAGCACCACGGCCCTGTGCATGGGCGAAGCCGAAGCGGCAACGTATATTAAAGCTAGGGGACTCGCTGCGAGCCGGTTGGGTTGGCTTGCTGGCGACGACGTGCATTGGTACTCGAGTCACGATTGAATCTATGCGGAGTGCTCGTTTATGGAATCAACTACGGCGGTCACCGCTTCGAGATCCGACAACAGCACGCGCCGCAGCTTCCTCACGGCCGGAGCGGCGCTGGGAGCCGCAAGCTTGAGCAGTAATTGGCTTGCCGCGGCTGAGGATTCGCTGATTCTAAGCAACGACGATCCGGTACGAGTTCTAGTCATCGGCAGCGGTGCTCGCGGCTCGGATTTAATCCGCGCCCTGTCAACGATTCAAGGGTGTTCGATTGCCGGCGTTGCCGACGACTATCCGCCGCACTTGGCCAAGGGCCTCGAATACGCCGGCAAGCAAGCCGCCGGCTTCGACGACTACCGCGCGGCCCTCAAGCAACTCCGCCCGCATGCCGTCGTGATCGCAGTGCCGTTGCATTTGCATTATCAAGTCGCGCTCGATGCCCTGGCCGCCAAGTGCGCGGTCTTCTGCGAGAAGTCGATGTGCGGCACGCTCGAGCAGTCGCAGAAACTTTTCGACGCCATTCAAGCCGAGAAAGCCGTCTTTCAAATCGGCTTGCAGCGCCACGCGAATCCGATATATGTCCAGGCCCAAGCGATGATCGAAGCCGGCATGCTCGGCCAGATCACGGCGATTAAAGCGCAGTGGCATCGGCACAACAGCTGGCGGCGACCGCTGCCGATCGCCCGCGATCACGCGGACTGGGCCAAGCTCGAGCAGAAGCTCAACTGGCGGCTGTACAAAGCGTACTCCGGCGGGCTGATGACGGAACTCGGCAGCCATCAGATGGATGTCGTGAACTGGTGCCTGGGCACACTGCCGCAACGCGTATTCGCCAGCGGCGGGATCGATTTCTGGCGCGATGGCCGCGATGTGTACGACAACATCTTTTGCCAGTACGAATACGAAATGCAGCCGACAGTGCCAGCAGCACTCAAGCCCACGCCGAATGATCCAAAGGGCGCCGCCGAAGCTGCCGCCGCGCCGAAGCCGTACACCGTACGCGTGACATACTCTTCGCTCTGCAACAACGCCTACGAAGGCGCGGCGGAGTTGATCATGGGGACCAAGGGGACGCTGTACCTAACCAGCGGGAAGGGCCTGTTCTTCAAAGAAAACACGCCCAAGGAAGTTTCATGGGCCGCCGCCGGCGACGGGCAGGCTCGGGCCAAGACCAACGCCGGCGTGATCACCGCCGGGCAGACGCTGAAACTCAGTAACGATCCCTGGGCTCATCGCGGCGCACCGCTGGAGATCGACAACGACAGCGGCGACGACACGCGCGGCGAATTGGTCGCGTTCCTGGACCACGCCCACCGTCACGACCCGGCCACAATCGCCGATGCCAAAGTTGCCCTGGGCGACGCGGCCACGGTGCTACTCGCCAACCAAGCGGCAGAGCAGGGGAGTTGGGTCGAGTTGCCGAAGGAAGTGCGGGCGAAGGTGGAGGGGTAAAGGTATAATGAATAGGTGTTGATTGTTCCTTTACAGCTTGAGGGCAGCATGACTTTGGATCAAATGAAACCGAAGCTGGTTGTTGAAGAAAGCCTCGAAAATGGCGTGCGCATCATCGATGCTCACTTCGAGTATCCACCAGGCATCCGGTCGATCGACTACTGGCTGACTAGGCCCTATGAGGAGCGTTGGGCTGCAGGCGAAGAGTTGCGGCAAGCGAAGTATGACTACAATGTCGATGCGAAAATGGAACGAAAATTCACACGCATCATCAAATATGCGGATCAATAAATGAGGTAACATAATTTTTCCTCAGCTATTCATCGCAATCTTCAGCTTCTGTGTTTGAGTTTACACCAAAAATCTTGCCGAAATTAAATCGCCATTGCAGAGCCAAGCTCATGCCAATCATTCCATCAAGTGGGCTCTTCAACAAAGCTTTGGATTCCGTTTCCGATGGTGGCCTAGCCGAATCCTTGACGACTTCGGTCAGCCAATTCTCCGCCGCGTCCAAGACTCCATAGTAGATGGGCTTCACTTCCGCGATTCGTTGGATGCATTCCAGTTCTGAATCGGGCAAGGGGATACCATTTTTCTTTAATCGCTTGCTATTCGTTGCGGCAAAATGCGTCCTGGATTTCTCGATCCTTGCGATTACGGCAGTTTCATCCTGCATCACATCAATCAATTCAAGAATCCTCTTGGCCCGCCAATCGCTTTGGTTGACATAAGCCAAAAATCGAAATAGACGTTGTGCTTTAGCTTCTTCTTTCTCGGCTAGCCAAGCTCGATGTTTTTTAGCAATCTTACAAAGCCCTTCGTCGGCGATCTGCGATGCTCGCAGAAATTTGGCCGAAATTAGTTGCAATCGAACCGGCGGCTTTTTCTTGGCTTCTTGATAGTCCGTCAACAGCACCAAAACATCATGAGAACTCCCGAGTAAACGCTCGTAAGCCGAAAAATATGGTTCACTCGTACAGAAATTTTTCGATGGCGATTTTACACCCAGATCGAGATCCGGCAAATCCACGCCGCGGGCCGGATTGATTTTGAAAGGTGGGAGTTTCAACTCCGCAAAAAGTGTGGTTTCCAGCACGGCTACCAATAACATTGCCAACGGTTTTCCCATCCATATTAGGAAGTGTGCCGTTGCTCTTAAGTTGCTTGTACCAATGCGGCAACTGTTGCCCTTTGCCAATTCGACTCAGAACGGGTTCCAGTCGACGCAGATTTTTAGCACGCAACGCGTTATTTACATTGGCAACGACCCCGTCCAAATTCTCCGCAAGTATTTGACGGAGCGTTTCTTTTGACATCATTTAAATAATCCCATTTGCTTCTGGCGTGTTGATTGCGGTCGATTCCCTTTGCAAACGATCTTCTCCATGACCCATTTGACCATCGGCGGAGGCACGGCGTTTCCATAGAGCGCATATTGGTCGTATGTCGAGACGGCAGCGCAATGATCGTCCGGGAAACCTTGAATTCGGGCGTATTCGATATTGGTGAGTCG
>JBGSSS010000007.1:0-2925 GCA_041736895.1 Pirellulales bacterium
GTCGCCGGATCGCGCCGCGCGGCCGCAGCCGCACGAATCTTGGCCGTCATCGTGTCGATATCGACGAGTGACTTGCCGCTGAGGTGGCCGCAGCGTTTGGGGCTGACTTGGTCTTCGAGTTGAATCGCCGCCGCGCCGGCCGCTTCGAGATCCCGCACCGTGCGCTCGACGCTCAGTGCCTCGCCAAATCCGGTGTCCGCATCGACGAGCAATGGCAAGCCCGCCGCGCGGGTGATCCTGCGCGTCTCCTCGGCTAACTCGCTCAAGGTAAAGAGGCCGACATCCGGCAGCGCCAACTGCGCCGCCGAAAACGCGGCGCCGGAAAGGTACATCGCTTGCGCCCCTTTCGCCGCCAGCATGCGCGCGACCAGCGGGTTGAACGCGCCGGGGATCATGAGCCCGCGTTTGGCGAGCAAGTCGCGGAACTGTTGGCCGGGCGAAGGGTTCGTGCTTTCGGACATAGGATCGCAGCAGGGAAAACGGGAATTCGAGCCTTCAATGTAAACCGCTGAGGCGGCGAATGCCAATCCATTAGCCCCCCTGTCAATGACCGGGGGGAGAAGACGTTGAGGCAAAGTCAATGCAGAAAGTCGTCCAAAGTCGTTGTTTATGAATTGTATGACTATCGCGACTCCAAGCGTTATTCCCCCCGTCATTGACGGGGGGCTAATGGGGAAAATTTCCGCTCCTTATCCAAAATCATGAGCTAGGGTTGTAGGGATTAGAACGTCTCGCCCGCAAACCCGCATGTCCACGCTCGCCACACCCGCCGCTGTTCGCATCGCCCCGCGCTTCCAATATTGGCGCGAGGTTCGGCTCGCGTTTTGGACGTTGATCGGACTCGGGTTGGTCGCGATCACGTTCTCGCCCTGGGCGAGCGGGTTTGCGCACGACAAATCGCGCAAGGGAACCGATCTGGAACTCTACGCCGCCGAGGTCGAGCAGATTCGCGCGGGTGGAAACTATTACGACATCGCCGCGCGCGAATTAGTCGCTTATGGTTATCCCACGAAGAGCGTCTTCAACTGGAGGACGCCGCTGCCGTTTACACTAATCGCGGCGATGCCTGAGTTTGTCACGCGCGGGCTGTTACTAGCTGTGGCGCTTGGCACCGTATGGTTGATCGCTCCGATGTGGCGGGAGCATAGCGGCTGGTGGGGCGTGGCGAGCGGCGGGTTTTTCTTCCTCGGCGCGGCGAAGCCGATTTGGATGGAGCAGCCGTTTTTCTTGCCCGAGGTTTGGTCCGGGCTGTTCCTTGGACTTTCACTCGCGGCGTATGCGCGTGAGCGCCGAGGCCTGGCCGTCGCCAGCGGACTCGCGGCGTTGTTCCTGCGCGAGTTGGCGGCACCTTACGCGGTACTTTGCACGATCCTCGCGCTGCGGCAGCGTCGCTGGCACGAGGCTTTGTGCTGGATGATTGGCGGGTGCTTGTACTTGATATTTTACACCTGGCACCTCGAGCAAGTCCTCTGGCGGATCACACCCGAGGCCAAGGCCCAGACGCAAAGCTGGCTGGCCTTCGGCGGTGCGGCGTTTGTGATCTCGCTCGTCCAGATGAATGTCTGGCTGCTCGTCCTGCCGCAATGGGTGAGTGCGCTCGTCCTGACAATGACGGCGAAGATTTGGTCGCGCCCGCAAACGGATTGGGAGCGAAGATTGGCGCTGACCGGGGCGATGTACTTGGTGCTCTTTGGAATGATTGGTCTGCCGTTCAATCAGTACTGGGGTTCGTTGCTGGCGCCGCTGATTGCGGTGACGCTGGGGTTTTTGCTCAAAAGCAAACTTAATACAACAAATGATGAGGCGCGATTAAGTATTGATTGCAGCAGAAGCAGTATGCCCAAGATAATTTGTTAAAACCCATTCAAATGCTCTCGTAGCATCAATTGTACCAGTAGTTGCATGTGCTACTTCATGAAGAAGAGTAGCGGCGTAACCAATAAGACTTTCTAGCTTGCTTCGTCTGATCACTATTGCTTCAATATTCGGATCCCACACGCCTTCTGTGTTGTCTGAAGTAACCCTCATTGTCTCAGAAATCAGAATCGGAGGTACTTGAGAACACGATAGTCCTACTAATGAGAGTATCTTTGGTGTTAAACCAAATACAGCTGCTTCATCGAACGTAAGTTGATCCTGATTAATGAATTTATATTGGAAGCTCGTGTTGTATTCACTGACATAAGCTTCCAGTGTCCGGACTTCTGTGCCACCCGCAGCAGCTTGTTCTTGCAATTTGTTTTTTTGCTGATCAGTGACGACAACCACTTGATAGCCGTCGGATCGAACATTATCCAGCATGCTTGGATTAGATTGAAGTTCTTGCTCTGTCAGATATGCAACCTGTCTTTTTTGGTGCATCAGTGTTAGTGCCATCTGGCTTATCTCGATCCATGATAACTCATCGCATTGTTCACCTGTTGCTCGTTTTTCAACTTGTTCTACAAGTAGGCCATGAACATTTTCAGTAACTGAAATCTTAAGAATCTGTCGAACTCTATCTGCATAAGTGGTTCTTCCAACATTCAGTCGTTCTCTGTTAAGTTTTTTTCGCATAGACTCAGTAAGATTTGTGATATTGTAAGAGAACAAAAAATTAGGTTCTTCACTTGCGAATACGCCAAGGATGTATACTTTTCCTGTTGTCCCTTGACGATTTAGGATTTCGCCATACGTTGTTTTCTCCAGAACTTCTTCTCCTGCAAATTTCAGAAAAAGCGATTTTGCACGATTCATATCATCGTCAGATACACCACGTAACACATATTCAGTTCCTTGGAAGTTACCAGGGCAATCGCATGTTAATTGCCCGTAAACCCAGCGTAGATGTTGTTTAACACGCTCTCATCCCAGCCGGCGCGGAGTCGTTTGCCGCGGATGTTCTCTTTGACACTGGTGTCGCGCTGCAAAATGTTCAATGCCATG
>JBGSSS010000058.1:0-10258 GCA_041736895.1 Pirellulales bacterium
AACAACCGCTGACGCAGATGGCCGCCGCGGCGCTGCGCGGCGAGTCGGGTGTCGATGTCGATGGCTACCGCAACTACGCCGGCGCGGATGTCGTCGGAGCGTGGCGTTGGCTGCCGCACTTTGATATGGGCGTGGCATTCGAACAACAAACGAGCGAAGCCTTTGCCGTCTTAAGCGTCCTGCGCACCGTGTTTTGGAGCCTATTCGCGTTGCTGGGCGCAGCCGCCGTGGCGATCTTTTTCTTCACCAAATCGCTCGTCCGGCTCGATCGCCAGGCACGCGAAGCGGCCCTCGAAGCCAAACAGCTCGGCCAATACACGCTCGACCAAAAACTGGGCGAGGGCGGGATGGGCGTCGTCTATCGCGCGCATCACGCCATGCTTCGCCGCCCCACGGCGATCAAGTTTCTGAACGTTGATAAAACCAACGACCTGGCCATCGCGCGGTTCGAGCGCGAGGTCCAACAAACGGCCAAGCTCACGCATCCCAACACGATCGCGATTTACGATTACGGCCGGACGCCCGAGGGAATTTTTTATTACGCGATGGAGTACCTCGACGGGATCAACCTCGAAAAGCTCGTGCAACAAGAAGGGCCGCTGCCCGAGGGCCGCGTCGTCGATCTGCTTCAGCAGGTCTGCGGCTCGCTGGCCGAAGCGCATAGCATTGGGCTTGTGCATCGCGACATCAAGCCGCAGAACATCATCGTGACGGTGCGCGGCGGCATCGCCGACTTTGTGAAGCTGCTCGACTTTGGGCTGGTCAAGTCGACTCAAGGCGAGCAGGAGTTACAACTCACCACGATCGGGTCGTTGGCCGGGACACCGTTATACCTGTCGCCCGAGGCGATCAACGAACCGGAGCAGGTCGATGCGCGGAGCGATCTGTATGCGGTCGGCGCGGTGGGATACTTTTTGCTGACGGGCAAACCGGTGTTCGACGGCCGGCATGTGATGGAGATTTGCAGCAAGCACCTCAACGAAACGCCGCAGCCGCCATCGCAACGCTTGGGCCGCGCGGTCTCGCCGGAGTTGGAAAGAGTGCTGCTCGCATGCCTCGCCAAAGCCGCGACGGATCGCCCGCAATCGGCCACCGCACTCGCCGCAGCGCTCGCAAGCTGCGCGGTCAACGAGGCTTGGTCCAAGGATCAAGCCGCGCAGTGGTGGGCCACCGAACGCGGCGACGCTAACGCGAACGCCACGCAAATCCACAAGCCGGCGCGAACGGAATCGCTGGATCAGACGCTGATTCATACGCAAAGCGCTGACGACACCAAATAATAACCCGTAGCGTTAGCGAGGGCGGCAATAGTAGTGTGGGCTTCAGCCCACACGTGCAGAATTCGTTACCACAAACAACTCTCATATATCAGGTATTACTGCCCGACACGCATACCTCTCCAGTCATGTCAGGCAAGAATGTCTGACTTACTAGTCGGTCTAGCGCTCAATGTCAGGCAATGTCATCGTATTTGCAGGTCCGAAGGACCGACCGTGAATAGCCCGGCCCGGGAGGGCCGGGTACAGTCGCCAAGTAAATTGTTAGGCCCGGAGGGCCGACCGTCATCTGCAAGCCGTGTTTACGGCCGGTCCTTCGGACCTACGAATTCCACGGGTGACTGCTACCCGGGCCTTCCGGCCCGGGCTATTGGCGGTCGGTCCTCCGGACCTGAAGACAATCTGGATTCAAGTTTCAATACCTGACATTAATCGTTAGATGAAGTAGTACGAAAACGATCCCTCCAGGATCATGGCAACTCAGAACCCTGCGAAATCTTCTCCTGACCGCGGGAACTCGGCTGCCCTTTCGCGCGTCGAAGTCCGCATCAGCTCATTTTTCATGATTCTCTTACAGCCCAGCATTCATCCGTGGCAAGGAGCATCCCATGCAACGATCTCGGCTCTCTCACTTCCCACTTTTGATCCTCGGCCTGCTATTGCTCTCCGCAAAACCGGCCTCCGCCGCGCCCGGATCACAAGCCGAACGGGTCTTGCAAGCGCTTCTCGCGTCGGAACAAGGGGGCGAAATGGAGCTATTGGTCAATTGCCTGGAGACGTTCAACCTCGAGCAGCCGCAAATCGAGCGGCTGATCGCGGCCGCGCGCGAAACGACGTCCGAAGAACGGCGGAACCTCCTCTGGCAAGCCCTCCGGCAAACGCGCTCGACCGCCGCGCGCGAGTACCTCCGCCTGCATCTGGTCGAAGATTGCGATCACACGTCGCGGGTACGTTACCTGCGCTCGCTGACGAATCTTGCGCCGTTCGATGTGCCGCTGCTCACCGCGCTGTTCGAAAGAGCGGACAAAGCCAATGCTGAAAAAGAAAACGCCAAAGAGAAGAATCCCGAACTGCCGCCCGGGATCGTCGAGGAAGACCTGCGCGACGTCATTCTCCAACTCGTCACCCGCGAGACCAGCGCACTCTTTGCAGCAACGCCTTCGTGGCCGGAAGAATTTCGCGACGAAAAAGTTTCGCCGCCGTACATGATCACCGCGCGGCGCACCGAACAAGCCAAGCAGGCCCAGGCTCAACTCCTGCGTTGGTTGGCAGAGCATGCGGCAACCGAAAAGCATCGCCTCGCCGCGGTCCTGCCGGCGTACCGAGTGCTCGACTCCGGGGTGCAGGGCGAGTACTCGCGCGGGCTATTGGCCGCCGCGAAGACACCCGAGGAACGTGTCAAGTTGTATTCCTTGGTGATGAAAAGTTGGGGCGTCGACTTGGTGCCGTTACTGATTCGCGAGGACACGAGCGAAACCGACAAGCTTGGGATCATCCAAGCCATGCACGAACACGCCTCGAGCTATGGGTACAGCACCTCGTCGATAAGCCACGGCGTATCGACGTACACGTTCGTGAGCAAGAACGACGCCTCGCCCAAAGTCC
Organism: Pirellulales bacterium; assembly: GCA_041736895.1. Classification (GTDB taxonomy): domain Bacteria; phylum Planctomycetota; class Planctomycetia; order Pirellulales; family JALHPA01; genus JANRLT01. Next base: position 2,883 of record JBGSSS010000058.1, read on the forward strand.
GCGCCGCCGCCGAGCTGCTGTTGAAACGGCTGCGCGGGAAAGCGGAGTGATGCCTAGGTAACCGTAAAGAAACAAATAAAGAGAGCAGATTTATTGCCGCAAGAAAAGCAACGAAAGCAAAAGGCTGTCGCGGGCGACAGATTTGCAGTTGGAGGTTGCATTACACCGCCGGGTTGCACCAAAACAGATAATCCGTATCGACCGCCTTGCCGCCGAGCATGGCCACGAGCTGCGCGACTTGGCCGCGATGATACGGCGCGTGGATCAGCATCTGCGTGAGGATTCCTTCGATGTCCCAGCGGAACTTCTGACCGGTGGGTCCGGTCCATTCGATCACGCGCGCGAGGTCCGCTTCGCTCAGACTACTGAAGTACGCGACCCAGGCTGCTTCGGTCTCGGCGAATTGCTGCGTCAGATCGGCGATCGTGAGACCCGTGGGAAAAATCGCCGGCAGGTCGGGCCACTGCCCGAGCCGATGCAGCCAGCGCCGCCGCGCGGCGATCAGATGCGCTGTGCGGCCGATCGCTTTTTCGAATTCCGGCGTCGCGCGGCGTTCCGTGGGGACGGACTCGAGCATGCCGAGGATTTTCGCGTTGCAATCGCGTTCGTAGTCGTACCAGCGGCGGAAACGGTCAAGGAGTGCGGTCATGGGTAGATGTTCAAAAATGTAGTTAGCTCCCGGTCAATGACCGGGGGAGCAGATCGTTTCGCGAATTTGCGATCCCAGCTACGTTCGATGTTGATTCTGGATGATTCGAGCGTCGTCAGATGGAGAGACGAACATGGTTCGACACGCTGTTCCCCCCGTCATTGACGGGGGGCTAAATTTTCATTGCAACATCTTACTCTGCACTTGGCGCTCTCTTATTGTACGCCGCGGCGATTATAATCGTGAGCATCCTTTTCTCCCCAAGGTTCATCCATGCTGGGCAGATTCGCTTCCGTGTTCCAACGCTGGCGGCAGCGCACGCGCGCGTGGACCGCCGCCGGCGCGCGGTTATTGTATCCGCCCAATTGCTTGATCTGCGGCCAGGAATCGCTCGACGTGCAACATTCTGCGGCGACATTCCCCTTGCCGGCGAGTTCCGACCCCCACGATCCGACGGGGCAGACCCTGTGCGTGGCGTGCGTGCGGGAACTTGCGCCGCACACCTCATTTCTCTGTCGGCGTTGCGGCGCGGAGCGCGCGGCGCCGCCGTTTCAACCCGGCGATGCATGCGCCGTCTGCCAGGACGACGACCATCACTTTGACAGCGTCGTCGCGCTGGGACCATATCGCGATCTGTTGCGTGAGTGTGTGCTGCGCATCAAATTGCCGACCCATGAACTACTCACGCGCGCGTTGGCCGAGTTGCTGGCGACTTGGCGGCGGGGGGAAATCGAGGCCTTGCGCCTCGACGCGATCTTGCCGATCCCGATGCATTGGTGGCGGCGGCTGCGGCGCGGAACGAACAGCGCCGAGTTGCTCGCCACGCATTTGAGTGAGCGCTTCGGCGTGCCGTGTCATCAGTCGAGCCTCGTGCGGCAGCGCGCGACAACACCCCAGGGGGAACTCTCCGCGACCGTGCGGCGCGAGAACCTGCGGCACGCCATGAAACTGCGCCCCGGTTGTGACTACCAGGGTGCGCGGCTGCTCCTGGTCGATGATATCCTCACGACCGGCGTAACCTGCGACGAAGCGGCGCGGACGCTCTTCAACGCCGGAGCCGCCTCGGTCCATGTCGCCGTTTTGTCGCGGGCGATTCCGCGCAGCGGGTGAGGGAAAAACGTAATGAAACGCGAGTAATCTCTAGCTTTTCCCCTGTTCTTTCCTCCGTTGGCCTACTCGGACCGCGATTTCGCTCGAAATACTCGAGACAACATCCTTGCCGAGTAGTTGGCAACAGCGCAAATCCCTTGCATAATGAACGTCCGGCGGTGAGTTTTCGTGGGACATCGGGGGATGTGCCATCTGGCCGCGCTCGCCGTTCCTGCCTAACCTTTTGAATGTCCCCGCCTTTCCTTTCGCGTCTTGACGTTTTCTGGGAGTTCGTCGCTTGAGTTATCGTGTTTTTCCGATGAGCGGGTTGACCATCCTCCTGTTGGTCTTGTTGCGGGTGGCGATTGGCTGGCATTTCTTCAACGAAGGCCGCGACCATTACTTCGACAAGAAATGGTCGAGCCAAGGCTTCTTAAAAATCGCCGTCGGGCCGTTCGCCGGCCAGGCTAAATCGACGTTGCCCCAACATCATCATTGGGACAAGTTGCTCGGAACAGCGTTCAAAAAAGAAACCGACAAAAGCGGGGAAGTCGTTGATCAATACGAGGTCGCCAACCGCTGGCATAACGATCTACCCGTCTCGGATCCTCCGCGTAAGGAGGCCGCGGATCGACTGAAAAAACTCAAAGAAGAAAACAAGAAAGCGCAGGAAGAATTTGCCGACCAGTTGAAAAAATTCAGCGTCCCGATAAATGAAGCCGGCGAGAAAGAAGAAGTCGTCGAAATCGATTTGACGCTGCTCGCGAATGAGCATCCCCTATACACGAATCCTATCTACGGCAACTGGGCCAAGATGGTGCGCGATGACTGGCAGGCATTAGTCTCGGAAGCCGAACGACACTACAGTTATTCCGAAGCACAAAAACTACAAGCCAAGCTGCAATTAACGCGGCATCTCGATTTCCTCTATGGGAAGCTCGAAGCCCTCGAAAAAGATCTGTACGAATACCGCGCCGAACTCCGGCGGTACGAAAAGATGCTCGCCGATCCGAGTACCCGCGAAGTCCCGTACGAAAAAGATCGCCTAGCGGCCAAGAAAAAAGAACTCGCTGGAAAGCCAGCGCCATGGATCAACGACCTCTTGGGCGTCGAGGATTGGCTGCGCGAATCATTGAACACGATTGCCGGCAAGGAAGCCGTGAGCAAGAATCCACTTCCCGAACCGGTGCCGACTTACAAGAAAATTGACCCGATCGTAATCTGGCTGCTGATGATCGGCGGCGGGTGCATGATCGTGGGGCTGTTTACGCGGCTGGCGGCGTTTGCCCTCGGAACTTTTTTGCTGTCGGTCGTCTTGTTGCAGCCGTTCTGGTCGCCGGATGCCGTGGCAAAAACCTATTTCGAATGGGTCGAAGTCTTGGCCTGCTATATGCTTGCGACGACCGGAATCGGGCGATACGCGGGTCTGGATTACTTCATTAACGGTCTCCTCGGTGGGAAACCGGCCCCGGAAATCGAAAAAACCGAACGCACCGTCGTGACGAAGAAAGCGTAATAGTATAGCGGCACATTTGTCGCTGAACGGGCAAGGCAATATTCACTCGCTATCATTCACAAGACTCACCACTCATATCCCACGACAACTCCCATGTACATCAAAGCCGATGATCGACCGATCGGAAAAGAAAACTTCGAAGCGGCTATCACTGCCGGCATCGCCAGCGATAGCAAGGACAAGCCGCTGACCGATGGCAAGAACAACTACTACACCCGCCGCGAGTTTCTCGCCGGCACGGTCGCCGCGGGTGTGGTCAGCGGCGGCGGACTCGGGGCGATGTATTTTGGCTACGGCAAGACGGTGCCCGATCCGGTCCGCATCGGTTTCATTGGCACCGGCGACGAAGGCTGTGTCCTCATCGGCGCGCACAATCCCGAGTATATGAACTGTGTCGCGATCGCCGACATCCGTCCGTACAACATCCACCGCGCCTTTCACGGCGACTGGACAAATGACGGAACCTATGCCGTCCGTCCCGGCTTGATGAAGAAGTATGGCTACAAGACCGAAGAAGAAGCCAAGCAAAAGATCAAGGTTTACAAAAACAACTACGAAGAGTTGCTCGACGATCCGAACGTCGAAGCCGTGGTGATCGCCCTGCCGCTGCACCTGCACGCCGAAGCCTCGATCAAGGCGATGCGCAAGGGGAAGCACGTCCTGACCGAAAAACTGATGGCCCAGACCGTCGCCCAATGCAAGGAAATGGCCCGCGTCAGTCTGGACGAGACCAATCTGTTTCTAGCCACAGGCCACCAACGCCACTACAGCATCCTCTACGACAACGCCAAGCACACGATTCGTAACGGCTTCCTGGGAGACATCCATCACATCCGTGCCCAATGGCATCGTAATAAAGACACTTGGTCGCCGGATATCCCCGTCGGCAAGACGCTCGAAAAGCTCAAGAAAGAAGTCGATAAACTTGCGGACCTCGAAAAGAATATCGACGCCAACACCAAACCCGCCGATGCGCTCAAAATCAAAGCCAAACATCTGCAAGCCCAGATGAGGCTCAAGGAAGAAACGCTGGACGCGGCCAAATACGGTTACATTGAAAAGGAAATCATCGACGAGCTGACCCACAAAAAGCACACCTATACCCCCCTGGAAGAACTCATCCGTTGGCGGCTCTGGGAACGGACCGGCGGCGGACTGATGGCCGAACTCGGCAGCCACCAACTCGACGCGAGCACGATCTTCTGCACCGAAGCGGCCAAGAACAAAACAGCGGGCTTCAAAGCCCATCCGCTCACGGTCACCGCGATCGGCGGACGACACACCCTCGGCTTCGAACGGCAAGCCGAAGACCACGTCTACTGCATGTACGAGTTCCCCGGACCGAAGTATCACGAGGATCCGAACAACAAGATCGTCGTCACTTATTCTTCGATCAATGGCAGCCCGTTTGGCGGTTACGGCGAAATCGTGATGGGGGACAAGGCCGCGCTGGTGCTGGAAACAGAAGCCGAAGCGATGATTTTCCTGAATGATAAAAAAGAAGGGAAAGAAACCAAGGTCACAGTTGGGGCCCTCGGAGGACTCGACACGACGTCCAGCGGCGGTGCTGGCCCTGCTGCCGGCATCGGCAAAGCGGCCCTCGAATCCGGCCCGCCAAGCCGCGGTTACACCGAAGAACTCGAGCACTGGGCTTGGTGCATCCGCAATCAAGGCAAGGACAGCATCAAGAAACTCATTGAAGAGGATCCCGTTCGCGTCCCGCGCTGTCACCCCAAGGTCGCGATGGCTGATGCCATTATCGCCCTCACGACCAATTTGTGCATGCGTCCTACGAATCGCGATGAAATCTACGATGCGCTGAAAAATAAAAAAGACACCATCCCCAAGCCCATTTACAACCCGCAGATCACGTTCGACGAGAAGTGGTTCGACATCGACAACGACGCCACGCCCGAAGGTCACAAGATCGACCTCAACAAGTCGGAATACAAACCCTCGAGCGTCAGCAAAGAAACGGCATAACTACCCCGCCGTAACAAAGCCGCCGATGGTATCGGCGGGCATTTACTTCGCAAAGCAATACCTCACCCAGCCCACGATCCGCATGGAACGTGGGCTTTTTTCATGAACCGTAACATTCCGGCAGGAACACGATGACATCTTCCCGCGAGACAATAGCATCATCGAGAAGCCGCCGAGGCCGAATCGTGTTGGCCATTCTCGCCGTTGGCATCCTAGCCGCCGCGGGCATCATGGCCGTGATCCTGGGCCCGGCGTATAAGGCCGCCGCGCAGTACGAGCCACAAGAAGGAGACGTCGTCTTTCAATCGATGCCGCACTCGCCGCTGATCGATGCAATCGAAGGGGGGCAGGAATCGCCCCTGTCGCACGTCGGGATCGTTGGCAAACAAGACGGGCAATGGGTCGTTTTCGAAGCGCTGCGCGGGGTGCAGGCCACGCCGCTCAAAATGTTCCTACTCCGCGGCCGGGAACAGGGCTTTGCCGTCTTTCGGTTTAAGGAATCGTATCGCCCACAAATTCCCGCGACGCTGGCCGCGGTGCAGAAGTACCTCGGCCGGCCGTACGATCTTCGCTACGAAATGGACGACGAAAAGATTTACTGCTCGGAACTGGTCTACAAAGCGTTCCGCGATGTGACGGGCGAAGAACTGGGCCGCTTGGTTCGCCTGGGCGACCTGAATTGGCAGCCGCACGAAGCGACGATTCGCGAGTTGGAACAAGGCCCGCCGCCGCTGGATCGATTGATGATCACACCGAAGGATCTGGCACTGGCCCCGCAGTTGGAACTGGTCCAGGCGTATCAGATCGAGGTGCCGAAGAAGTAAATTTATTTGTCCATCACCGTTTAGCGGCGACTCGCTGAGGAGCACTCTACAAGCGCGACATGTGACGAAGGATCGAAGTACGTTGCAAGCTGCGTAATTCCCAAATCGCTCCTCTTCGAGTCGCCGCTAAACGAATAATCCCGTTCACCGTCCATTGTTCTCCACTCTCGGCTCGGTCAAATACACCAACAGCGGCAGCACGATCAAGTTCCCGAACATCCCGCCGATCATTGTGACGCTCGAGAGCACGCCGAAATAGATCGTCGGCACAAACTCGCTCGCGGCCATGGCGCTGAAGCCGACGACGAGCGCGAGCGTCGCGAAGACCATCGCGGTGCCGGTCTCTTGCTGCACCGCTTCGAGCGCCGCGACGACGCTGCTTCCCGCGCGGCGGAGGCGGCGATACGCGACGAGATAATGGATCGACGCATCGACCGACAAGCCCATCGACACTGCCGCGATCATGATGGTGCCCATGTTCGCCCGCGTGCCGAATAGCCCCAGCGCTCCGGTCATCAAAAAGATCGAGAGCGCGTTCGGCACGAGCGCGATTAGCGCCAAGCGCACGCTGCGGAGTGTCACCAAGAGCAAGAGCCCAATCCCGCCGGCGGCCGCGCCGAATGTCAGCCATTGATCGGCACTGAGACTCTGAATCAGGTTCGCCAGCAGGACGTAAAACCCCGTGACCTTGGCCGGCGGCGGGCCGGGAAAATGTTCGGCCGTGACGCGGCGGACTTGCTCGATGATCTGGCTCTTGGCTTCGGCCGACATCCGCTCCTTGGCCCGAAGCATGATCCGCAGCCACCGCTGCGGCGGTTGGCCATCCGGGGCGGGCTGCACAGCATCGAGCGAAGCATAAAGGTCCGGCATCTTCGTCTGCATCACGTTGAGCGTCGGTGCAAGCGCGCGGCGCGCGAAGAAATTGTCGCTCGTCAGATCGACCAGCGAAACGGCATCGAGCACGTCGGCCAGGCTCAGCACCTTTGTTAAACCAGCCTCCTGGCCCGCATCCCCCTGCACTTGAATCCCGCGCAAATCCTTTTCGAGCGCACGAACTTTCGCGAGCGTCGTCAGATCGAGGTCCGCCGGCACTGGCACAAGCACATCCCACACGCCAGCGCCGCCGAGCCGCGATTCGACAAAGTCGTAAGACTTCACAATCGGGCTGTCGTCGCGAAAGTTCTTCGTGAAATCTGTTTCGACTCGCAGTTCTAGTGAATACCACACCGAGACGGCTCCCACCACCAAAATTCCGAGCAGCCACTGCCACGGCCGGGCTTCGATCATTCGCCACAAGCCCACGAGCACGCGGCCC
>JBGSSS010000122.1:0-9740 GCA_041736895.1 Pirellulales bacterium
GGCCGTCGTTGGCCGCAATGCCGAGCGCGGCAACGAACGCGTGGAAGCGATCAAGAAAGCCGGCGGCCGCGCGATCTTTCAAGCCGCCGACGCGACCTCGCGCGACGGACTACTCGCCGCGCGCGACGCCATCGAAAAGCAACTCGGCCCGACGAGTATCTTGATCAATGCAACGGGCGGCAATCGGCCCGACGCGACGCTGCCGCCGGGTGCCGACTTTTGCAAGCTGCCGATCGACGCTTGGCAAGGCGTCTTCGATCTCAATCTCGTCGCGGGTGTACTGCTCCCGTCACAGGTCTTTGGCGAATCGATGCTCAAAGCGGGCCGTGGCAGCATCATCAACATCGCCTCGATGTCGGGCATGATTCCGCTCTCACGTGTTGTTGCTTACTCGGCGGCAAAGGCCGCGGTGCTGAACTTGACCAAGTTCCTCGCCCGCGAGTGGGCGACCAAGGGGATTCGCGTCAACGCGATCAGCCCCGGGTTCTTTCCAGCGGAACAAAACCGCGCGCTGCTCTTCAAAGACGACGGCAGCTACACCGAACGCGGCGGGCAGATCATCGGCCACACGCCGATGGCCCGCTTCGGCAAGGCCGAAGAACTGGCCGGCGCGGTCGTCTGGCTCGCGGCGGAGAAGGCATCGTCGTTCGTCACGGGTCAAAACATCGTCGTCGACGGAGGTTTTTCGTCGGTGACGATTTGATCGTAGGTCAGGCTTTCTAGCCTGACATTCGCGAAGCGAACAAACCGTCGATTGGTAAATGAAGACCATTCCATTGCAGCGTCAAACTCTGTCAGGCTGAAAGCCTAACCTACGATGATTCGCTCCGCTGTTACTGTTTCGCTCGTGCCGGAAGCTCGCGGGGGGCCGTTTGTGCTGTGGGATGATTTGCCCGCGGCGTGCCAAACTGCGAGTGAACTGGGTTTCGATGCGATTGAGCTCTTCGCGCCGAGTCCCGATGCAGTGAAGCCGGCGCAATTGCGGATGCTGCTCGAGGATTACAACCTAAAACTGGCGGCTGTCGGCACAGGTGCCGGCTGGGTGAAGCACAAGCTTTTGCTCACCGCGCACGACTCGAGCGACCGAAGTGCGGCGCTCGATTTTGTGCGGCGCATGATCGACCTCGGCGGGCCTTTCGGCGCGCCGGCGATCATCGGCTCGATGCAAGGCCGCTGGAACGAGCAAGTCGATCGCCCGACAGCGCAGCGGTACCTCGGCGACGCGCTGCAGACACTCGGCCAACACGCCGCGCAATACACGGTCAATTCGGGAAGGGACGGCGCGGGCAAGGTCCCGCTGATCTACGAACCACTGAACCGTTACGAGACAAACCTTTGCTGCAATTTGGCGGCGGGCGTCGAGTTGATTCAGACTTCCGGCGCGGCGAATGTCAAATTGCTCGCCGACCTGTTTCACCTGAACATCGAAGAGGTCGACATCGCCGCGGCGCTCAAGGCCACCAGCGCGCACGTCGGCCACGTGCATTTCGTCGACTCGAATCGCCGCGCGGCCGACGAGGGACACCTCGACTACGCGCCGATCGTCGCGACGCTGCGCGAGATCAACTTCACCGGCTATGCGAGCGCCGAAGTGCTGCCGTGGCCCGATCCGCGCGGCGCGGCAGAGCGGGCGATCAACGCGTACAAGCGCTGGTTCAAGAATGCTCCCAGGGGGTGAATCCCTGGGCTTTGAATAAGAGTGGAGCGTCTTTTCCCTGTCCTCCTGTCCCCTGCAATCCTTTCCTCCTCCTTTATGCTTAAATCCCTCCTCATTCATCCTGAGATTTCCGCTGTCCTCGCCGCCGCCGGGCATCATGGAAAAATTTTGATCGCCGATGGCAACTATCCGGCGTCATCGAAGAAGGGGCCGAACGCGCGCGTGATCTCACTAAACCTGATGCCGGGTGTGGTGAACTGCACGCAAGTCCTCCGCGCGGTGCTTTCGGCCGTGCCGATCGAAGAAGTCAACACGATGATGACCGAAAAGAGCGGGCCGTACGCGCTGCCCGGCGATCCGCCGGTCTGGGCCGAGTATGAGAAAGAACTCGCCGCGGCGGGGACGAACTTGAAACTCCAACCGATCGAAAAATGGGCTTTCTACGACGCCGTGATGACGCCGGATCATGTTCTGACGATTCAAACGGGCGATCAACAACGATACGCGAACATTCTGCTGTCGATCGGGGTAAGGATGGATTGATGTGTGGGGATTGGGGATTGGGGATTCGGGATTCGGGGAAAGACAGAAGGCAGCCCCCTCAAAGCCCAGGGGTTCACCCCCTGGGAGCATTTTTCTGCGGAGTTCCACGGGAATCGATCCAAATTTGCCTCTTTCCGCATTCCCACGCTATACTTAATGGACAACGCCGTGCCCTGGATCGGGGCCACGACGGGACTCTGGCAAGAGATTCCCGACGCGTCATCCGCAGGCTCGCGGGCCATGAGCTGCCGATGATGAACCACAGCGTTGCCACTCCTCTATTGCGCTGCATCAAGGTCCGAATCATGGTCCCATCGTCTCAACATTTGTGTTTGCATCCAGTTCGGGTGCCTGGGGTCGAACGAAGTGAGCCCCCAGTGGCTCAAGCTGGGGGCTTCGCTGCGCTGCGACCCCAGCCACCCTGTGAAAACACAACTACGCGTCGCGGGTTGACCTTGATCGAGGTCATGGTCTCGCTGGCCGCGGCGATGATTATCTTGGCCGCCGTGATTTCGGTGCTCGGCATGGTCACCAAAGGCGTCTCCGACAGCCGCTCGATGATCGAAGCGACGAACCGGCTGCGCTCGGCGTCCGTGCTGTTGCGCCATGATCTAGCCGGAGCGACCAACCCCGGGTTGGTGATGCAGAAGGGCGAGATGGGGAATGGGTATCTGGAAGTGATCGACGGACAGAAGGTCGATGATCAACTACCCGCCAATGATACATTGGCACTTAGTCTAAACGGTGACATTGACGACATTATCATGCTTACCACGCGTAGCAGCGGTTCTCCCTTCGTAGGGAAATCCGCAAGCGGCGCGACGGTGACTTCGCCAGTGGCCGAAGTGGCTTGGTTCTTAGTCTACGATCGGGACTTGGCGGATGGGACCAAGGTTTACAATCTCCACCGCCGCGTGTTTTTGGTTTGCAACAATGTGCCGGGCGTGACGGGGCAGATCAGCGGCAATTACACAGCGCCGCAGCAAGACCTTTCGTATCGCAGCAATGGCACCGCGACGGTCCCTTGCTCGCTGGGCGATCTGAGTGTGCGAAAGTATCGTGCATTCCGAAACGGATCGAATACTGCTGCACCAAACGTCGTACCCTTGACCGGCGCTCGCCAGGGCGAAGACATCGTCCTCACTAATGTCTTGGCCTTCGATATCAAGGTCTTCGATCCCACGGCGACCAATCGCGGCAACGGCAACGCGGGACTCGTGCCCGGCGATCGCGGTTTTAGCAGCGGAACCAATGCGGGCAACGGAGCCTATGTCGATCTTGGCCAGGGTAAAGGAAACGGCAGTCGATTCAATGTCGCGATGGACACAACTTCTTCGACCAGTAAATCACAAATCTCAGGTAATCCGACGTACGATACTTGGTCGTTCGACTACGAAATCGATGGCCTGACACAAGCCGGCGCACAAGAATCAGACGTCAATCGCAACCGCTATGTCAACGGCATAGATGACAACGGCGATGGCATCATCGATGACGCCAATGAACGCGACACGCTGCCGCCGTATCCGTTCGCTCTCCGCGGCGTGCAAATCAAACTTCGTGTCTACGAGCCAAGCTCGAAGCAAATCCGCGAAGTCACGGTCGAAGAGACGTTTGTGCCGTAGTTAGGATGACAGGGGACAGGACGACAGGATTGCAGGGGAACTACTTTTGACTCGCTCCTTGATGCCTGCGATCCATACGATTCGATTGCGCGGCCCTTGGGAATTGACGCCGCTTTCTCGTGCGCGCGACTCGCGAATGCTCCCAGGGGGTGAACCCCTGGGCTTTGCGGGGGGAACCATCACGCAACAACTGCCGGCGGCTTGGGATGCCGTCCTACCCGGGTTTCGCGGGACGGTGCGCTACACGCGGCGGTTCGGGAAGCCGACGAATCTGGAGCTGGAAGAGCGCGTCTGGCTCTGCGTTGATGACGCTGCTGGCAGCATTTCTATGTCACTCAACGGCGAAGCCCTGATAAAGGGGTCAGGCCCCTTTTCTATTAATGTGACAGACTTGCTGCGCGAGCGGAATCTCTTGCAGGTCGAGGTCACGCAGCTTGGGCCGGAGCTGCCTGCCGGTCTCGTCGGCGAAGTCCGGTTGGAAATTCGTAGGCCCGGCTGTGCCGGGCAGTGAGCAGAGTCACCAAGGCGAAAATGCTTCGCAGAAAAAAATAGCGCAGACGAAGGTATTTCGCGCGCTGGAGTTTTCTCTCCGAATAACACGCTACGTTTGTGCGGCACAGCCGCACCTACGGCTTGCATCCCGCGCGGCTGACTGTTGTAATCCAAGGGTTCACCCTGCCCTGCTCTATTGGATGCTCACGATGTTCAAAACGGCTCTCGCGTTGTTGTCGCTTGCTTTCGTTACGTTGTTCGCCGCTCAACTGCCGCCGGCAGCACGCGCGGCGGAGAAGCCGGAAGACTTGCACAACCGGCTTTCGCCGAAGGAAGGCTCGGCGAATACGCTGCTGCTTTTTGACGGCAAGACGACGTACGGCTGGGAATCGGTCGGCGAGGCCAAGTGGGAAGTTGTCGACGGCGAGATTCGCACCAGCGGCAACAAGCCGGGCTTCCTCGTGACAACGAGCGACTTCGCCGACTTTCAATTGTCGGTCGATTTCAAAGCACCGATCCGTACCAACAGCGGCGTGTTTATCCGCTCGGCCCGCGAGCCCAAGGATCCGGCCAAGGATTGCTACGAGATCAATATCGCCGGGCCCACGGTGAGCGAGTACATGACCGGCGGCATCGTTGCTCGGCAAAAGACCAATGTGCCGTTGCCCGAAGGGAGCTTCATCAGCGGCAGCAATTGGACAAACATGCTGATCACGGCCGAAGGAAATCAACTCACGATCGAAGTTGGCGGGAACAAAGTCACCACGTTCCGTGACGACACACCCAACGCGCTCGGCCGCGGACGAATCGCCCTGCAAGCCAACAAGGGCGCGGTCGCCTTTCGCAACATCAAGCTCCGCCCCCGCGCGATGCAAAAGATCAAACTCGACAAGAACCTGAGCGGCTGGAAAGTCTTCAACGACTTGATGAAAAAACCTGACCTCAAGGCCGAGTTCAGCGTCACCGACAAAGGCGAGCTGCAAGTCAAGAACGGCCCAGGCAGTCTCGAGTACACGGCCCAGGAATACGGCGATTTCGTCCTCAGCTTCGAAGTCCTGACCAAGGCGCCGCACCTGAATAGCGGCGTCTTTTTCCGGCAAATCCCCGGCGAATTCACGCTGGGCTACGAGTGCCAGATTCAAAACCAGGTCAAGGACGGCGACCCGAACCAGCCGTTCGATTGCGGCACCGGCGGGTTTTATCGCCGGAGCAACGCGCGGTTCGTGAATGGGAAAGATCTCGATTGGACGCGAATGACGCTCATGGTCCACGGCCCCCACATGGCGGCTTGGGTCAACGGCGTTCAGGTGAGCGATTGGACCGACGACCGCAAGCCGGACGAGAACCCCCGCAAGGGCCTGCGCTTGAAGCCGGGCACCCTTTCGATCCAGGGCCACGACCCGACGACGGATATCTTGTTCAAGGATTTTCAGATCGTGGAATTGCCGAAAGAATAGCAGCCCGACGCGTAAGCGAGGGAGTCAAGTGATTTTTTCACTCCCTTGCTTACGCCGCGGGCTACTAATTGAGAAGCGAGTTCGTGATAATGTTCACGAACCTTTTTTACGAATTTTTCAGGATTTGTTTTGACTCTGTTAGCGTGATTGCTAGGATGCCTAGAGCAAGGTCTTTTCTCCAATCCAAAGAGTTCTCTTTGGAACTGAAACACGCAACTTTGATTTACCTGGGCCGCTAGATTGCTAGGGAAGATTGGCTGCACCATCTTGTGGAGCAGCGTGATCTTCTATGGGGAAGCAGTTCGTAGGGTTTGTCAGTTTTGCTTCTGAAGTGTTCGCTGATACTTGCAGTTCTGATTCGTTTCGCTTTCCTGTTGGGTTTTTCCGGGAAGTTCCGCGCTCTTGATCGCGGCTTTTCTGGAGACTCATCCAACACCGAAGCTGGAAACTAAGAGGCTCCAGCCGCGGCGGAAACGCGAGATGATGTTCGGCGTAACATTAGTAGCCCGACGCGTAAGCAAGGGAGTGGATCGCAGTCGGATACCCTCGCTTACGCGTCGGGCTGCTAAAGACGTGGACATATTAGATACCTGACCACGACGGAGTGTGGCGTTCGATGGAAAGCAGGGAACAGAGGTTTGTAGGCGGAGTCCGGACGAGCGCGACCAGAGTTTCTCACCGGTGCCGTTGCCGGCGTTCTGGAAGTGCTGTTGGGGGGATATCGAGTCCAGGAGTTTTCCGTATGTTGCTGCGCCACATTCTTTGTAACAAGGGGCAAGACGTCCACACCATCCGCGCCACGGCGTCGCTCGACGACGTCGTTCGCCAAATGGTACTCCACAACATCGGCTCGCTGATCGTCACCGATCCGGCTTGGCCGAGCCGGATGATCGGGATCATTTCCGAACGCGACATTCTCCGCGCCCTTGCACGCAACCGCGGCGGGCTGCAAGTCATCGAAGTCGCCGACGCCATGACGCACCACGTCATCACCGGCAACCCCGAAGACACCGTCGAAGAAGCGATGCAACTCATGACCAAACACCGCGTCCGCCACTTGCCCGTCACCGAAGACGGCGAGCTCCAAGGACTCATCTCGATCGGCGATCTGGTCAAATACCAGGTCGAGGAACTGTCGCTTGAGAATCATTATCTGAAGTCGTATCTGCAGAGCTGAGCGGATTATGCTCTGTGAGACAGCGAGCTTCGTTCTAACTAACAGAATTGCTAAACAGCAAGCCCCTGGGTGCCGTAGCGGTACCCAGGGGCTTGCTGCTTAGCAATTTCCCCCACTCGTCAGCGCTGACTTCGCCGTTTATGATAAAGTAATCTTTTTCATGAACTGTCGCGGAGCGTCCCCATGCGTGTTGGCGAGGCCTTTGGCCCCGGCAAATTCGGTTTGTCGTTCGAAATGTTCCCGCCCAAGACTCCGGCGGGGGACGAGGCGCTCTATCGCACGGTCGAGGAGCTGCGGCAATTTCGGCCCGATTTCGTCACGTGCACTTACGGGGCCGGCGGCAGCACGCAGAACAAGACGCTCGATATCTGCACGACGATCCGGCAGCGCTACGGCCTTAGCGTGGCGTCACACTTGACCTGCGTCGGTTCGACCGTTGAGGGCTTGCGCGCATATCTGCGGAACTGCATCACCTACGGAATCGAAAACATCGTCGCCCTGCGCGGCGATCCGCCGCAGGGGCAAACGAACTTCACCGCGGTCGAGGGGGGCCTGCGCTGGGCCAGTGAATTGGTTGCCCTGATTCGCCGCGAGTTTCCGCAGCTTGGCATCGCGGTGGCCGGCTATCCCGAGACGCATCAGGAAGCGGCGAGTCCCGCCGCCGATCTCGAAAATCTCGTCCGCAAGGTGAACCACGGCGGCGACATTGTCGTGACGCAGCTCTTCTACGACAACCGCGATTACCGAACGTATGTGGACAAGGCCCGCGCGCTCGGCGTGACGGTGCCGATCGTGCCGGGGATTTTGCCGGTGACGAACTTGGCGCAGATCAAGCGGATCGCGTCGCTCTGCAAGGCGCAGCTCCCGACGGATTTCTTGGCCGCACTCGAAGCAGCGGCCGAGGACGAGCAGCAGCAATTCGAAGTCGGCGTCGAGTTCGCCACGCGGCAAGTGCGCGAGCTCGTCGAGATGGGCGCGCCAGGCGTGCACTTCTATGTGCTCAACAAATCGCCGGCGACGATGCGCGTGCTGCAAGCGGTGAAATTGCCGCGGTAGGCCCGGCTGTGCCGGGCAAAGAGAAGTTTCTCCAAGGCGAAAACGCTTCGCAGGCAGAATCTCGCGATTAGCGGCATTGTCCGTGCAAGAGTTTTCCCTGCGAATCGCACGCGCCGTTTGTGCGGCACAGCCGCACCTACGTTATATACATTACGGCACGGTCACGGCTTTGCCGTCGCGGCGATTGCCGAGATTCTTATGCGTGGTGAGATCGATTTCATACGGGATCACGCGGGTCGAGCCATCGCAGAGCACCATGTGAAAGCCAGCCAAGTGCGCCGAACCCCAGCGATTGGGATCGTCGTACTTCGGGGTTCCATCGGCTTTCGTGCCGCTCTGAAACGTGCCATCGGCAGCGGGCTCCTTGGCCGATGTCTTGAAGATATCATTATCAAAACCAGTGAACAGGAATTCGTTGTCCGAAGCATCATCACCAATTTCATATTGGGTTAAATCCAGATATTTTTCGCCGACTAGATATGTTTTCGAATGGCCATCGATGACTTGCTTGGACTTGATTTCGCTTCGTAGAAAACAGACGCCCGTATAGTTTTGTTTTGCCGTGTTATCTTTGGCAGTCCAATACCCCGCGCCATCTCCTTCGGATAAGCTCCCGGGTCCGCCGCCATTCTCGTTCGCCCCTTGATCACCGGCGTTGGCACAGTAATCTCCGCGAGCTACAAGATCCGAGTGATCGGCGTTATGTGCAAGAGTACCAAACTTAAATCTGAAAATATCGACTCGACGCCGCGTCGAGCAGGTGAATGCCGCTAACGGAGTTCGCACAAGAGTCCTCGCGGCGGCGCGCTTTGCCGTGGCGCTCTGACCTTTTCCCAATTTTCTTAAGGCTGGTTCTTCGAGATAGTCCAACAAACTGTAAGCCCAGCCGCATGGTTGTTCCGCGCCATATCCCCGATCAGGATCGCCGGTCCAGTTCCACCCCCAGCCGCCGGTCGGAAAATGTTTCACGGCGTCAATATGGTTCTGCGTGGCCAAACCGATTTGCTTCAGATTATTTAAGCAATTATTTCGACGCGCTGTTTCCCGCGCCGATTGAATCGCTGGCAACAAGAGTGCGACCAAAATTCCGATGATCGCGATGACGACGAGAAGTTCGACGAGCGTGAACCCGCGTTTGGATGAGACTCGCATGAGATTCAAATTGAAAAGATTCCACCGTTGTTGCCGTAGAATTCGGCAACAGCGGCCAACGCAACCCTAACGCAGAATTGGTTCCCCACGAACACAATTCCCTAACCGGCTTCGGATGATGAGTAAGACGGTTACAACCAGTACCTGACTTCTTTTCTGAATTCTTCTCTGTGGCTGTATTAAATCACAGAACAACAGGCGAAGCCAGAACAATCTTAGGATTTTGTGAGGAAGCCAAAGACACATTCTCACTCATTTACGAGTGTTGATATTCCGCGGGTTCATTCTGCTCGAATAACACCACATGCGACTACTTGGCCGGCTCTTTGGGGGCGGGCAAGCCGGGCAGACCTAGGCCCAACACATCGCCCATCGGCGTGACATTGGCGACGATGTAATAGCCGATCAGCAGGCCAATCAGGCCGGAAAACGCGAAAATCACCGTCATGAGCAGCGCCCGCTTGGCCGCTTGATCGCCCCGGGAGCCCTTTGGCTGCGCGGCGTGCATTTCGCGCGCGGCGTCTTTGATGGAACGCTGCGGAGTGGCGGGAGCCGCAGATTTCGCCGGTGCCGGCTTCGCG